>RZYG01000109.1 GCA_009930415.1 Spartobacteria bacterium | reverse complement strand
GTCCGGCGGCATCGAAGTGACGGTGCCGACGACGTCGCCGTTGACGATCACGTCGTAGTCGAAAGCGCCGGATTCGGAGAACGCCCGCTTGTAGTCGAATGAAATCTGGGTGCAGCCGCCGGTCAGCGTGGGCGAGATCAAATGGCCCAGCGGGCCGACGGTCGGCGCCTTGCCGGAGAGCGGTTGGTCCCAGCGGGTGGCCCGGAACGTCCAGGTGCCCCAATCCGCGTTGGTGGCGATGGCGGTGACATAAGACGCGCTGTTGCTGGCGACGTTGTTGAAGGTTTCCGTCAGTTCCTGGACGCCGCCGCCGAGGGTGCGGTAGTAGACGTCGTCGATCATCTGGATGCCGTTGGAGCTGATGGCGGAGACCCGGGCGGTGTAGACGCCGAGCACGGCGGGCCAGAACGGCGGCGGGGTGCCGACGAAGACGGTGCAGAGGTTGCCCTCGTTCGTGACGGTGACCGTGGCCGAAAGCGGGAGGTTTTCGAACGCGAGGGTGCCGTCGGGATAGATCAGGTCGAGGCTGGCGCCGTCGGGCCGCATGCCGGTGTACTGGTAGAGCGTGAAGCTCGCGGTCAGTTCGCCCTGGGCCGACGCGTGGTCGGTCACCACGTTGGGCACGGCGTTGGTGTCCATGACGGCGAACTCGATGACCTCCGGCGGCGAGGTTTCGGGGTCGTAGCAGTTGCCCGTGAGCGCCACGACGGCGTCCGGATCGTTGGCGGAGTCGTTGTGGATGATCATGGACCAGTTGAAGAAGCCGCCGCCGGCCGGGGTGAAATAGACCGTGACGTCGAGCGACTCGCCTGCGGCGATGGTCGTCTGGTCGACGTCCGCCTCGAACAGGGCGTAGCCGGTACCGGCGAACTCGATGTCCTCGACGTAGAGGTCCATGTTGCCCGCGTTGTGGATGGTGACCGTCATGTTCGAGGTCAGCCCCACGCCCACCTGGCCGAAGTCCAGGGCGGCCGGCGTCACCTCGACGTACGGGGCGAGAACGCGGAAGTAGTACAGGTTGGAGCTCGTCATGACGTCGCCTTCGTATTCCGGATCGAAGTCGGAACCGACGAGGGCGAGCGCGTAGTTGCCGCCGGGCAGCGACGCCAGGGGCACGTCGACGGAGAGCGCCAGCGGGCCGTCGAGGGCGCCGCCGTTTTCGTTGGTGCCTGCCGGCAGGTAGCCGGTGGCAACCACGGTGGCGCCGGTCCGCAGGATATAGCGGTTGCTGGCGGCGTAGAGGCCGCTGTCGACGTCCTGCACGTTCCAGGCGATGGTGAGGCCGCTCTCCGGCACGTCCGCGAGCAGGATGTCCGGCCCGGGGGAACTGGCCGTGGGCGCGTTCGTGCCGACGAGGACGTCGGTGATCAGCGGGGCTTCCACGTCGTCGTCGTCCACCGTGAAGTGCATGACCTTGCCGAGGGCCCCGTCCATCGAGTGGGTGCCGAGTCCGGCGAAGGTATCGATGGCGTGGGAATCCCATTCCAGGCCGTCGTAGGCCGGATTGGCGTTGGTGACGGACGACAGGCGGCGCAGGGTCTGGTCGCTGTACAAGTTGCCGCCGCTCGGGATGGATCCCACCGCGTCGGTGGGCGTTTCCGCGCCAAGGCCCTTGTAAAGCAGGATGGTATCGTCGCCGTTGAACGTGGTCGCCGTATCGTTGGTCCAGTTTCCGAGCGCCCGCAGGGTGGCGTCGGCGCTGGAATGGACGATGACGAAGGTGCCGCCGCCCGGCAGGACCACGTCCGGCAGCGGCTCGTAATCGCCCAGTTCGGTGGTGTTTCCCATCATCCGGCGGATGCCGTACTGGCTCAGGTTCACGTCGGCGCCGGTGCCGTTGAAGATTTCCAGCGCCTTGTTGTCGCTGGAACCCTCGACGTATTCGGAGAAGAACAAGTCGTTGGCGACCGTCACGCCGTCGGCGGTGTAGAGCGTATTGGTGTGGCCGATGAGGTTGGAAGCCATCAGGGTGACCTGGAGCTGGTAGTTGGTGGACGGCGTGCCCGGCCAGTAGCCGGCGTGGACCGAATCGGACAGGACGTAGGACTGACCGTCGGCCGTCTGGTAGGCATCGAACGGCTCGTTGGTCAGGATGACGTCGCCGTCGCCGTTGAGCAGGTTGTAGGTGGCGCGGAGCGCGCCGTCCACGTAGATGCCGCGGACGTGGAAGACCTCGGCGGTGACGGCGAACACGCCCGAGGTGACCATGGCGTCGTTGGCCCAGCGGGTATGGCCGACGAAGTAGTTGGACACCATCGGCACGTTGGTGGACACGGTCGGGATGCCGGTGCCGACGAGCTGGATCGGGTACGGATCCACGCCCGAGTTGTTCGCCACCATCAGCCAGGCGTTGGTATAGGGCACGGTGCCGGAGTTGGTCGGCCAGAACGTCACGGTCAGGCTGTTGCTCTGCAGGTAGAACAGGGGATCCGCGAACCGGGTGGCGCTGATCGTGAAGTAGCCGGCGTCGGGGCCGGTCAGCGTGAAGGCCGGTTCGTCGTCCACGTACAGCGGCACGTTGTCGCCGCCGCTGTTGGCGATGTAGAGCGTCAAGTTGCTGGACAGCGTGGATTCCACCTCGCCGAAATCGACGAGCGAAGGATACGGAATCAGGCCGGGCTGGCCGATCAGCTCGGGCCAGATGGAGGACACGCGGATTTCGTCCCAGATGGCCCCGCCGATCCAGCCGTTGTCGCTGCCGCCCTTGAGCTCGATGGAGGTGAACTTCGAGATGGCCGACAGGCCCGACCATTCCGCGGCCCAGGTGGCGGGCTCGAGGTACGGAATGCCCTCGCCCTTGTAGTAGCAATTGGCGTAGGCCTTGCCGCCCGTGGCGTCGTCGAAGTCGTACTTGATCACCATCCAGTACCAGTCGTTGGTGTCGCGGCCGGTTTCGCCCCAGCCGTGCATCTCGTAGGTGCTGGCGGCGTTGTTGTTGTCGCTGGGCCGGCGGATGCTGAACAGGTTGTTCGCGCCGTAGACCTTGCCGAATTCCAGTTCGGTGGTGTCGCCGTCCATCAGGCCGATGGTCATGTACTTGCCGGTTCCGTCGTACTGGTAGGCCACGACGCAACCCACGAAGATCGTGCCGTTGTTGGTCGTCGCGATGGTGCGGCGCGCGGCGTTGTGGCCGACCCCGTTGGCTTCCAGCACGGCCCGGTTGCCGACGACGGTCGGGTAGTTCGATTCCGTGACCTTGAAGGCCGGCAGGCCGGTCACGCCGTTGGTCTGCACGGTCCAGCCGTGGCCCGAGCCGGCGGTGGACAGGCTCCAGCCGGCGGTCCACTGGTGGCCGCCCGTCTTGTTGGAGAAGCTGCCGATGCTGATGTCCTTGTTGGTGTAGGAGAAGGTCTCGGAGTAGACGTTCTCGGGGTACGGCATCGTGATCAGCGGGCTGCCCGGGATCAGGCCGTCGGAATAGTACGGATACGGCGTGGCTTCCCCGTCGCCCTGGATGCTGTAGATGCGGTAGTGGTTGGTGCTGTTCGGCGGCACGACGTGTTCGCGGAAGCCGGACGCGACGCCCTTGTAGACGACGGCGGCGGTGCCGATGACGTCGCCCACGCTATAGTTGGTGCTGGGGCCCGGATAGGTCAGCACGGGGGCCTGGGTCGAGTGCAGGACCAGGACGGGATGGTTGTCCGAGTTGGGCACCACGACGGCCCGCATCATTTCGCGGCCGTCGAGGGCCAGGGAGGTCCCCTCGCCCACGTTGCCGATGGGCGTGCGGAAGCCGACGGCCGGATCGCCCCAGGCGCCGGTGCTTTCGCTGGTGCTGTTGGTGGCGAGGATCCAGTAGTAGTAGGGCCAGCCCGGCACGGCGGTGAGGTCGTCGAAGGTCAGCGTGCCGGCGGCGACGGTGCCGACGCAATCGGCCGTGTTGGTCTGGTAGTTCAGGCTGCGCCAGATGGCGTAGCCGGTCTCGCCCTCGAGGTCGTCCCAGGTCACGACGACCTTGTTGGACAGCAGGTTGATGGCGTCGCCCTCGGTGGCGGCCACGTTGGTGACGACGTTGAGCAGGCGGAAGCCCGGATCGGGTTCGCTCCAGACGCCCTGCCCGTTCTGGTTCGAGCCCGCCACCCAGTAGTAGTAGAGCTGGCCGGGGGCCGCCGTCTCGTCGTTCCAGTTCGTCAGGCTCATCCCGTTGGTCCAGACCAGTTGCGCGGTGCCGGCGTCGGAGGACGTGTTGCGGTACACGTAGAAGCGCGTCTCGGTGAGGAGGTCTTCCCACTCGACGTAGACGTGGTTGGTGCTGGTGCCGTCGGACGCCCACAGCGTATCCCCCGGGTCGCCCGGAACGCTGATGGAGGTGACCACCGGCATCGTGTCGGAATTGGCGCTGATGCAGCCGCCGGAGCTTTCCGCGCGGACGCGGTAGTAGTAGGTCCGGTCTTCGACCAGGCTTTCCACGGGCAGGCTGGTAGCGGGCGCCGCCACGTAGACGTCTTCGTAGACGAAGCTGGACCCGATGCTGGCGCCGACGACCGCGACGTCGTCGATGGCCCAGACTTCGGAGGCCGCGTTGTTGACCGCGACGATCTCGAGGGCGATGGAGGACGCCGAATCCGGGATCGCGATGCGCGCGGTGGCGTAGTTGTTGTCGTTGGAGCCGGTCTGCGGCGCGGCGACCGCGACCGGCGTGCCCGCGGCGGTCTCCACGACGCCGGTCGCGTAGTAGCCCCAGCGCGCGTTGTTCAGCGGACTGCCGCCGATCTTGACGTCGGGCTCGGCGGGGAATTCCGCGCCGTTGAGCGCGACGTAGATGCCGACCCAGTCGGCGCCGTCCGCGCCGTTGGATACGTTGGTCGAGATGGCGGCCACGTGGACTTCCACCGTGCGCGAGACGAAGCCTTCGATGGACGAGGCGGCGAGCTGCATCGTGTTGCTGCCGTAGCGGCGCTGCCACGAATACGTGCCGGTCCGGATGCGGGCCGCGGTCGGCGCGTCGCCGGCGGGGTTCTCGTCGGACACGTAGGCGTTGCCCAGGGTAAGGGTCCAGTTGTCCATCGCGCCGCCCTCGAAGCCCTGGCCGAGGAACGACGAGAATGCCCCGGCCGATCCGCCGGTGAAGTACGGGTTCTCGCTGACGTCCACCCGGTAGCCGGTCGCGCCCGTCGAGGCTTCCCAGTTCGCGGTGAAGGTATCGACGCCGATGAGCGTGGCCTCGGTCACCACCGGCGGCGGCGGCGGCGAGGTCTCCTCGTCGTCCGCCAGGCCGGACGAATACCGCCCGTCGTAGACCGAGAACAGCATGTAGTAGTAGTGCGTGCAGCTCGTCAGGTTCAGGTGGGTCTGCGGCGAGGCCGCGCCCGAATAGACCACGGTGCCGCCCGCGAACGGCTGGCCGACGGCCGGCACGGCGCCCGACGGCGCCTCGAAGACGCCCGTCAGGTTGTACACGATCACCACGTCCTGCCCCGCCCCGTTGAGCTCGAATTCCAGCGCCATCGAGGTCGGGCCGTTCGGCGCCACGCCGAAGTAGTCCGGATCCTGCACGGAAGGCACGAAAACCAGGTAGAGATCGCCGTTGGCCGCGTCGTTCGACACGCTGAACGTGCCCGCGTAGAGTTCCGGCGCGAAGCCCGACGTGTCCACGATGAAGCGGTCGGCGTCGAAGCCGTTGACGGCCGCGGCATCGACGATCTTCCAGCTCTGGCCGGCGCCGGGGACGAAGCCGGACGCCGCGCCCGTGACCCAGACGATGAACTGGCCGGAGGCGGGCACGGTCACCGCGCCGGTGGCTTCCAGCAGGTCCCAATCGCTGCCGGCGGTGCCGGCGGCGGTGGGCATGTCGATCTTGAGCGTGCCGGCCGCGTTCAGCGCCACCGTGCCGTCCACGTCCAGCGTGCCGGCCGCGGCGGCGGCGTCGGCGGGATCCACGAGGCCCCAGATGGACAAATCGCCGACGGTGCCGGCGCCGCGCAACGTGCCGCCGACGTTCACGGTATGGGCCGAATCGGCCGAGGACCCGCTGACCACCAGCGTGCCGGCCTCGACGGTCGTGGCGCCGGCATAGGTGTTGTTCGCTGCCAACGTCAGCGTACCGGGACCCGTCTTGGCGAAGCCGCCGTTGGCGAGAACGCCGTTGACGGTGACGAGGTTGCTGACGGCGAGATTGCGGACGCCGCCGGCGAGGTCCACGCCGCCGTTGAGATAGAGCGGCCCCTTGTAGGTGCCCAGCGCGCCCAGCGCCACGTGGCCGTCCACGACGACCGGCTTGGCGACCGTCCGCTCGGTGCCGTTGCTGGAGGTCAGGACGGCGCCGTCCTGCAGGCGCAGCTCGCCGCCGGCGTTGGCGAGATTCTCCACCAGGCGCAGCGGGCCCTGCGCCACGACGATGCTGCCCTCGAGCGTCGAACCGCGCAGGAACAGGCCGCCCGGACCGCTCTTGTGCAGCGCGCCGTCGCCGGTCGTCTTCGTGCCGGTGAACTGGTTGGAGATCATCGTGAACGAATTGTAGTTCGTGACGTACAGCGTGTTCGCGCCCGCGGAAATGGCGTTGAACGTGTTGAAGGAGCCCGCCGCGACGGCGATCCGCGCGTCGGCGCCCGCCGTGATCGTGCCGCGCCACTCGCCCACGCCGGAGGACACCTGACGCAGGGCCCCGCCGGCGTTGGTGCCGCCGCCGTAGAGAGTCAGGTTCACCGGCCGCCAGTAGAAGTTGCCGTTCAGTTCCAGCGTGGCGTTGGTGCCCACCTGCACCGCGCCGGTGCCCATCGCGTTGGTGCTCGAATTGAGCTGCACGCCGCCTTCGTCCACGTACAACCCGCCCGTGAACGAGTTGTTGGCCGACAGCACCAGCTTGCCCACGCCCCGCTTGCGCAGGGCGTAGTTGCCGGAAATCTGCGCCGCCGTCGTGAACGCCGCCGTCGAATCGTTCGTCCAGGTCTGGTTGCTCTGCAGCGCGATCAGGCTGGCCACCACGTGTTCGCCCGCCGCGTCGGCGTAGACGCCGATGCCGCCGGCGCCGATCGTCAGCTGATAGCCCGAGAAGATCAGCGACGTGTCGGCCTGGTCGGTGAAGCGCATCCCGCCGATCGTCCGGAACTGGTCGAGCAAGATCGTGGCGCCGGAATCCAGGCCGGTGTAGAACACGACCGTCTTGCCGACCGCCGGCACGAGGTCGCCCTCCCAGTTGGCGTCCGTGTTCCAATAGGCGTCCACGCCTTCGCCGTCCCACACCGGGATGCCGCCGCCGGTCGTGAAGGTCAGGTAGACGTCGTTGCCGTCCTGCACCACGTTGAACTTGCCGCCGTCCAGGTTCGGGAAGAAGCTCGAGGCGTCCACGTAGAACTTGTTGACGTGGAAGCCGGACACCGGCGAGACGCCGGCCATGATCTTCCAGGAGTAGCTCAGCGACGGATTGAAGTCGCCGGGATTCCCCTGCACCTTGACGTTGAAGGTGCCGTTGTCCTGCACCGTGATGCCGCCGTAGGAATTGAGCAGATCCCATTCGGAGCCGGCCGTGCCGCTGGCGGAGGCCATGTCCACCGTCAGGAATCCGTTGGCGACCAGTTGGATCGGGCCGCAGTCGAACTGGTCGGCATAGCCGAGATCGAGGCCCGGATCGACGGTGCCGCCGATGGCCAGGTCGCCGACGGGGCCGTCGCCCATCAGCGTGCCGCCCGGATAGGTCGTATGGGCCGAGTACGGCGAAGCGCCGCTGACGAGCAGCGTGCCGTTGCTGACGGTGGTAGGGCCGGAATACGTGTTGGTGCCGGCCATGAACATCGTGCCGGCGCCCTTCTTGTTGAAGCCGCCGGTGCCGCTGATGACGCCGTGCCAGGTCGTGTTGCTGCCGTTGCCGCCGGCCGTCAGATTCGCCGTGCCCAGCCAGACCTGCCCGCCCGTTCCGGCCGGATCGGCGTTGCCGTCCTGCAGCGAGCCGATGGTCTGGTGGTAGTTGTTCAGGTCGAAGACGCCGCCGGTCGACACCAGGAACGGCGTCGTCACGGACGTGGCATCCGCCAAGGTCGCCCGCAGCATCCCGTTGCTGAGGAACGTGCAGCCGATCCAGGAGCTGGCCGCGGACAGGGTGACCGTGTTGGCGTTGTCCTTGATGAGATGGCGCAGGTTCGAGCCCAGGCCGGCGTCGATGACGTAGATCGGCCCGACGCCGCCCAGATAGAGGTCCTGCTCGCCGTTCACGCCGTTGACGCCGCCGGCCAAGGCCAGCGTGCTGTTGGTGCTGGCGCCGATGCGCGCGGAATCGACCACCGTGATCGGCCCGGTCCAGCGGTTGCTGTAGGCCACGTTGTACAGCGCGCCTTCGTTGGTGAGGCCCATGCCGGTGAGCGTCAAGGGCTCGTTCGTGTAGATCGTCGCCGCGCGGGGCCGCAGCTCCAGCACGCCGCTGGACGTCACCACGGTGCGTCCGGACGTGCTGCCCAGCGAGTAGGGCTGTTCGATGCTCAGCGGACCTTCGCTGATCGTCATGATGCCGCTGAAGGTGTTGGGTTCGCCCTTGGCGGTCGCCCCCACCAGATGGAACCGGCCGGAACCGCTCTTGGTCACGTTGCCGGTGCCGCTGATCTGGGTGTGGAAGGTGAACGCGTTGGTCGAACTGCTGGTCCACGGCTGGTCCGTCCACAGTTGCAGCTCGTCGAACGCCAAGGTATTCGTGCCCCGCGCCGTCTGGCCGGACGCGCCCGCCTGCACCTCGATGCCTTGGTGGGACAGTTCCATCACGGACGAATTGCCCGCGCCGTAGATGTAGACGCCGTTCGTCTGGCGGTAGTCGAAGCGCAGCCCCAGCACGGGATAGTGGTTGCCCGCGTTGCCGTTGAACTTGATCCGGCCCACGTTGTTGGCCTCGCCGATCGACCGGCCCATCGTTTCATAGAACACGGTCACTTCCACGTCCATCCGCGGCAACTGGTCGCCCATCCAGTTCTTGGGCTTGAACCAGTTGTCGTTGTTGTCGCCGCCGTCCCAAACCGGCTGGCGCCCGACGTTGAACAGGTTCGTCCAGCGGTTGGCCACGCGGATTTCGTCCCACTTGACCGTGCCCGGGCCGGTCGCGCCGCCGGCCACGAGCCGCAGGCCGTAGAAGTTCGTCGAAATCACGTCG
>RZYG01000108.1 GCA_009930415.1 Spartobacteria bacterium | reverse complement strand
GACAGCGCGTGCGTGGGTCCGCCGGCCACCGCCTATGACGGGGGTTCGTGATCGATTCCGGTCATCTGAATATCGGCCCGCTGCGCTTTGCGCTGCGGACCGAAGCGGCTTGTTCGGTGCGCTATTCCGACCCGGCCTATGCGGGATTTTTCTCGGTCCCGGTAGGGCGAACCGTCCCGGTGAGCCGTGATGGGTCTGGCTGCACTGAGATGGACGTGGGAGCAAAAGCCCGGCTCGGCGGGGACGCCTCGCCCTACCTGCGGATGCCCTGTTCCGAACCGGTAGGGCGAACCGTCCCGGTGAGCCGCGATTCCGGCTCCGCATTGATCGAACTGCCGGTGGAGATCGTTCGCCGCGCCGTTCCGGTTCCCGCCGGCGCGCCGCTGTGGAAAGCCGGCGGACACTGGGCGGTCTGGGAAGACGGCGCGGAATTGGTTTTCCATGTCGGGCTGCAAGTGCCGGAAGCCCGGCGCTACTCCTGCCGCGTGGCGCGCGACCTGTCGCGCGCGGAATTGGCGATCCATCCCGCGGCCTGGCCGGAGGGGGGCACCTTGGAAGCGCCGCTCCGCTATCCGTTGGACCAAATTTTGTCGTGGGGCCTGCTTTCGCGTCTTGGCGGGGCGCTGCTGCACGCGGCGGTGGCGGTGAAAGATGGCTGCGGCTTCGTGTTCACCGGCCGCAGCGGGGCCGGCAAGTCCACGATTTCGGGGCTGTTGCATTCCGCCGGCTGGCGCATCCTCAACGACGACCGCGCGATGGTATTTTGCCGCGGCGGGCAGTGGCGCGTGGCGGGCACGCCGTGGCACGGGTCGGGCCGCTTCGCCGAAGCCGCGGAAGTGCCGCTGGCGGGGATTTGTTTTCTGCACAAAGCGGCGGAATGCCGTCTGGAACCGATGTCGGCGGCGCAAGCGCGGCTGGCGCTGCTCGACGTGGCGGCGGTGCCGTGGTTCGCGGAAGAGTGGTCGCAGGGCATCCTGGATGGGCTGGATCGGCTGACCCGGGAGGTCGGGATTGCGCGGTTCCATTTCACGAAGACGGCGGACGCGGTGCGGGCGCTGGCGGGGGAGGCGGTGCCGGCGTGAAGAGGGGAATCAATATCCAATATTCAATATCCAATGTCCAATTTCCAACGGGTGGATTGGATTGTAGGGACGGCGCGCCGCGCCGTCTGGGCAGGCAGGAAAATTCGAATATTCAATATTCAATAATCAATCTTCAATCTTCAATGGGCCGGCCCGGCGCGCCGGGATTCTCTGGAGCCGGCACGCCCCCGTGCCGGAAGGATTTCAATATCCAATGTCCAATGTTCAATGTCCAATGTCCAGGGCAAGGACGTTTCGGCTCACCCGGAGGGTTCGCCCTACCTAAGACGATCGATGCTTTGGTAGGGCGAGGCGTCCCTGCCGAGCCGTTCTTTGGAGCTGGCGCGCCCCCGTGCCGGAAAGATTCAACGTCCAACGTTCAATCTTCATTGGAATGCGCGGTAAACGGCCACCGCCATTTGCCGCAGCGGCCGCGCATAAAAGCGCAACAGGCCGGCCCAGCGGGCGCGGCGGGTGTCCAAACGGCGGATGCGTCCATCGCGCTGCACGCTTTCGACCACGCCGAGGATGTCGGCGGCCGGAATCCAGCCGCCGCCCGCCACGGCGGCGTCGCCAACCGTGAAAACCCGATTTGTTCGTTTATTGTTAAAAGTGCAACGGTGTACTTTTATTCTTCCGTATATCCGGTAGAGTATGACACTTCCATGAGGAAGCACGCCAGCCGACAACGGCTTGATGAAAACGCTTTCGCCGTCGCGGATGGTCGGATTCATGCTGGGTCCGCCCGCGACGAACGAGATGGGCGTGTGCTGTTGGAGCAGCGCGGCGATGATTTCCTTGGTTTCGGGCATGGGACGGTGACGGGTTCCGGATGGAAAAGGTAGTACAAGCCATGAACAACACAAGCATCGTTTTTCGCGCGGGTCGCCTGACCTTTCTTGCGCTGGCGAGTTGCTGGTTATCCGTGCCGGCGCAGGCCGCCAAGCCGACGGGCGAGGCGGTCGTGGCCGCGATGACCGGCAAAGCGCAGGTCCGCGTGTATTCCGCGCCGGTCCACGAAGGCAAAACCGAGCTGAAGGATTTGTTCGAAGGCGCTTCCGTCGGCGAGAACGTCCGCGTGAGCACCGGCAAGGATGGACGGCTGTGCCTGGTATGCTCGCCCGGCGCGATTCTCTGCGTCGCGCCGAACACCGCGTTCGAGATCCAGCAGTTGCGCCACACGGCGGACGGTTTGCCGAAAAGCGGCGAAGATTTGATCCGCCGAATCCATATCAAGCTCTTCAAGGGCCGCTTGCGCGTGCAGGCGGGCGTCCCCATGCCGACGCTGGATCTCCAGATCGAGACGCCCGTCGGAACCGTCGCGGCCCAAGGCGGTTCGTTCGTGGTGGCGGAAGGCGGCCAAGGCCGCTGGAACGTCATGAGCGAAGCCTATGAATTGGCGGTCGCGCCCCGCAACGGCCCCCGCGCCGCGCTGAAGGCCGGCGAGGCCGCCTGGATGGCCGCCGACGGCGAAGACCGGGGGCAATTCCAGATCGAAGACGCCAGCGAGAATACGGAGCTTTACCAGTTCGAGCTGTGCAACGCCTTTTTCGCGGATCTGGAGCCTTTCATCCACCATGAACGCCCGTTCGACCGGGACGGTCTCGGCCAATATATCGGCGCGACCGCGCCGTTCTACTCGCTGGACTCCGGCGCGCTGGTCACGGATGCCAGCCCCACGATCCGGCCTTCGGTGGCGGGCGTCCGCCCGGCCGTTTTACCGCGCCCCGGGGAAGGCGCGCCCGGCGGACGCTGGGACGAAATCCGCATTTGGAAGTGGTACGAGGATCTCGGTGCCGTGAAGGGCGTGAACTACGTTCCCCGCACGGCCGTCAATTCGGTCGAGACGTGGATGGAAGACACCTTCGATCCCGATACGATCGACGAGGAACTCGGCTGGGCCCAGGATGCCGGCTACACGTCCATCCGCGTCCAGCTCCAGTTCGCGGTTTGGCAGGCCGATCCCGATGGGTTCCTCGACCGGGTGGACCGGTTTCTGGAAATTGCGGCGAAGCACGGGCTGCGCACGGTGCCGGTGCTGTTCGACGACCTGAACCGGTCGGGCGAGCCGCCGCGCGTCGGCCCGCAGCCCGCACCGATCGACGGCGAGCACAACGCCCGCTGGGTGCCCAGTCCCGGCGCCGAGGCGGTGAAGGATCGCGGCCAATGGCCCGCGCTGGAGAAGTACGTCAAGGACGTGATGGGCCAATTCAAGCGCGACAAGCGCGTGCTCTACTGGGACCTCTACAATACGGCCGGCAACGGCGGGTTGGGGGAAGAATCGCTGCCGCTGATGGATCAGACCTTCAACTGGGCGCGGTCGGTCGAGGCGGCGCAGCCGCTGGCGGTGCCCGCCTGGCGGGAATTCGGCAGCGCGATGGCCGCGCGCAAACTCGAACGCTCGGATCTGATCACGTTCCAGAGCTTCGACAGCGCCGAAAGCATCGAGGCGCGCATCCAGCTCCTGCAGCGCTACAAGCGCCCCATCATCTGCTCCGACTGGCTGATGCGCCAGGCCGGCAACGATTTCAAAAAAGTGCTGCCGGTGTTTGCCGTTTATCGCGTGGGCTGGTTCAACCAAGGGCTCGTCAGCGGCAAGACCCATCGGCCCATCCAGGAAGCGCGTTACCGGACGGAACAAGATCCCGACGTCTGGCAGCAAGA
This sequence comes from Spartobacteria bacterium, assembly GCA_009930415.1. Taxonomy (GTDB): domain Bacteria; phylum Verrucomicrobiota; class Kiritimatiellia; order CAIQIC01; family Lenti-01; genus Lenti-01. The sequence goes on along the minus strand of RZYG01000108.1, from coordinate 5,336 downwards.
CGTGTTGGACAAGGATGGCACCCCCTACGATCCGAACGAAGTGGAGCTGATCCAAGGCTTCCGCTTTCTCGAAACCCCTTGATGAAACGAATTTCCGCCATCTTCGCCGGCCTGGCCGCCGCCGCTTTCGCGGCGTCGACCACGGCTTTGGCCGCGGACGATGGCTATGCCGCCGGCTTCTTCACCCGCGGCGTCGACGCCGCGTCCTACGTCGATCAGGGCGGGGCGGTCGTCGATCCCTTCTACGTGCCCGTCCAAACGGGCGCGCTGCTGCCGCGCGTGAGCCTGTCGGTCTCGAGCGACGACAACGTGTTCCTCGATCCGACCAACGCCACTCCCAACACGTCCATCACGCTGGCGCCGGGCCTGCTGGCCATTTGGGGGCGGCCGGCGGGGAACCATCTCTACGCCGACTACGGCATGATCCTTCCGGTCTACGAGAGCGAGGCCGAGGTGGGCGACCGCCCCAGCCACCTGCTGCGGCTGGGGAGCGTCTATCGCACGGGCAAAAGCCAGATCCAAGGGCAGGTGGGCTACCGACTGATGGAAGACGTGGATACGGTGGTGGGCGCGCGCGTGGCCAAGCAAGACGTGCTCGGCGACCTGGGCGTGGAGCATCGGATCTCGGGCAAATCCAGCGCGGGCCTGCAAGGGCGTCTGGAAATGCACCGGTTCGACGCCGAAAACTATCTCGACTACAACCGCTACTACGGCGCCGGCCGGCTGTACCACCGCGTGTCGGCCAAAAGCCAGGCGTTCGTCCAAGGCGGCCTTGGCCGCGACGATCCGCAGGAAGCGGGCGACCGCGCCGCCGCCGCCGATTTCTACGACCTGTCGCTCGGCCTGCGCGGGAAGCAGTCGCCCAAGTTCAATTCCTCCGGCCGCGTGGGCTACATGTGGCGCACCTACGACGACGAGGCGCGGGACGACTACGCGCATTGGATCGCCTCGCTGCGGGCCGAGAGCAGCCCGTTCGGACTGTCGACCTTCACCGGCGAGCTGGTTGCGGACGTCCGGCCGGCCATCGATTCGGACGCCACCGACGTGGTGGACCAGGGCGTTACGTTCGGCGTGGCGCGCCGGCTGTTCATCGAGCGCCTGCGCGGCAACGCCACGGCCACCTTCGGCCAGATCGACTACTCCGGCGGAAACGCGGACGCCGCGGATAACCGGGACGGCCGGACCGACCGCTACTGGGGTTTTTCCGTTGGCGTGGATTGGTGGAGCAAGGAACGCTTTTCCGTCGGCGTGGCCTATGCCTACATGCGCCGCGACGGCGACGTGGACGGCGACCGAGCGTCGCAAGACTCAACCTCGTTTGAACAGGGCCGCTGGAACCTGCGCGCCAGCTGGAATTATTGAAAACCGGCCCCCATTCCGGCATTCCCTTTTCGGGGAACCCGTGCTACAAGATCGATATGGTTTTGCGCTTAAAGAAATTCGGGCGGTCCGGGGCGGCCCTGTGGGTTGGCCTCGCCTTGGGGTGCACGGCGGGATGCGCCAGCGACAACTCCGCGGGGCGTCCGGCGGACGGCTTGCTGGACGAAGCGGTCCTTGGGGGAACCCCGGCGGCTGAAGCGCTTCCGCCAACCGGAACGGATGCGGCCTCCCCCCAACGACCGGACGCCAAAATCGTCCCGCCGGAAGAACAAGCGCCAGCCGTCGAGACGGATGGAACCGCCGCCGCCGCCGAACACGTCCTGCAAACCGGAGACGAAATCGACATCCAGGTTTATCGCGAGCCGGAACTTTCCGGCGCGTTCAAAATCGGTCCGGCCGGCGAAATCCGCCACTCGTTGGCGGGCGCGATTCCTCTGGCGGGCAAGACGGTCGCGGAAGCCGAGGCGGTCTTCACCCGGATACTGGCGAAGGACTATCTCGTCAATCCGCGCGTCATCTTCAAGTTGCTGGCCAGTCAAAGCGCGCAGATCGTCCTGATGGGCGAGGTCAAGAAACCCGGCGTCTATCCGCTGCCGTTCGGCGAGACCATGACGCTGTTGCAGGCCATCGCCAGCGCGGGCGGCTTCACCGAACTGGCCAGTCCCGATCGCGTTCGCATCGTCCGCCGCCGGCCCGACGGCGGGCAAACGACGCTGCGCGTGCGCGTTTCCGATCTGTTGAAGAGCCGCGACGGCCAAAACGACGTCCCGCTCCAGCCGAACGACGTCATCATGGTGGACCAGGTGTTTTTCTGAGCGCCATGCCCAACACCCCTTACATCGCCGGCGCCGCGGAAAGTTCGGACGAATCCCTGTCGAAATTCCCCGATTGGCGCGAGGGCGTCGCCATCCTGATCGAACGCGCCTGGCTGGGCGTGCTGGTGGCCACCGCCGTTTTCCTGTTTTTTTTCTTCCAGGCCCGCCGCCAGATTCCTTACTACCGCAGCACGGCCACGCTGCTGGTCGAGGCGCAGATCCCCAAGATCCTGAATTACCAGGACATCCTGGCCTACAACACCCGGAATCTGGAATATTTCAATACCCACATCAACGCCCTCCACAGCCGCAACATGATGGCGCAGGCGCTGGCCCGCAGCGGATTGGCGAAGGACCCGCGCTTCCTGCCCGGCCAAACGCCGGAAGAACAAGCCGAAGCCGCGCAGGGGTTCGTCACCGTCACGGCCGTTGAAAAAAGCCGCATGATCAACCTCGTCGTCGAGCATCCGGATCCCCGGATCGCCTCCGACCTCGCCAACGCGCTTGCGCAGGCCTACATCCAGCAGGATCTGGACAACCGCATGAGCGCCTCCATGCAGGCCATCGATTGGCTGCGCGAGCGTTCCGAGGAATATCGCGAGAAGCTGGAAAAGGGGCTGCTCGAGCTGCAGGAATACCGCGAAAAAACCCAATCGGTTTCCCTCGAGGAAGACCAGAACATCGTCATCGAAAAGCTCAAGGCGTTGAACAGCACGCTGACCGCGGCCCAGACGGAGCGGATCCAGGCGGAGACGACCTGGAAGTCCGTGCAGGGCCAGATCGACGCCCAGGTGCCGACGCCCCAGATCGCGGCGGTGCTGAACGATCCGGGCGTCCAAACGTCGCTCCAGAAACTCCAGGACCAGCAGCGCATCGTGGCCGGCTTGCAGCAGCGCTATCGCGCGCAGCATCCGGATCTGCAGCAGGCCCTCGAACTGGAACAAAAACTGCGCAAGCAGTTCGAGGACGCCTGCGCCGGCGCCATCTATGCCCTGAAAAGCCGATTCGAAATGCTGGCCGAGCAGGAACGGAATCTCCAAGCCGCGCTGGAAGAGCAGGAAAAAGAGGCCTTCGAACTGGACCGCAAGCTGGTCCGCTACAACGAACTCAAGCGCAACATCGAGGCCGACCAGGAAATCCACCAGGCGGTCATCGCGCGGATGAAGGAAGCCAGCATCTCCGAATCGCTGCCGACCGACGTCATCCGTTTGGCCGAAGAAGCCCGGCCCGCCAAGGCGCCGTTCCGGCCGCGCCCGGGCCAAGCCATGGTGCGCGGGGTTGCCTTCGGCCTCGTTCTCGGCCTCGGCGCGATATTTCTGTTCTACTACGCCGACCATCGGTTCCGCCGCAACGAGGAAGTCGAGCGCCTGCTGGGCATGCCCGTGCTGGCCACCGTGCCGCTGATCGGCGACAAGACCATCCAGGCCCGGGGCCTGATTTCCCACCTCAAGCAGACCAGCGAGGTGGCCGAGTCGTTCCGCACCCTGCGCGCCAGTCTCTTGCTGCGGGAGGACGTCCGCAACGCGCCTGTCCTCATGATCACCAGCGCCGGCCCGGGAGAGGGCAAGTCGCTGATCGCCACCAATCTGGCCATCAGCCTCGCGCAGGATGGCCGCCGGACTCTGCTGGTCGGCGCCGATCTCCGCCGCCCCGTGCTTTCCACAATCTTCGGGCAGGAGCGGGAACGCGCCGGCCTCGCGGAAGTGCTCAAGGGCGAAATCGCCTGGAAAGACGCCCTGCTGGCGCAAGACGTGCAGAATCTCGACGTGATGCTCTCCGGCCGCATTCCGTCGCATCCCTCCGAACTGCTGGGGCGCAAGCCTCTGGCCGAGTTCCTGCGCGAGGCGCGCGGCCTGTACCAGCACGTCATCATCGATGCACCGCCCGTGCTGGGCGTCAGCGATGCGCTCGTGCTGCTGCCGAACGCGGACGGCGTGCTGTTCGTCGTCCGCTACGGCGTCACGCACAGCCTGGGCGCCAGCCATGCGGCCCTGAAGATCAAGGAAAGCGGCACGCCGTGCATGGGCAGCATCATGAACGGCGTCAACCTCAAGTCGGTGGCCAACTACTACTATTACCGGCGCTACGGCGGCTACGCCTACCGGCACTACCGGGCCCAGGCCGCCGATTCCGTTCCGCCCAGCGACGGATGAAGCCGATTCGTCTTCCCATTCCGGCGCTGCTCCTGCTGCTGTTTGTCGCTGCCGCTTGGCCATGGCCTTTGCCCCGCTCCTGGGCGGCCGGATTTTTGCCCGGTCTCGCCATTTTGGGGCTGATCGCCGCCCGGCGCATGCCGCTGCGCATGTGGATCGGCGGCGTTATTATTTTGGGATTGATTGCGCTGTATGCTTGGAACGCGTCCCACGACTGGTCCGCCGGGCGCGGGCCGTTGCCGATCGAGCATATCCGCTGGCTCCCGGCGTCCGCCAATGCGGAAGGCACCTGGGGCACTTTCGGTTTGGCGTTGGCGGCATTCGCCGCTTTTGCGCTTGGTGCGCGCCTGACGCCCCGCCAGATCCGCGGCGTGCAGGCGCTCGCGCTGGCGGCCGGCGTAGCCATGGCCTTCGTGGTGCTGTTCCAGCGGCTGGAACCCAGCCAGCCCCGCATCCGCGAATACACCGGAATCTTCGTCAACGAAAACCACTTCGCCGTGTTTTCCAACCTGCTGCTGCCCGTGGTGCTCGTCATGGCGTCGCGCGCGCGCTTTCGCGCCGTGCAGGATGGAAAACCCTCCAGCCCGGCGGGACTGCTGGTTCTGGCCGCCCTGTTGATTGCGACCGCCGTCGTGCTGTGCGGTTCGCGCGCCGGCGTGGCCGTAATGGCCCTGCTCGTCGCCGCGCACGTCTGGACGGCCCACCGGGCCGTCCAGAATTATCCCTTCACCGGCGTGCCCATATCCCTTTGGCTCAAGACGCTGGGATGGGCGGGGGTGGTTGCGGCTGTTGGTTTCGCCGTGCGAGCCTTCTGGCGCGAATGGACGCAGTTGGCCACCATCGGCAAAGAATGGGCCTTCCGTTCCGGCATCCTGAAAGACACGCTCGCCGCCTGGCGCGAACAGCCCGTCTGGGGCACCGGCCCCGGCACCTTCACGACCGTCTTTCCGTACTACCAATCCGAGATGTTCGCCGGAAAAACCATCCT
>RZYG01000350.1 GCA_009930415.1 Spartobacteria bacterium | reverse complement strand
CGGAGACGTAGGCCTCCGCGTTGGCCAGCGCCTGGTGCCAGCCGGGCGTCGCCGCGTAGGTGCCGGCCGTGATCGTCCATTCCTGCGCATCCCAGACGTTGAACGGATCGCTCACGCCCACTTTGCGGGCCGCGACGGAATTGGTGAAAGCCCAGGCCCCCGCCACGGAGCCGATCTGGCCAAAGACGTCGGAAACGGCCCCGTTGGGCTTGAGCAGCGCCACGGTATCGTTGCCGTTGAGCGACCCGATGATGCCGGCCGTTTGGTCGGGCGTTACCCCCCAATTGGACACGCACCCGCTAACCGACGTCGCAATCAGATGCGTCCCGCCACCGGGAATCGTTCCGCTCAGGGCGATCTTGGTCGGAGTCGAGGAACCGTTCAGGTACACGCCCAGCTCGTAGCCCGTCAGGTCCAGCGCGGAACTGCCGGTGTTGCAGATTTCGACGTAGGTGCCGTTCGTGAGGGAGTGATCCACGACTTCGCTCAGGATGGCGACCGGCGTGATGCCCGGCACGGCGTCGATCAGGTGGAAGTCCGCAAACAGCATCCGGTGGTCGCTGGCGTCCATGGAGGTGTTGGTTGCGAGAGGCGAACCGAACTTCGGCAGGCCGACCCCCACGCCGTCGAATTCCGAGTTGTAGATTTCCCCGGTCGGCGAGCCATAGGCGCTGTTCATGATTTCGTCGCTGAACAGGATGTAGTCGAGGCGGTAGCGGCCGCTTTCCGTCGTGTAGTAATGCGTCCAGGTCAGGTTCGTGCCGGTGTGGATCGGGTTGATCCAGCCCATATCGATGGTGGACAGCCGTTCGGTCGGGTATTTGCTGTACGGCAGCGTCCAACTGGCGTTCGTGTTCCAGGGAACGTCGAAACCGTCGTTGAAGGTCGCCGTGGTATTGCCGAGGTCCTGGTCGACGGACTGGTAGTAGGCCAGATCGAAATACTCGTTCTGCGTCAGGCCGATGTCGTCGTTGAAGTCGCCCATAATGGCGTACTGGACGTTTTCGACCGGATTCGAGGCCACCAAACGCTCGAAATACTGGACGATGCGGCGCATTTCGAATGCCCGCTGCAGGCGGGCCGATTTGGTCGTGGTGCCGGCCTTGTTGTGGGTCGAGGACACGTGGAGGGGATAGAGCGCGCCGGGCACGTCGATCGTCGCCACGATCGGCCAGCGCATGATTTCCACCGCGGTGGGATCGTAATAGGTTTCCTTGATGAGATCCGTGCCTGTGATCGGGTATTTGCTCCAAATGCCCGTGCGCATCGAATTGTCCAGCGAACCGCCCGAAGACATCGCATAATAAGGATAGCCCAGCTTCGCGGCCAAGGCGATCCAGGCCTGCATGTCTTCGTCGGCGTACAGTTCCTGGAAGCAAATGATCTCGGGCTGGACGCGCTGAATGACGTTCGAGACCGCCGCGTAGTCGACGTCGTTGGTGGTGCCCCCGTCGTCGTTCGTGTCGATGCCGAACGCCACGTTGAACGACGCGATGCGCACCGGCACGGCCTGCGCGGACAGCGCCGACAGCGCCAGACCCACCGCCAGGCCAAGACCCAAACCAACCCAGTTCTTTTTCACCGTTTTTCCGCTCCTCGGATCCCAGACACACCTATCCCCTAATAAAGGCGGAGAAGAAAGTACGCCGTTCCACGGGAAGAATCAAACATAATCCTAACAATGTGTTTAGGCGCATCGTCGTTGGAGTGGAGAAATCCTTTGCTGGAGGGGCAACCTCCGTGTTGCCCATGGGGTTCCGCGGGCCAACCAGACCGGGCAGGACGGAGCCTGCCCCTCCAGAAATCCATCAAAACAGCTTCTTTCGCCCTATGGAGGGGCAACCTCCGTGTTGCCCGGCAGCGTCCGGCTTTAG
>RZYG01000107.1 GCA_009930415.1 Spartobacteria bacterium | reverse complement strand
GGCCATGAGGGTTTTCGTTTAGCTTGCCCATGAAAATGAGCATCTCAGCTTGAACGTGGGCAATGTGTTGGAACGAAAAACGTGCATGAATAACAAGAAATTGATGGATAGTAGTACGGATGGGGAACAGCCAACTGCGAATGGAGCGAATTCAACGAATGGGAATCGGAAGGCAGGGCGGGCTCGCCGAGCCCGCCGGGATCGGGAAACCGCCAGCCCCATCCCACGCCAAGGCTCAAAGATGGGGAATGATTCTTTGGGCTTTGGTGGCTTTGTGCGAGAATTCTTCGGCCGATCAGGGCTGGCGGGGCTTGATCTGCCGGACGACCGCAACGATTCCGACGAGGACAATGACCAGATAGATCGCCGTGCCGATCGCCGAGTTCGATTCCATCCATGCGATCCACGCGCCCAAGCCGGCGCCCAGAGCCACGAGGATTCCGGCCGCGGCGCAGACGATCGACCGCCCCCGGTTGAACAGTCCCCGGATGCTCGCGCCGAATACGATCAAACCGACGAGAAGGATCAGGGCTCCGGTCGCGTTCATGGCGACTCCATGTTTTCGGTTGGATTGGATTCGGTCGCGAAGAGTGAAGGCGGAGCCTCGGACTTGAGGAGGGCCATGCAGAGGGAATCTTCGCAGATGCCGTCGAGGCAGCGGGCTTGGCGTTTGCGGCCTTCTGCGACGAAGCCGAATTTGCGGTAGAGGGCGAGGGCGGGGGCATTGGCGGCGAAGACTTCCAGCTCGATCCGGGTCAGGCCTTTTTGGAAGGCGTCGGCGACGGTGGCCGCGAGCAGGCGCGCGCCGATTTGTTGTCCGCGGAACTCGGGCAGAATCCCGATCCCGAGCCGGCCGACGTGGGTCCGGCCGGGATGTTCGTCGCGGACGACGTCGCACCAGCCGACGACTTGGCCGTCGCGGACGGCGTAGAACTGGCTCCAGCCCTTGGCGAGGACCTTGGAGATGAAATTCCGGGCGGATTCGAGCGGCGGGGCTTCCTGGAAGATCAGGTAGCGGTGCTCGCGGGCGACGACGTCCAGCGCCTGCCGGAAGCTGTCGGCCAGATCGAGGGACGCGGGCTGGATGAGGATGTCCATGGGGCGGGGGCTTGGTGCGGGAAAATAGTAGGGGGAGGAAAGAGGGAGCTCAATATTCAATCATCAATAATCAATCGTCAATTTTCAGGGGGAAGAGCAACGACAATAAGCGCGAAAACGGCTCAAAACAGGCAAAAAGCATCGAAAAACGACCCCATAACGGCCCAAAACCGAAAAACGAGCAAATGTCTGGGGCAACCACGGATGAACACGGATGGACACGGATAGGGGCGGGAGAAGTTCAGCATCCGAAGTCCGTGGGAGGTGGTTCGGGATCCGAAGATCGGGAATCCGTGTCCATCCGTGTGAATCCGTGGTTGGCTTTCAGATTTGGGGCTTTAAACCGCAAAAACGAGCTGCCGAGGGCCGAATTTCAGCAGGAAAACATGAAAAAAGCAGGAAAACAGGAGTTGGCTCGGGTTGTACCTGGTTTTCTGCTTGGTTGTGACGGTTTTGGGGGCTTGGGGCTGGCCATGGCGCTTGCTTCTGCGGCGGAAGCTACCGCCGGAGGGCGGCGGGCGCGGGAGGGGGGGGGCGCAATATTCAATATTCAATAACCAATGGTCAATTTTTCAATGGTAGCGGAACGGGGGTTCAGTATTGGATTGACGGGGAGGGGGCGGGGTTTTAAGAATTGGAATGAAGGTTGGGCCGGCCCGTGGTAGGGTGGCCCATCCATTTACGAAAAGGCGCAAGGCGATGGCGGAGAAATACATTTTGGTCGAGGGGGCGCGGGAGCACAACCTCAAGAACATCACCGTGCGGATCCCGCGCGGCAGCCTGTGCGTGGTGACGGGCCTCAGCGGCAGCGGGAAGTCGTCGCTGGCCTTCGACACGCTCTATGCCGAGGGGCAGCGGAAGTACGTCGAAAGCCTTTCGTCCTACGCCCGGATGTTCCTCGAACAGCTCCAGAAGCCGGACGTGGACCGCATCGAAGGCCTCTCGCCGGCGATCGCGATCGAACAGCGGACGGGCGCGGCGAATCCGCGGTCGATCGTGGCGACGACGACGGAAATCCACGACTATCTGCGCCTGCTCTATGCGAGCGTGGGGCACCAGCACTGCCACCAGTGCGGGAAGCCCATCGCGCGGCAAAGCGCGGAGGAGATCGTCAATTTGATCCTCAAAAAGCCGGCCGGCACGAAGGTGCAGCTCTTGGCGCCGCTGGTGGAAGGTCGCAAGGGCGAACACGTCGAGGTTTTCGAGTCGGCGCGGCGGCTGGGGTTCACCCGCGCGCAGGTGGACGGCGAGATCGTGGAGATCGAAAACCCGCCGAAGCTGGACAAGCAGAAGAAGCATTCCATTGCGGCGGTGGTGGACCGCCTGGTGGTGGCGGACAAAATCCGCGGCCGGCTGACGGATTCGATCGAACTGGCGCTGAAGCAAGGCGAGGGGGTGCTGCACGCGCTGTTCCAGGAGCCGGGCGCGGGCGAGGCCTGGACGCCGCAGATGTTTTCGGAAAAGAACGCGTGCGCGGACTGCGGGATCAGCTTCGATGCGCTGCTGGCGCGGAATTTCTCGTTCAACAGCCCGTACGGCGCATGCCCGAAATGCGACGGGCTGGGGCAGATGCTGGTATTCGACGAAGATCTCGTCGTGCCGGACCCGACGAAGTCCATCGACGCGGGCGCGATCGCGGCGTGGCGCCCGGCGGGCCGGCGGGAGGCGATCTATCGCAAGGGGCTGGTGCGGGCGCTGGCGAAGCACCTGGGGTTCGATCTGGCCACGCCGTGGGAAGAGCTGCCGGAGCAGGTGCGCCAGATCGTGCTGCACGGTTCGGGCGAGGAGGACGTCGAGCTGGGCTTCTGGATGCGCGGCGCGTGGCGGAAGTACCGCAAGCCGTTCGAGGGCGTCATTCCGAACCTGCAGCGGCGCTATGCCGAGACGGACAGCGACTACATCAAGCACAAGCTGGCGAATTTCATGAGCCGGCTGCCGTGCACGGCGTGCGGCGGCAAGCGCCTCAAGCCCGAGAGCCTCGCGTGCAAGGTCGCCGGCAAGGGCATCATGGAGGTCATGGCGTTCTCCGCGCGCGACGCGGAGGACTGGTTCGCGCATCTGCCGCTGACGGAGCAGGAGCAGAAGATCGCGGCGGAAGTCCTGAAGGAAATCCGCCAGCGGCTGAAATTCCTGTGCGACGTCGGGCTGGGCTACCTGAACCTCGACCGCGAGAGCGGGACGCTCTCGGGCGGCGAGGCGCAGCGGATCCGGCTGGCGACGCAGGTGGGGGCGGGGCTGGTGGGCGTGCTCTACGTGCTGGACGAGCCGAGCATCGGCCTGCACCAGCGCGACAACGAAAAACTCTTGCGCACGCTGAAGGGCCTGCGCGATCTGGGCAACACGGTGGTGGTGGTCGAGCACGACGAGCAGACCATCCGCGAGGCGGACTACGTCATCGACCTGGGCCCGGCGGCGGGCGTGCACGGCGGGGAGGTCGTTTTCGCCGGGACGGTGCCGGACCTGCTGAAATCGAAGACGTCCCTGACCGCGCAATTCCTCAACGGCGAACGGCAGATCGCCGTGCCGGCCGAGCGCCGGGCGCCGGGCGCGGACTGGCTGGAGATTTCGGGCGCGGCGGAAAACAACCTGAAGAACGTCGATGCGCGCTTCCCGCTGGGGCGGATCACGTGCGTGACGGGCGTCTCGGGCAGCGGCAAGAGCACGCTGGTGGACGACATTTTGCGGCGGGCGCTGTTCCGCAAGTTCTACGGCGCGAAGGACAAGCCCGGCAAGCACCGGAAGATCGCGGGCATGCAGCACCTCGACAAGGTGATCGTGATCGACCAGTCGCCGATCGGGCGCACGCCGCGGTCGAACCCGGCGACGTACACGGGCGCGTTCAACGGCATCCGCGACCTGTTCGCGCAGTTGCCGGGCTCGAAGCTGCGCGGCTACGGGCCGGGGCGGTTCAGCTTCAACGTCAAGGGCGGCCGCTGCGAGAAGTGCAAGGGCGACGGCATCCTGAAGATCGAGATGAACTTCCTGCCGGACGTCTACGTGACCTGCGAGCAGTGCCGCGGACGGCGCTACAACCAGGAAACGCTGGAAGTGAAGTGGCACGGCCGGAGCATCGCCGACGTGCTGGACATGACGATCGACGAGGCGCTGGAGTTCTTCGCGCCGGTGCCGACCATCGCGCGCAAGTTCCGGACGATGAGCGAGGTGGGTCTGGGCTACCTGAAGGTGGGCCAGCCGGCCACGACGCTCTCCGGCGGCGAGGCGCAGCGCATGAAGCTCAGCGCCGAACTCGCGCGGCGCGACACGGGCCGGACGCTCTACCTGCTGGACGAACCGACGACGGGCCTGCATTTCGCGGACGTGGACCGGCTCTTGCAGGTGCTGCTGCGGCTGCGCGACGCGGGCAACAGCCTGATCGTGATCGAACACAACCTCGACGTGGTGAAGACGGCCGACTACATTGTGGATCTGGGACCCGAAGGCGGCGACGAAGGCGGCCGGGTGGTCGCCAGCGGCACGCCGGAGGAAATCGCGGCGAATCCGGCGTCGCACACGGGCGAATACCTGCGCCCGCTGCTGGGGCCGGCCGCGGCGGCGAAGCCGGCGAAGCGGACGAAGAAGAAAAAGAAGGCATGAAGACGTTCTGGGCCATTCTGCTGGCAGCTGCGGCGCTGGCGTGCGCCGCGCCGGCGTTCGCGGCCGAGACGGACGAGGACGAGCCGCTGTCGACGGCGAAGCTGACGGTGGAAGAGGCCGGACGGCTGCTGGCGACGGGGCGGGCGGCCTACGAGGACGGCCTGTACCGGCTGGCGCGCCGCCGGCTGGAAGAATTGGTGGCGGGCGCGCCGGACAAGCGGCGCCAAGCCGAAGGCGCGCTATGGCTGGCGCGGGTGGAACTGGCCGCGGAACGGCCGGAGCAGGCGCTGGCCACGCTGGATGCGTACGTCGGCGGCGCGCGCGCGCAGGCGCTGGCGGCCAACTATGCCTGGACCCGCGCCGAAGCCCGCTTCGCGCAAGGCCAGTTGGCGGAGGCCGCCGCCGAACTGGATGGGTTCCGCGAGAAATACGTCGCGCAGGACGTCGCGCCGGTTGCGCTCCGTCTGCTGGCCCGGATTTTCATGGCGCGCCAGGACTGGTCCGGCGCGGAGCGCGTCGTGGAGCTGATCGAAGCCCGCCATCCGAAGAGCTCCGAGGCGCCGTCCGCCGCAATGGAATTGGCGGCGGCCTTGGCGGTTGCCCGCCAAAACGATCGGGCCCTGGCGACGCTGGCGCGGATCGAAACGAACTACGCGGGCCAGATCTGGAGCGAGCGCGCGGCGCTCAAGGCCATCGAACTGCAACTGGCGCAGGGCCGGCGGCCGGAGACGATGGACCGCTTGCGCGAAATGGCCGCGAACAAGAGTCTCCGCCCGGAAACCCGCGCGCAGGGCTACCGCCTCGTGGCGGAAGCGCTGGGCGCCGAAACGAACTATCCGGCCGCGCTGAAAACGATCGATCAAAGCATCGCCGCCGCGGAGAATCCCGTGCAGCGGCTGGAAAGCCAGGTCGCGAAAGCCCGGCTGCTGCTGCAATCGGGCGCCACGGAGGAAGGGCGCGAACTGTTGCGCGGCGTGGCCGCCAAACTGCCGGACGAAACCCGCGCGGCGCGGCTGCAACTCGGTCTGGCCGACGAGCTGGCCCGGATGGCGAAGTGGGATGAAGCGGCGGCGGAATACCAGGTCTGGCTGGATGCCTTCGCGGGCGCGCCCGGCACGGCGCAGGTGCTGGCGGGACGGGGCTGGGCGCTGTGGTCGGCCGGCCGGCCCGAGGAGGCCGCGGCGGCCTATGCGCAGGCGGCGGAGCTGGAAACCGATCCCGCCCGCCGGCTCGAGCTGCGGCAGAAGCTCGGCGACGCCCAGTTCGCGAGCCGCCGGTTTTCGCAGGCCAAAGAAGCCTATGCCGCGGCGCTGGCGGCGGCCCCGACCGGCAGCGCGGCGGCGATCCGCGCGCAACTGCAGCTGGCCGAGTCGGAACTGGAACTCGGCGAGACCGAGGCCGGCGAAATCCGGCTGCTGGACCTGAGCCGGACCGAGCCGGCCACGGAATTTTCGCGCGCGGCGGCGATGCGCCTCGGCTCGCTCTACGAAGACCGCGGCGCGTTGGAAAGCGCGATCGAACAGTATGGGCGGGTCGTCGAAACCTGCGCCGAGCCGGAATCCTGCGCGCAGGCCCTGCTGGCGCGGGGCTTGATCCGCTACCGCATGGGCGCTTTCGCCGCGGCCATGGACGACTTCACGCGGATCCGCGACGAGATGCCGCGGACGAAGCCGGCGGAACAGGCCGCATTCATGCGCGGCTGGTGCTTCTATCTGTTGGGCAAAGACGCCGAGGCGCTGCGGGTCTGCGAGCAGTTCCTGAAGGATTATCCGGCCTCCGAATTCGCGCCGGACGTCCGCTTCTGGCTCGGGGAACACGCCTTCAACCACGGCGACTTCGCGGAAGGGGAGCGGCGGTTCGCCGAGGTGGCCGCGGAATATCCGGACCGTCCGCGGGCGGCCGACGCCCTGTTCTGGGCGGGGCGGGCGGCCACCGCGCAGCGGAAATACCTGGCCGCGAACGAGCACTACAACGCGCTGATGGCGCGCTATCCCGACAGCGCCCGCCTGGCCGAGACCCTTCTGGCCCAAGGCGACGTGCTGAGCGAGCTGGGCCAGTTCGCGGCGGCGATCCTGGCGTTCAACGAAGTCATCGTGAAGTTTCCGCAGACGCCGGAAGCGCTGGTGGCGTGGGGCCGCAAGGGCGATTGCCAGTACACGCTGGGACAGGAAACCCCCGACCGCTACGAGGAGGCGCTGCTGTCGTACCGCACGTTGCTGGATTTCGCGGGGGCGCCGCCGGATCTGCGCTTGCAGGCGGGCTACAAGGTCGGGCGCTGCCTCGAGAAAATGGGCCGCGCCGCCGCGGCGCTCGACCGCTACATGGACGTCGTCTATGCCTTTTTGCAGGAGGAAGCGCCGCCGGCCGAGGCGAACGTGTGGTTCACGCGCGCCGCGTTCGGCGCCGCCGCCTTGCAGGAAAACGCCGGCCGCTGGCCGGAGGCCGCCCGCATCTACGGCCGGGTGGCGGAGTCCGGCGTGCCCGCCGCCGCCGAAGCCCGCGCGCGCATGGACCGCATCCGGCAGGACCACTGGACCGCGCCGTAAGGGGACAAATATTCCCCCGACGAGGTCGTCGGGGGTTCCACAAGAAATGAATCCGTGGCTGTTTGGAGCCGGGACGACCTCGTCCCGGTTGGATTCGGTCATGCCGCCGTCGCCCCGCCGCCGCACCCGCGAAACCGCTTGCAAGAGGGGGGGCGGTTTTGCTTTCATCCGCCCGCGTGGACAAACCCGTCCCACAGGAAAGGAAAAACGTTTTATGTCCAAGAAAAACGCGAAAATCGTCGGCAACATGCTGATCGCCCAGAGCGGCGGTCCCACGGTCGTCATCAACCAGAGCCTGATCGGCGCGGTGCTGGAGGCCAAGAAGCACAAGGAGATCAAAAAGATCTACGGCGCGCTGCACGGCATCAAGGGCATCCTGAACGAGGATCTGATCGACCTGGGCCGCGAAACCGTCGCCACGCTCAAGGCCGTCGCCCAGACGCCGTCGTCCGGCCTCGGCTCCGTGCGCAAGAAGCCCACGCCCGACGATTGCGCGAAGATCTTCGAGAAACTCCAGAAGTACGGCGTGCGCTACTTCTTCTACGTCGGCGGCAACGACTCGGCCGAAACCACCCACATCATCAACGAAGAGGCCAAGCGCGCCGGCTTCGAGATGCGCTGCTTCCATATTCCCAAGACGGTGGACAACGACCTGCGCGAAAACGACCACACGCCGGGCTGGGCCAGCAGCGCCAAGTTCGTGGCGCAGGCGTTCATGGGCGACGACCTCGACAACGCCGCGCTGCCGGGCGTGAAGATCAACGTCGTCATGGGCCGGCACGCCGGCTTCCTCACCGCGGCCGCCGCGCTGGCGCGCACCTATCCCGGCGCCGGTCCGCACCTGATCTACCTGCCCGAGCGGCCGTTCGATCTCGAAAAGTTCCCGCAGCAGGTCAAGGAAGTCGTCGAAAAACACGGCCGTTGCGTCGTGGCGGTTTCCGAAGGCATCTCGGACGCGTCCGGCAAGGCCATCGCGGCTTCATTCACGAAGGAAGTGGACAGCCACGGCAACGTGCAGCTCTCCGGCTCCGGCGCCTTGGGCGACGCGCTGGCCAGCCTGATCAAGACCAAGACCGACATCACCCGCGTGCGCGCCGACACCTTCGGCTATCTGCAGCGTTCCTTCCCGGGCGTGGTTTCGGCCAACGACGCGAAGGAAGCCTGCGCGGTCGGCCGCGAGGCCGTCAAGCTGGCCACCAGCGGCGATATCGACGGCAGCGTGGCCATCCGCCGCAAGCCCGGCAAGAAGTATCAGACGTATTTCGAGCGCGTGCCGCTCTCCAGCGTGGCGAAGGAAACCCGCCACATGCCCGATGCCTTCATCGCGGCCAGCGGCTGCGACGTCACGAAGGCGTTCCTCGATTACGCGCGGCCCATCGTCGGCGACCTGCCGAAGATCGGCCGCTTCAAGCGGATCAAGGCGAAGAAGTAGTTGGCCGTTGACGGATCCGTCGGATCAGACGGATCGGTCGGATCCGTCCGTTCAAGAAAAGGAACTCCCATGCCCCGCCGCAAACGACTCGACACGACCCCGGAATGGAAAGCCCTCAAGGCCCACGCGGCGCGAATGAAGGGCGCCTCGCTGCGGGAACTCTTCGCGGCGGATGCGGCGCGGGCGCAGGCGTTCTCCCTCGAAGTCGGCGGCTGGTATCTGGACTACTCCAAGAACCTGGCCACGGCCGAGACGATGAAGCGGCTGCAGGCCTTGTGCCCCATGGCCGACCTGCGCGGCGAGATCGACGCGATGTTCTCCGGGCAGAAGATCAACGAGACGGAGAAGCGCCCGGTGCTGCACGTCGCGCTGCGCAACCGGTCGAATACGCCCATCGTCGTGGACCGCAAGGACGTCATGCCCGCGGTGAACGCGGTGCTGGAGAAAATGTCGGGCTTCGCCGA
>RZYG01000007.1 GCA_009930415.1 Spartobacteria bacterium | reverse complement strand
CTCAGCTTGCTGAGACCGCAGCTGTTCCCAAATTTCTCCAAACCCGGTCCGAGCAAGCTCGGCCCCTACGATTCAGAGCCCGAAATCCGTCTTGCGCCCAAATCCGAAACAGCCCGGGCTCAGCAGCTGAGCTCCTACGCAAGGCCGGGAGAATTCGGCGGGTATCGGGGTTCGGTTGGTTTGGGCTGTGCAGGAAAACGCGATCTGGAGTAGGATGCCGGCCGATGAAGCCAGGAATGTTCCAGACGACGCAGATGCGGCAGGAGATGAAACTGGCGCCACGCATGCTGCAGGCGCTGCGTTTCCTGCAGGTGCCGTGGCCGGAGCTGCGCGAACTGGTCCGGGCGGAACTGGAAAGCAATCCCGTGCTGGAGGAGAAGGCGGGCGACGGCGAGGCCGCGCTGCCGACGTCCGAGCCGCTGGCGTCGCCGGCGGCCAACGAAGTGGACCCGGAAAACGATTTCGAGCCGGACGATTTCGGCCGGGAGATCGATGCGCTGGAGCAGATGCTGGAGCCGCGGCCGCTGGAGGAAGCGCCCGGCACGCCGGCGGTCTCGCCCGAGGCGGACGAAAAGCGGCAGTTCTTCCTGGATTCGATCACGGCGCCGCCGTCGCTGCATGCGCATCTGGAAGAACAGCTCAACGAATCCGGCCTGGACGAAGCGGAGAAGCAGGCGGGCGCCTACATCATCGGCAACGTGGACGACAACGGCTGGCTGGCGGCGGACGTGGCGGAAATCGCGCGCGAATCCGGCGCGCCGGAAGCGGCGGTGCGCGCGGCGCTGGCGGTGGTGCAGGAGTTCGATCCGCCGGGCGTGGCGGCGCGCGATCTGAAGGAATGCCTGCTGACCCAGCTGCGCCGCGCGGGCCACGGGGCGGAATCGCCGGCGGCGCGCCTGGTCGCGGGGCATTTGGAAGAACTGGGAAACCAGACCGCCGCGCAACTGGCGCAAACGACGAAATTGGACGCGGCGGCGGTGGCCGCCGCGCTCAAGGCGATCGCGGCGCTGGACCCGAAGCCGGGCCTGAAGTTTTCGGCGCCGCCGCCGGTGTACGTGACGCCGGAGGTGGACATCCGCAAGACCGCGGAGGGAACGTACGTCGTCGAGCCGGTCCGGGACGCGCTGCCGCGGCTGCGCATCAGCGCGGAATACGAAGCGATGCTGGAAGATCCCGCAACGGCCGCGGAAGCGAAGAAGTACCTCGCCGAGAAAATCCGCGCGGGCCAGTTCGTGCTGGACAGCCTGCACCAGCGGCGCACGACGATCCGGCGCATCGCGGAAGAGATCGCGGCGGCGCAGGGCGAATTCTTCGAGCACGGCATTTCGAAGCTGAAGCCGATGACGATGGGGGCGGTGGCGGAAAAGGTCGGCGTGCACGAAACGACCGTGGGCCGGGCGGTGGCGGGCAAATACGCGCGGACGCCGCAGGGCGTTTTCGAGCTGCGGTTCTTCTTCACGGGCGGGCTGAAGACGGCGGACGGCGGGAGCATCTCGACGGAGGCGGTCAAGGAAGCGGTGGCGAAGGCCATCGGGCACGAAGACGTGCGCAAGCCGCTCTCCGACCAGGCCATCGCGGACAAGCTGAACGGCCAGGGATTGAAGGTGGCGCGGCGAACGGTGGCGAAGTACCGCGAGGAACTGGGCCTGCCGCCGGCGCACAAGCGGAAGTAAGCGCCGCCGAAAACCGAAGAAATTTCAGCACGAAAACAGGAAATAACAGGAACACAGGAAAGAACCGGACAACCCATTTCTTGCGGGGGATGACGGAAAGACGATGAAGACGAATTTCAGAAGCGAGGATTTCGCGGCGTTTTGCCGGACGAACCGGCCGGCGTACCACGCGGGCTATTACGCGATGTATTCGAGCTGGTGGGACGGCATCACGACGGATCCGAACCTGATGGTGGTGCCGGTGGACGACCACATGGTGCACCGCGGCGACGGGTTGTTCGAGACGTTCAAGTGCGTGGACGGGGCGGTCTACAATCTCGCGGCGCACCTGGCCCGGCTGGAAGGCGGAGCGCGGACGATCGCGCTGGAGTTGCCGTGGAGCCGGGCGGAGATCCAACGCATCGTGGGGGCGGTGCTGCGGGCGGGGGGGCACCGCGACGCGCTGATCCGGATTTTCGTGTCGCGCGGGCCGGGCGGGCATTCGGCGAATCCCTACGAATGTCCGCGGCCGCTCTTGATGGTGCTGGCGATCCGGCTGCCGCCGCCGTTCATGGCGGCGCATCCGGAAGGCGCCAAGGTGGGCGTCAGCGGCGTGCCGAACAAAGACGGGTTTTTCGCGCAGGTGAAGAGCGTGAACTATCTGCCGAACGTGCTGATGAAAAAGCAGGCGGTGGATGCCGGCGTGGATTTCATGCTCGGCTTCGACAAGAACGGGCACATGACCGAACTGCCGACGGAAAATTTCGGCATCGTGACGGCGGACCGCGTGCTGCGGGTGCCGAAACCGGAACACATCCTGCTGGGCACGACCATGTTGCGCGTGATGGAACTCGCGCGCGAGCAACTGGTGCCGGCGGGGATCCTGGCCGGCGTGGAGGCGGCGGACGTGCCGCGCGCGGAGCTGGAAAAAGCGGCGGAGATGCTGGTGTTCGGCACGACGCCGCACGTGACGGCGGTAACGGAGTTCGCGGGGCGGCCCGTGGGTGCCGGCCGGCCCGGACCGGTTTGGCGCGAGCTCAGCCGGATCTTCGAGGCGGATCTGCGCAATCCGGAAGCGCTGACGCCGGTTTGGCCGGCCGGACCGCCCCCTCGATAATTGTTGAAATTGTGTTTGAGTTGCTCCCCGCCATGACGTATGTACGGGCAACAAACTCGGCCCAGAGGTCAGACCGGAGGATGAACGTGGCGAAAATCGAAACATGGATGAAGGCGGGATTCGCGGCGGCGGCGGCGGCCGTTTTGACGGTCGGCTGCGAGACGTCTTCGCTGGAAAACGAAGGCACGTTGACCTTGGCGCAGCTGCAAGGCCAGCAAGCGCCGGCGGCGGAAGCGCCGGCGGCGGAAGCGCCCGCCACCGAAACGCCTTCCACGGAGACGCCCGCGACCGGCACGCCGACCGAAGGCGGCTGGCCGGCGGAAATCACCGGTTCGATCAAATGGCTGCACACGGACGTGTCGAGCTGGCCCGTGACGGCCAGTCTGAGCGCCAGCGTCGGCGGCACGATCAACATGCCCTACAGCAAGGCGCGGGTCTGGCCGGCGGTGGACGGGGTGAACGCCAATCCGTGGGTGATCGTGAACATGAACGGCCAGTGGTATGCGGCGACCTTCGAGTGGTTCCGCTTCGGGCAGACGTCGAAGCCCAAGGGCGTGTTGGACGGCAGCCTGGGCGACCACATCAAGGTATCGCCGTTGAACCGGTGGCGGCCGCGCAGCGGCGAGCGGTTCGGCCTGATGGTCAGCGGCCTGGCCCGGACGAAGATGCGCAACGTGAAGGAGCGCAGCAACGTCGTCATGGTCACCTGGCCCTAGCCGGGGCCGGGCAGGGGGGCAAATTATCGGCTTGAGGCCGGCGGCGTTTGCCGCGAACATGCGGGCGCGATCCGGCCGACGGTAACTTATGGTCCGATCGCGACGACTATCCATCGAATGGCGACAAAAATGGCAAAACGGCGGCAAGCGGTTCGGGTGGTTTTGGGCACGGCGCTGGTCGCGCTGTTGGCCGGATGCGTCGGCGTGCCGGACGCTCAGGAGATGCGCGCCCTGCGCGCGGAGGCCGCTGAACGGCGGCTGGACGATCTGGCCCAGAAGGCCACGACGGACAGCGGGGTCTATCTGTCGGGGCCGTTGCTGTTGTGGGAAGCCGTGGCGCTGGCGCTGGGCAACAACCGATCCCTCCAGCAGGAGGAATGGGGCCGGGAAGTGGCCCGCGGCCGCGTCGAGGCGTCCTATTCCGAAGCGCTGCCGGCGCTGGGGCTGACGGGCAGCTATCTGCGGCTGGACGAAGAACGCACCGCGGCGGGGCCGGACGGGACCCGCTACCCGACGCGGTTCCAGGACCAGTACGGCGCGGGATTGCGGCTGACGCAGCCGCTGTTCAATGGCCGGATCGGCGCGGCCCTGCGCGCCGCCAAACTCTACGACGCCTGGACGGAGGCGTCGATCCGCGCGGCGACGGAAGCCACGCAGCGCAAAACGATCCGCGCCTATTACCAGGCGGTGCTGAGCGAGCATTTGCTGGAGGTGAATCAGGCCGCGCTGGAAACCGCCGAACGCCAGCTGGAAAACGCGCAGGCGCGGCGGCGGCAGGGCATGGCCTCGAACTACGACGAGCTGCGCGCGCAGGTGGAGGTGGCGAACTTCCGCGCGCAGGTCTTGCAGGCGCGCAACGACAAGGACGTGGCCTACACGGCCCTCTACCGCCTGATGGGGGCCTCGCCCGAAAGCGCGGCGGAGCTGGTCGACGACATCCCGCTGGTGCCCGAGACGATCGAATTCGCCGACGCGGCGCGGACGGCGCTGGAACGCCGCGCGGACCTGGCCCTGGCCGAATACGCCCTGCGGATGCAGCGCGAAAGCGTGGCCGTGGCGAAAAGCCGCTACGTACCCGAGGTCTCGGGCTACGTTTCGCAGAACTGGGCCAACCCCGATCCGCACGATGCCGCGCGGGACGACTGGGGCGACGAATGGCAGGCGGGCGTGCAGGTGACCCTGCCGATCTTCGACGGC
Organism: Spartobacteria bacterium; assembly: GCA_009930415.1. Lineage (GTDB taxonomy): Bacteria > Verrucomicrobiota > Kiritimatiellia > CAIQIC01 > Lenti-01 > Lenti-01. Next base: position 29,915 of record RZYG01000007.1, on the reverse strand, counting down.
TTCGACCGGCGCGGCACGCTGATCCAGGAACGGGCGAAACTGCGCCAGCTGGAAATCGCCCTGCAAGACGCGGAAGACCGGGCCGTCAGCGAAATCCGCCAAGCCGTGCTGTCGCTGAAAACCGCCGAAGAGTTCGCGCATTCGCAGAGCCGGAATCTCGCCACCGCGGCCGAAGCGCTGCGGCTCGTCGAGGCGGGTTTGAAGGAAGGCCAGAATACGCCCGTCGAGGTCATGGATGCCCGCCAGGCGCTGACCCGGGCGTCCGCCAACTACTACCAGTCGATTTTCAGCCACGCGCTGGCGCGCGTGGCGTTGCAGCAGGCCATGGGCCAACTGGCGCCCGACGTCCTGCCCGACGCGCCGGTGCTGGGCGGTGACGCCCCATCCGCCGGATCGGTCGGATCCGCCGGATCCGTCGAATGAGGATTGGAGACCGAACATGAAAAAGAGCGGTTGGGTTTTGCTGGGCGCGGCGCTGGCCCTCGCGTTGGCGGCGGGTTGTTCGAAGCCGGCGGAGAAGGCCGGCGCCCCGAAGAAGGAGCGCGGTCCGGTGCCGGTGCGGACGGCGTTCGCGGAGCGGCGCGACCTGTCCGAGACGCTGTGGTTCACGGGCGAACTGGAATCGCCGCTGGCGGTCGAGGTCAAGCCGAAGATCCAGGGGCGGCTGGAGAAGCTGGAACTGAAAAACGGCGATCCGACGACGGAAGGCGCCGAGGTGCGGGCGGGCGAAGTCATCGCCGAGCTCGATCGCCGCGAGCTGGAAGCGCAGGTGGCCTTGGCGGCGGCGCAGGCGCGCCAGGCGGAAGTGACGCTGGACGACCGCGCCCGCGAACGCGCCCGCCTGGAGGCGCTTTTCGCCGAAGAAGTGGCGACGGAGCAGGCGCGCGACGGCGCGGCGACCGCGCACGAAAGCGCCAAGGCCGCGCTGGCCCAGGCCCAGGCGCAGCTCAAGCTGGCCCAGGTGAACCTGGACGAGACGGAAATCCGCGCCCCGATGGACGGCGTGGTGGCCGAGCGCCGCGCGGATCCCGGCGCGCTGGTCGGGCCGGCGGTCGCCATCGTGCGGATCGCCCAGATGGATCCGTTGCGGTTGATCCTGCCGATTCCGGTGCGGCTGCTGCCGCTGCTGCAGGAGGGGCGGACGCAGGTCGCGGTGGCGACGGACGTCTGGCCCGGCCGCGAGACGGAATGCGCCGTTGCGCGGATTTTCCCGGAAGCGGATCCGGCCACGCGCACCGTGCGCGCCGAAATCCGCATGGACAACGCCAAGCGGGACGGTGTCTGGCCGCTCCGCCCGGGCATGTACGCGACGGCCCGGCTGACCTTGGCGACGAGCCCCGGCGCGGTGGCCGTGCCGGCCGCCGCCGTGATCCGCGTGCTGGACCGCCAAGTCGTCTTTACCGTGGAAGACGGCCGGGCCCGCGCCACCGACGTCGTCACCGGCATCCGCGCCGGGGAATACCTCGAAATCGTCTCCGGCCTGGACGCCGGCGCCGAATACGTGGCGATGGGCCAGAACAAGCTGACCGACGGCGCGCCCATCGAGCGGATCGCGCCCGCGGCGGAGCCGGCGGAGTAGCCGGCCATGAAACTGCCCGAACTGGGCGTCCAGCGGCCCGTCACGACGCTGATGTTCTTTCTGGCCGTCTTCGTGCTGGGCGCGGTGATGGTCGGGCAGCTGCCCGTGGACCTGCTGCCGGAAATCGAACGGCCTACCGTGACCGTGGTGACCACCTGGGAAGGCGTGAGCACCGAAGACGTCGAGCGCATGGTCACCAAAGTCGTCGAGCGCGCGCTGGGCACCGTGAACGGCCTGGAGGAAATGACCAGCGCCACCATCGAAGGCATTTCGAGCGTGACGTGCGAATTCGCCTGGGGCACCAACCTCGACGAGGCCTCCAACGACATCCGCAGCAACCTCGAGCGCATCCGCAAGGTCCTGCCGGAGGACGCCGATCCGCCCATGTTGCGCAAGTTCAACACGTCGCAGGTCCCGATCCAGTTCTACGGCATCACCTGCGAGGAAAGCATCGAGGCCCTCGAGGAGATCGCCAACAACGAGATCGCCGATCCGCTGAAGCGCCTGCCGGGCGTGGGGGCCGTCAACCTGTTCGGCGGCCTCGAGCGGCAGATCAACGTGAAGCTCGACCCGGCGCGGCTGGCCGGCTACGGGCTGGTCTTCGAGCAGGTGGCCGCGGCGCTGGCGCGCGAAAACGTGACCCTGCCGGCGGGCAACGTCAAGGTGGGGACGCTCGACTACACGATCCGCGTGCCCGGCGAATACGCCGATCCCGCCCAGATCGGCGAGATCGTGGTCCGGTCCGCCGGCGGCGCGCTCGTGCGCCTGCGCGACGTCGCGGAGGTCGAGGACGGCTTCGCGGAGGAAATCCGCCTTTCGAAGGTGATGGATCGCCGCGCGATCATGATGATGGTCCAGAAGCGCTCGGGCGCCAACACCGTGGAAACGGCGCAGGAAGTGGCCCGCGAGCTGGAGGAAAACATCCTGCCGGGCCTGCCGCGCGACGTCGAAATCCACCAGATCTTCGACACCAGCGAGCAGATCACGCAGTCCATCGGCAACGTGGTGTCGACGGTGCGGTGGGCGTTCGTGTTCGTGGTGCTGACGGCGTTCTTCTTCCTGCGCAGCCTGCGGTCGTCGTTCATCATCGCGCTGACGATTCCGTTCTCGCTGATCCTGGCCTTCATCTTCCTGTGGACGATGGGCTGGACGATCAACATCATCTCGATGGCGAGCCTGGCGATCGCGATGGGCATGGTGGTGGACAACGCGGTGGTGGTGCTGGAGAGCATCTCCGTCAAGGTGGAGCGGGGCACGGCCCCGCGCGAAGCCGCCATGTTCGGCGCCGAGGAAGTCGGCACGGCCGTCAGCGCCTCGACGCTGACGACGATCGTGGTGTTCGTGCCGCTGATTTTCCTGAAGGGCGAGGCCGGCATCATGTTCAAGCAGCTCGGCGGCCTGCTGGTGGCGACGTTGCTGGCCAGCCTGGGGTGCGCCCTGTGGCTGACGCCGATGCTGGGCTCGCGCCTGCTGCAGGCGCCGGCGCGGCGCCGGACGCGCGGCCGGCTCAACGCGGCGTTCCACCGCTGGAGCGAGGCCAAGTTCGCGGCGCTGGACGCCGCCTATTCCCGGCTGCTGGGCCGCGCCTTGCGGCATCGCGGGTGGGTCGTGGCGGCGGCGCTCGCCGTTTTCGCGGCCAGCGCGGCGTTGTTCATGGGGCTGGGATCCGAATATTCGCCCGAGGAAGACAACGGGCGCCTGATGCTGCGCTACCAGACGCCCATCGGCACGCGCGTGGAGGAGACCGCCGCGGTCGGCCAGCGCATCCTCGAAGTGGCGCTGGCGGAAGCCGGCCGCGAGAACGTGCTGGTCCATGCCTGGCGCTGCGGCGAATCCGGCGGCATGGGCTCGGGCGGATCGCACATCGGTTGGGTGATGATGCGTCTCGTGTCGCAGACCCAGCGCACCCGCGGCCTCAAGGAAATCGGCCGCGCCGTGGGCGATGTCGTGACGCGCTGGCCCGAGGTCCAGAAATACAACGTGGACACCTCCCAGATGGGCCCCGGCGGCGGCGCCAAGCCCATCGTGATCGAGGTGCTGGGGTTCGATCTCGATCTCCTGCAAGCCGTCGCCGACCAGGTGCTGGAGGTGGTGAACACCACGCCCGGCGCGGTGGACGCCGAAATCGGCCGCGATCCCGGCCGGCCGGAAATCCGCGTGGAGATCGACCGGACGAAGGCGGCCGCCCACGGCCTGAACGTCGGGCAAATCGCCGACGGCGTGCGCACGCTGTTCTACGGCACGACGGCCACCCGCTATCGCGAATCCGACGAGGATTACGACGTGGTCCTGCGTTTGGACGAAGCCTACCGGCGGAAAGTCGAGGACATCGCGCAGGCGGACGTCGTCCTGGCCGACGGACGCCGCATCCGGCTCGACAGCGTGGCGACGGTCGTCGAACGCCTCGGCCCGCTGCAGATCGACCGGCGCAACCAGGAACGCATGATCCAGGTGACGGCCGACGTGTTCGGGCGCAGCAGCGGCGAAGTCGTCCGCGACCTGCGCCGCCGGCTCGCCGAGGAAGTGCCGCTGCCGGCCGGCACCGGCATCCATTTCGGCGGCACCGCCGAGGACCAGGAGGAATCGTTCCGCCAGATGGGGCTGATGCTGGTGCTGGGCGTGCTGCTGGTCTACATGGTCATGGCCGCGCAGTTCGAAAGCCTCCTCGATCCGTTCTTGATCCTGTTTTCCATCCCGTTCGCGTTCACCGGCGTGGCCGTTGCCCTGACCGCGCTGCGGCTGACGGTCAGCATCATGTCGTTCATCGGCATGATCCTGCTCGTGGGCGTGGTGGTGAACAACGCGATCGTGCTGGTGGACTACGTCAACCTCCTGCGCGCGCGCGGCCAGAGCCTGGCCGATGCGATCGTCGACGCCGGCCGCTCGCGCCTGCGCCCCGTGCTGATCACGACGATGACCACGTCGCTGGCGATGGTGCCGATGATCCTCAGCCGCGGCGAGGGCGCCGCGACCTGGAAACCGATGGCCGCCACGATCGTCGGCGGGCTGACGTTCTCGATGCTGGTCACGCTGGTGCTGGTGCCGACGCTCTACAGCCTTGTGCATTCGCGCATGGCGCGGCGGCGCGAGCAGGCGGCGGCCGAGAAGGGAGTGCGGGCATGAAAGCGGTCTGGGTGATGCACGACGTCGTCTTGACGGAAGAGATCCAGGACCTGCTCGATGAAATGGGCATCGTGGGACTGTCGCGCTGGAAACGGATGACCGGGCGCGGGCCGCAAAGCGGCGCGCGGATGGACAATCCCGTGTGGCCCGGCGCCAATTCCGGCGCGTTCGTCGTGGTGGCCGACGACGTCGCCGCGCGGCTGATGGGGCGCTTGCAGGCGCTGCGCGACGAAGTCGGCGACCGATCCGGCGTGTGGGCCTTCACCACGCCGGTGCTGGAAACGCTCAAATGAGCGGCGCGCCGCAGCCGGCCACCGCGGCGGCCGTCTTGCGGGAATTGCGGGCGCGGCGGAATCCCGCGCAGGCGGCGATCCTGCGCCGGTTTTTCAAGACGGGGCCCGGCGACTACGGGGAAGGCGACGAATTCTGGGGGCTCAAGGTGCCGCAGATCCGCGCCGTGCTGGCTCAGTTCCGCGCCGTGCCGTTGGCCGTTGCCGGCGAACTGCTGGATTCCCCCGTGCACGAGGCGCGGTTTTTCGCCGTGGCGGCGCTGGTGCGGAGCTATGCGGGCGGAAATGCCGCGGCGCGCGGCGCGATTTTCGATTTCTATCTGGCCCGGACGGCGCGGATCAACAACTGGGACCTGGTGGACGTCAGCGCGCCGGGCATCGTGGGGCGGCACTTGCCGCCGGGCGGCGGCCGGCGCGTGCTGGGCCGTTTGGCGGCCTCGCCGCTGCTCTGGGATCGGCGCATCGCGATGGTTTCCACGCTGGAACACATCCGGCAAGGCCGGTTGGAGAATACCTTCTGGCTGGCGAAACGGCTGCTGGACGATCCCGAAGATCTCATGCACAAAGCGACCGGTTGGATGCTGCGCGAAGCCGGCAAACGGGATGAACCGGCGCTGGCTGCGTTTTTGGACGTCTGGGCGGCCCGCCTGCCGCGTACGGCGTTGCGCTATGCCCTCGAGCGAGTTGCGCCGGACCGCCGCTCGCAATGGATGGCCGTCGTTCCGGCTCGCCGGAAAAATAATTTGAAAACGATTGCCGACAAGCTAAATTAACAAGATGTTAACCAAAATCCAACGGACGACGGCCCGGTGCATCATCGGGCTTGGGGCAGCCATCGTCGCCTTGCTGGCGAGCGGATGCGAATGGAGTTCGGGCGGCGCGGAGGCGACGGACACGGAATTGGCAGCCGTGCAGACGGCGGCGAACCCGGCGCCGGGCGCCACCGGCACGTCGGCCGGCTGGCCGGCCGAAATCAACGGGCCGATTCAATGGCTGCACACGGACGTGTCCGGCTGGGCGCAAACCGCTTCGCTGAACGCCAGCGTGGGTGGCGGCACGATCAACCTGCCGTACAGCCAGGCGCGCGCCTGGCCCGCGGTGGACGGCGTGAACGCCAATCCATGGGTGATCGTCAACCTCAATGGCCAATGGTACGCGGCGACGTTCGAATGGCTGCGCTTCGGCCAGACCGCCAAGCCCATGTCGGTGCTGTCCGGCGGTGGGCACATCAAGGTGTCGCCGCTGAGCGGCTGGCGGCCGAAAAGCGGCGAACGGATCGGCCTGATGGTGAGCGGCCTCGCCCGCACGACGATGCGCAACGTGAAGGAGCGCAGCAACGTCGTCATGGTCACCTGGCCTTGACTCCGGGGTCGTTTTTTCCTTCAAAAACCGTTTTCCCTTTACGTTTGCGGAGCCGGCGCGTAAAAAAACGGGACTAACCACGCGTATTGCCAGAAGGAAACACATGCAACCGGTCATCAATCTGTTGGTCCAGCTCCAGGAACTCATCGTCGCCCGCGCGCAGCAGGAAGCGGGCATGCCGGGCGCGCAGCTCGACCAGCTGGACGCCTCCATCGCTTCGCTCAAGAAAGAAATACCGCCCGACGTCTCCCAGCAATTCGCGCGGCTGCTGCAGAAAAGCCCGCTGGCGATCGTGCCCGTGGTCAACGGGGTCTGCACGGCCTGCGGCATGACGCTGCCGGTTTCGCTCGTGCACCAGGTGCACGCCGCCGAGAAAATCTACCACTGCCCCGCCTGCGCGCGGTTGCTGTTCCACCGCGAATCCGCCGCCCGCAACACCCGCAAGGCGCCCCGCCGCAGCGATCCGCCCAAGGTCGGCATCGAACGGTTTTCGGCCGAAGCCCTGATGATTCCGGCGCTGAAAGGCGCGGACCGCGACGCGGTTCTGGCCGAACTGTGCCAGAAGCTGGCCGACGAAGGCTTCGTGGACGACGCCGGCAAGCTGCTGGAGTCCGCCCTCAAGCGCGAAGCGATCATTTCGACCGCGGTGGAAAACGGCTTGGCGTTTCCGCACGTGCGCTGCATCGAAGGCGGCGCGCTCACGCTGGCGCTGGGCCTCGCGCCCAAGGCCATCAAGTTCGATCCGGCGGGCAAGGCCTGCACGCGCATCGTGTTCTTCGTGGTGATTCCCACGGCGGCGAGCGCGTTCTATCTCAAACTGCTTTCAGGTCTGTCCCAGGTGTTCCAGAAAGAGGAAAACCGGGCCAAGCTGCTGGAAGCGGATTCGTCCGAAAAATTGTGGAAGGCGCTGATGAAGACCACGCGCCTCGTGATCCAATAGCGGGCGGTTCCCGCCCGCGCATCCGCGGAATCCCGCATGGACAGCTCCCGCAATCTGGTCCTGCTGGGGTTCATGGGGACGGGCAAGAGCGCCGTCGGCCGCCGCGTCGCGGCCTTGGCCCAGGCGCCGTTCTTGGACATGGACGCCGAACTGGAGCGCCGCGCCGGCAAATCCATCGCCCGCATTTTCGCGGAAGACGGCGAACCGGCCTTCCGCGATCTCGAATCGCGGCTGGCGGAAGAATGGGGGCGCAAGCAAGGCGCGGTGATTTCCTGCGGCGGGGGCGTGGTGCTGCGCGAAGCCAACCTGCGCGCGCTGGAAGCCCGCGGCCTGCTGGTGTGCCTGACGGCGCGTCCCGAGGTCCTCTTGGCGCGCACGGCGCGCTCGCGGAAGCGGCCGTTGCTGGCCGGCGAAGACCCCGAACGGAAAATCCGCGATCTGCTGGCGGCGCGCGCGCCGCTCTATGCCCGCATTCCGGTCCAGATCGACACTTCCGACCGGACGCCGGAAGAACTGGCGGCGCACTTGCTCGCGCGCTGGAAACAGCCGGACTGACATGGGCCGATTCATCGCCAGACGGCTGCTGCAGGCGCTGCCGACGGTGGCCGGGGTCGTGCTGATCACCTTCGTGCTGTTCAACGTCGTGGGCGGTTCGCCGGCGGCGCTGGTGCTCGGGCAAAACGCCGGCGCGCGCGCGCTGGATGAATTCGACGCGGCGCGCGGCTACGACAAACCGCTCTTCTGCGGCCACTGGACGAAAACCCGCGCGCTGGATGAAGTGGATTTCGACACGGCGGCGCCCGGCGTGCGCGCCGCGTGGGGCGCCGGCGAGTCCGGCCCGTTGCGGCTCGAAGACGGCCGGGAACTGGCGATTCCCTTCGCGTTTCCGCCGCCCAAAGGCGAAACGTGGCGGTTGACGGTGATCGGCGACGGCCCAGGGTTTCCACACCGTGGAAAAAAGTGTTCCACACCGTGGAAAAAAGTTTTCCGCAGCGCGGAACAACCCGCCTTCCGCGCGGCGGGCGGCCCGGTCGAAATCCGGCGCGTGAAACTGGAAAAGGCGACGCGGCATTTCTTCGACAGCCAGCTCGTGGAATACGCCGGGCGGGTGCTGCGGCTGGATTTCGGCACGAGCACGAGCCTGAACCAACCCGTGAGCAACCTGCTCAAGGCGGGTCTCGGACCGAGCCTGGCGCTGACGGTGCCGATCCTGGTCGTGGAACTGGCCGTCAGCCTGGTGCTGGCGCTGCTGTGCGCCTACCGGCGTGGATCGGGGCTGGACCGGGGTCTCGTCGCGGTCTGCGTGGCGCTGATGAGCGTGAACTATCTGGTCTGGATCGTGTTCGGGCAGTACGTGCTGGCGTACCGGCTCGGGTGGTTCCCGGTGTGGGGCTTCGAATCGTGGCGCAACTTGCTGCTGCCGGTCTTGATCGGCGTGGCGACGGGACTGGGCACGAACGTGCGCTTCTACCGGACGATTTTGCTGGAGGAGATGCACAAGGATTACGTGCGCACGGCGTTCGCGAAGGGCTTGCGGACCGAGCAGGTCCTCTTCAAGCACGTGCTGAAGAACGCGCTGGGGCCGGTGATCGTCAACGTGGCGCTGGCGCTGCCGTATCTCTACACCGGCAGCCTGCTGCTGGAGAGTTTCTTCGGCATTCCGGGGCTGGGCTACCTGAGTCTGAACGCCATCCATTCGGCGGACGTCGAGGTGGTGCGCGCGATCGTGCTGGTGGGCGCGCTGCTGTTCACGGCGGCGAACGTGCTGGCGGACGTCGCGCTGGCGTGGGTGGATCCGCGGGTGAAGCTGGCATGAGCGCGGAAGCGGACATCCGGGAAGCCGGCGGCGTTTCGTTCGGGCGCGAGGCGTGGAACCGCATCTGGGCCAGCCGCGCCGCGCGGGCCTGCCTGGCGGTGCTGGCGGTTTTCTGCCTGGCGGCGCTGGCGGGCGAGCTCGCCAACGCGTGGTTCGCGTGGCGCGACGTGCCGGCGCCGTGGCAGGCCCAGAATCTGGCCGCGCGGCATTTGCCGCCGTCCGCCGCGCACTGGTTGGGCACGGACGGGCTGGGACGCGACGTGGGCCTGCGGCTGGTGCAGGGCGCGCGCATCGCGTTCCAGGTCGGCGTGGTGTCGTCGCTCATCGCGATTCCGCTGGGCGTCCTGCTCGGGTGCCTCGGCGGATATTTCGGCGGCAAGACGGACGACTTCGTGATCTGGCTGTCGACGACGTTCGCGGCGATTCCGGGCCTGCTGTTCGTGCTGGCGATCGCGATGGTGGTCGGCCAGGGCCTGCTGGGGGTGTTTCTCGCCATCGGCCTGACGACCTGGGTGGGCACCTGCCGGCTGGTCCGCGCGGAAACGCTGCGGCAGAAGGAGCGCGGCTACGTGCGGGCGGCGCGCGCGCTGGGCTTTTCGCACGGGCGCATCCTCTTCCGGCATATCCTGCCGAACGTGGTCCACGTGGCGCTGGTGTCGTTCACGCTGCGGTTTCCGGCCGCGATCGGCACGGAGGTGTTCCTGAGCTTTCTGGGGATCGGCGCGCAGGGGCAACCGAGCTGGGGCACGATGATCGCCTCGGCGCGCCTGCGCCTGTGGCAGGGCATGTGGTGGGAACTGGCGGCCGTCACCGCGGCGATTTTCGCCGTGGTGCTCGCCTTCAACCTGCTGGGGGACGCCCTGCGGGACGCCCTGGATCCGCGCCTGCGCGCCGCGCCGGACTGAACGCGATTTCCGGGCGCGGCCCTTGACAGCCTGCCGGGGGGATGGTTTAGTTCCCCGCGTGATGACGGCGATTTCCATCCAGGCCCTGCTTCTCGCGTTGCGCGGCGACACCCGTGCCTCGGCGGGCGACGGGTGTTGCGCTGGTTGATGCCCGGAGCCGTCTGCTTTCCGGAAAGCCCGCCAAAGTGAACCTTGGCGGGCGTTTTGTCGCCCGCGTTCGACGAGAGAGACCTGAGAACAGGAAACCAGGACATGAAAAAACCGGATCACGTGATTATTTTCGACACGACGCTGCGCGACGGGGAGCAATGTCCCGGCGCGAGCATGGGCCTGCACGAGAAGCTGCAGGTGGCGCGGCAGCTGGAAAAGCTGAACGTGGACATCATCGAAGCCGGTTTCCCGGCGGCGTCGCCGGGCGACTTCGAGGCGGTGAAGAAAGTCGCTTCCGAGATCAAGAAGTGCCGCATCGCGGGGCTGGCCCGCTGCGTGAAGGGCGACATCGAGAAATGCGCCGAGGCGCTGAAACCGGCGGGCGACCGCGCGCGGATCCACGTGTTCCTGGCGACGAGCGCGATCCACCGCGAATTCAAGCTGAAGAAGGCGAAGGACGAGATCATCCGGCAGGCGGTCGAAGGCGTGACCTATGCCCGGAAGTTCTGCAAGGACGTGCAGTTCAGCCCCGAGGACGCCTCGCGCACGGAACCGGAATTCCTGGCGGAGGTGGTCCGCGCGGTGATCGCGGCGGGCGCGACGACGGTGAACATCCCCGACACGGTCGGGTTCACGGTTCCGCAGGAGTTCCGCCGGCTGCTGACGACCCTGCACGAGCAGGTGCCGGAGCTGAAGGACGTGGTGGTGCACGTGCACTGCCACAACGATCTGGGCCTGGCGGTGGCCAACTCGCTGGCGGCCATCGAATGCGGCGCGCGCGGCGTGGAATGCACCATCAACGGCATCGGCGAGCGCGCGGGCAACTGCTCGCTGGAAGAGCTGGTGATGGCGCTGAAGGTCCGCAACGACCACTACGGCATCCAGTCGCGCGTGCGCACCCAGGAACTGTTCCCGGCGAGCCGGCTGGTGAGCCAGCTGACCGGCATGATGGTCCAGCGCAACAAGGCCATCGTGGGCGCGAACGCCTTCGCGCACGAGTCGGGCATCCACCAGGACGGCATGCTCAAGCACCGCGAGACCTACGAGATCATGCGTCCCGAGGACGTGGGCGTGGTGACGGGCACCGACCTGGTGCTGGGCAAGCACAGCGGCCGCGCCGGGTTCTCCGCGCACCTCAAGCGCATGGGCCTCCAGGTCAGCGCCGAGCAGCTGCAAGGGGTCTACGACGCGTTCATCGCGCTGGCGGACAAGAAAAAGGTCGTGTACGACGACGACATCGTCGAGCTGCTGCGCGAATTCATTTCGGACGTGCCGCGGGTCTACGCCATCAAGTGCCTGCAGGTCTCGGCCGGCAACCGCTCGATCCCGACGGCGACGGTGCAGATCGAGAAGGACGGCAAGATCGCGCAGGATTCCGCGACGGGTTCCGGCCCGGTGGAAGCCGCGCTGAAGGCCATCGACCGCCTCACCGGCATCAAGGGCGAGCTGAAGTCGTTCGCGATGCAGGCGGTGACCCACGGCGAGGACGCCTTGGGCGAGGCCTCCGTGCAGGTGCGCTACGGCGACGACCTGGTGGCCGCGAAGGGCTCGGACATCGACATCGTGATGGCGTCGGCGAAGGCCTACGTCAACGCGCTGAATCGGCACCTGTTCATCGAACAAGGCGCGGGCAAGGCCTAGGTCGCGTTTTCCCTGCGCAATGCCCGGCCGTCCGACAACGGCGGCCGGGCGTCTTTTTTGGATGCCCGCGGGCGCGGATTGGAATAGGATAGGCCCCCATGAACGTCCGGTTTGGCAGGCGATGGATGGCCTTCGGCGCGCTCGCCGCATGGATTGCGGCCGGAGTGGCCGGGTCGATTTCGCAGGCCCTCGCCGCGCGTCGATCGATTTATCCGGGCCAGCATTGGTCCTGGAAAGCTCCGGAAGAGGCGGGATTTTCCCGTCACGCGCTGCATGATTTTTCGCAACGGGTGGGCGGCACGGGCTGTTTGGTCCACGGCGGCGAAATGATCTATGCCTGGGGGGACGTCACGTTCCGCGGCGACGTGGCATCGGCGTGCAAGCCGATCTATGCCCACCTCGTGCTCCAAGCCGTTCAGGACGGCCGGATCGAATCGCTGGACGAACCCGTGATGCGCTGGGTGCCGGAACTCGCGGAACTGAATGCCGATCTGGACCACAAGGACCGCGGCATCACGTTCCGGCATCTCTTGCGCCAGAATTCCGGCTACGGTTTCCAGGAGCGGCCGGGCGCGGCGTTCGCCTACAACGACTTTGCCACGGGTTTGCTGATGTGGACGCTGTTCTATCGCGTCCACGACCTGCCGCCGGCGCGCTACGACGAACTGCTGAACGGCCGCGAGTTGGGTGCCGTGCTGGGGTTCGAGGACCGGCCGACGGCGACGCATCCGAATTCGCCGCGCGGCCGCATTCGCATTTCGGCGCGGGATCTGGCGCGGTTCATGCTGCTTTATTTGCGCGGCGGGGTGTGGAACGGGCAGCGCCTGATGCGCGCAGATCTCTTCCGCGAAGCTCTGGGCGGCGGCCTGCCGCATGCCTTGCCGCGCACGGCGGGCGTGGACGCCGAAATGCTGCCGCCGGTCTGGAAATCGTTCGGCGGCGGCAAGGATGAAAAAAACCATCTGGGCTGTTTGAAAAACTACTGGTGGTTCAACCAAATCACGCCCGACGGGACGCGGCTGCTGGCGGATGCGCCGCCCGGCACGTTTTTCGGGTCCGGCTACGGTGGGCGGTTCGCGATGGTTGCGATTCCCGAACGGGATCTGGTGGCGGTCTGGCTGGGCGTCTATCCGGATCTCGACAAGTCCGCCTGGAGCCCGTTCAGCGAAGTCGGCCGGTTCAAGGTCAACGAGCTGCTGCGGGAGCTGCTCGCGGCGCGGACGGAGGCGGCGCGGTGAGGCGCCGCGCGGCATGGGGAGTCGGGCTGGCGCTGGCCATCGGGGCGGGGGCGGGCGGCGTTTGGGCGTTGTGGGGGACGGACAACCCGAAATATCCCGGAAAACGCTGGTCGTGGAAAGCGCCGGAGAAGGCGGGATTTTCCGAGGAAAAGCTGGCGGCGTTTTCGGCGAAAGTCGGCGGGGATGGCTGCCTCGTCCATGGCGGCGAGATGATCCATGCGTGGGGCGAAATCGACCAGCGCCGGAACGTGGCGTCGTCCATCAAGCCGATCTACGCGTTTCTCACGTACAAGGCGATCGAAACCGGCCGGCTCGGCTCCTTGGACGACCGGGTGGTGAACTGGGTGCCGGAACTCGACGACCTGAACGCGGCGGCGGAGTACAAGGACCGCGAGATCACCTTCCGGCATCTGCTGGAGCAGACGTCCGGCTACGGGCTCGAGGAGGAACCCGGCGAGTCGTTCGCCTACAACGATTACGCCACGGGCCTGCTGGTCTGGGCGCTGTTCTACCGCGTGTACGACCGGCTGCCGAAAGAATACGACGAAATCCTAAACGGCGAACTGCTGGGTGCCGCGCTCGGGTTCGAAGACGAACCGACCGCGATCAGTTTCCGCGTGCCGCGGGGGCGGATCCGCATTTCGGTGCGGGACATGGCGCGGTTCGCGCTGCTGTATTTGCGCGGCGGCACGTGGCGGGGCCAGCGATTCCTGAGGGAAGACCTGTTCCGGGAAGCGCTGCGCGAACCGTTGCCGGACCATTTTCCGCGGACGTCGGGAGAAGAGGCCGAGCATCTGGATCAGGTGGCCTCCATCGGCGGCGGCAAGGACGAAAAACACCATGCGGGCAGCCTGGGCCACTTCTGGTGGCACAACGACCGGACGCCCGACGGGAGTTGGCTGCTGCCGGATGCCTCGCCGGGCACCTTTCTGGGCGTGGGCTATGGCGGCCGGTCCGCGATGGTGGCGATTCCGGAGCTGGACCTGGTCGCGGTTTGGCACGACGCGCATTTGCGCTCCGGCGAAGAATGGAGTCCGTTCAGCGACGTCGGTCGGTTCAAGGTGAACGAGATGCTGCGCGACTTGTGGGCGGCGCGGACGGCGGCGGCGCGATGAAGCGACTCGCGGCTGGGGGCATCGGTCTGGCGCTGGCCATCTTGGCGACCGCCGCGCTTTGGAGCGTTTGGCGGGCGCAGACGACGGGATTTCCCGGCCGGCACTGGGCTTGGACGACCCCCGAAGCCGCGGGTTTTTCCGCGGAGAAACTGGCTGAGTTTTCCCGCAAAACGGGAGGCTCCGGCTGCATCGTCCGGGGCGGAAAGATGATCCATGCCTGGGGCGACGTGACCAATCGCCACGACGTGGCCTCTTCGTGCAAACCGGTCTATGCGTTCCTGACGTTCAAGGCGCTCGAAGAGCGCCGGCTTGCGTCCTTGGACGAGCCGGTCGCGAAATTCATGCCGGCCCTGGCGGATCTGAATCCGGATCTGGGGCACAAGGACCGCGCCATCACCTTCCGGCATTTGTTGCGGCAGACCTCGGGCTATGGCCTGTTGGAAGACCCCGGCGCGGCGTTCGCCTACAACGACTTCGGCACGGGATTGCTGGTCTGGACGGTGCTCCACGAGGTCTACCAAACGCCTTGGAAGCAATTCGACGGCGTGCTGAACGGTCCGCGGTTGGGTGCGGTGGTCGGGTTCGAAGACCTGCCGGACCTGAACAGCCGCCAATCGCATCTGGGCCGATTGCGGATGTCGGTGCGGGACCAGGCGCGGTTCGCGCTGCTGGTCCTGCGCGGCGGCACGTGGCGCGGCCGGACGATGTTGCGGGAAGACCTGTTCCGGGAAGCCCTGGCCGGCGTGCTGCCGGCGGATTTTCCGCGCACGTCCGGCGCGGAAAGCCGCACGCTGAAAAAACCGGGCTCGATCGGCGGCGGAAAAAACCAGAAGAACCATCTCGGTTGCCTGGGATATTATTGGTGGTTCAACCGCATCGCGCCGGACGGAACGCGGCTGCTGCCGGACGCGCCGCCGGGAACGTTTTTCGGTTCGGGCTACGGCGGCCGGTTCGCGATGGTCGTCGTGCCGGAATGGGATCTGGTGGCGGTCTGGCACGACGTGCACAAGGACGAAGTCTGGAGTCCGTTCAGCGAGGTGGGCCGGTTCCGGGTGAATGAGCTGCTGCGGGAGCTGCGGGACGCGCGGATTTCGCCGTAGGGGAACCGAGTGGAAACGAAGCGGCTGTTTGCGGGCGTGGCGGTGGCGGCGGCGGAGCCGTTGCGGCGCGCGCTGGCCGAACTGCAAGCACGGCTGCGCGGGGAGGCGATCCGCTGGACGCGCCTGGACAATCTGCATCTGACGCGGGCGTTTGGCGCCACGCTGGCGAATCTGCCGGTCGGCGATCTGCCGGCGCAGGCCGTGCGCGAACTTGTCCTCTATGAAAGCGCGGCAGGACGCTACGTGCCGCTGGCGACATGGCCGCTGGGACGCAAAACGCTCGGTTCGCGGTCGGGGATTGCGCGCAAGCGGGGGCGGGCATTGCCCGAACCACAACCGCAGCTCATCGGGCCGCCGCCAAACGTTTTATAAAACATCAGGTTTTCGCGGGGGGGGCGTTGAAAAGGGGTCATGTCGCGTTGCCCAAGGCGTCGGCGACGGCCGCGACGGCTTCGGCGACGGAAATGGCGCGCAGCGCGGCCTGGGCGGCGGCGGACGTCCGCGGCACGTCGCGGGACCGGCGGTCGGAATGCTGGAGGATGCGGATGCGGTTGCCGAGGGGGCCGGTGCGGGCGGGATCGGTGATGCCGAACAGCGCGACGAGCGGGGTGCCGACGGCGGCGGCGAGATGCATTCCCCCGCTGTCGTTGCAAAGCACGGCGGCGGACAGCGCGAGCATGGCGGCCAGTTCGGCCAGCGTCGTGGCGCCGGCGAGGTTGAGTCCGTTCGGCGCGGCGGCGGCGGCGACTTGCTGGCAGGGCGCGTGCTCGGACTTCGTGCCGAGGGTCACGATCGAACCGCCGGTCTGCGCGACGAGCGCGGCGGCGGCTTCGGCATAGCGCTCGGCGGGCCATTGCTTGGACGTTCCGCGCGCCGCGCCGGGCAGGACGGAAATCCACGGCCGCGGCAGGTCGGCGAGTTGCGCGCGCAGGTGATCCCGCGCGGCGGTCGGCACGTCCAGCCGCGGCGGGACGAACGTGCGGCGGTTTTCGCCGGGGAAGAACAAGTCGAGATATTCGTGGATCTGGTGCTCGCGGCCGGGGCCGCCGGCGGGCGGGCGGGTTTCGGTCAGCAGGAAATCGCGCGGGAAATGTCCGGGCAGGCCGATGCGCCGGGGAATCCGCGCGAGGAACGGCGGCAGGGCGGAGCGGAAGGAATGCGGCAGGACGTAGGCCGTCTGGAAATCCAATTCGCGCAGCGCGCGGACGGCGGGGCGGAGGGAGGCGCCGGCCGCGGGCAGCGTCAGGACGCGCCGGGGCAAGGAACTCAGCGCCCAGAAGGGGGCGAGCCCCGGCTTGGTCAGCACGGTCAGCTCGGTGCCGGCCTGGTGGTCGCGCAGGGCCTGCAGCGCGGGCAGGGACATGACGGCATCGCCGAGCCAGTTGACGCCGCAGACGAGCGTGCGCGGACCGGATGGAGCGGGTGAACTCACCACGCGTAGCGCACGGTGTAGGTGAAGGATTGGCTGGTGCCGGTCTTGACGGGGATCTCGAAGTGGACGGAATGCGGATCGGCGCCGGGCACGTGCTTGGCGCTGGCGGCGGTGATCTCGTGCTTTTCGCCGCGGTAGAAATGTTCGACGACGACGATGGTCTGGTCGGCGGCGGTCTGGTTTTCGAGCGTGATCTCGAAGGACTCGTCGGCGCTTTGGAGCGGCACGACGTCGGCGTAGGCGGTGCGGAGGCGGCGTCCGGAGAGGCCGGCGGCGGGACCGAGTCCGAGCGTGGCGGTTTCGCCGGGCTTGAGGGCGGGGAGCCAATCGGTGCCGATCCATTCGAGGGCTTGGTCGGCCTGCCCGCGCAGGAGGCGGAATTCGCCCGGGGGCAGCGGCGCGGCGCTTTCGTTGGCGAACGTCAGGCGGGTTTCGACGACGGTGGCGAATTCGGTGCCGAGGTTGCCGTCGGTGCGGCGGTTGCGCTGGTAGCGGTCGAAGCGGACGCCGTCGTAGACGTAGCGGGTTTCGACGGGCAGCTGCGGGGCGGCGTACAGGCCGGCGCGGACCTCGGCGCCGGCCGGCAGGGCGAGCGGCTGGGGCAGGTCGTAGGTGGCCACGACGGCGGCGGACGCGGCGGCGCGTTCGGGCACCCAGCTCTGGCCGTCGGCGGCGTAGCGCAAGGCGGCGGAACGGGCGGCGCGCGGATCGCCGGCCGCCGGCACGAGCGGGGCGAATTGGCCCTTTTCGGTCAGGGCCAACCGCACGCGGGCGTTGGCGAAATCGCGCTGGGTCCGGTTGCGGAGATGGACGCGGGTGGCGAGGGCGATGGACCGGGCGTCGTCGGCCAAAAGGGCTTCGTGGGACGCGGACCAGGAGAGGCCGGACGCGGCGTAGTGGAGCTGGATGGCGGTCGGCGGGGGTTGGCCGGCGGCGAGCTGCCATTGGAGGGTGGGGTGCCGGGCCAGATCGCCGCGGGCGGGAAACTCGACGGCGTCCAGCGCGAGCAGGTCGGGGATGAACCGGACGGGCTGGCCTTCGGCTTCGAGCAGGAGGCCGGGCGCCGGCTTGGAAAAATCGGGCACGGCGGCCAAGCGGCCGGCCCAGGCGGCATCGCCTTTGCGGCCGACGACCGCGGTGCCGCGATAGGCGCCGAAGAGGGCCGCGTCGTCGCGCAGGTCGTAGAGAAAGCGCTGGGAAACGATCTCGATCGTTTCGCCGCGTTCGAGCGGCGCGGCGTTGACGGAGGCCGGCAGCAGGGTTTCCGGCAGGGGGCCGATGCGGACGGTGCCGTCCGCGGCGGGCGGCGGCAGGTCGTGGGTTTCGGTGATTTGCGCGTGGCCGTTTTCCTGGACGACGAGCGCGACGGAACGCGGTTGCGCCGCGCCGGCGAGGGCCGGGACGAGCAGCAAGGCGAGCCAACCGGAACGGAATTTCATCGGGAGCCTCCAGGATGCGGAATGCGCTGGACTTGTTGCTGCAGGAACGCGTCGGCCAACACGAGGGCGGCCATCGCTTCGACGACCGGGACGGCCCGGGGCAGGACGCAGGGATCGTGGCGGCCCTTGGCCGCGAACGTCACCGGGGTGCCGTCGAAGGCGACGGTTGGCTGCGGCAGGGAGATGGTGGAAACGGGCTTGAAGGCCACGCGGAAGAAGATCGTTTCGCCGTTGGAGATGCCGCCTTGGATGCCGCCGCAGCGGTTGCTGGCGGGGCGGATGCCGCCGCCGGGCTTGGCGGCGAACGGATCGTTGTGCTGCGAGCCGCGCAGCCGCGTGGCCGCGAACCCTTCGCCGATTTCGAATCCGCGCGTGGCGGGGATGGAGAGCATGGCGTGGGCGAGTTCGGCGGTGAGCTTGTCGAAGACCGGTTCGCCCCAGCCGGCGGGTATGCCGCGGCACAGGCAGGCCACGACGCCGCCGAGGGAATCGCCGGCGTCGCGCGCCGCTTCGATGGCCGCGATCATGCGCGGGGCCGCGTCCAAATCGGGGCAGCGCACGGGGGTGGCATCCACGTCCGCGCGGGTCAAGGTCGCGAAATCGGGCCGGCGGGCCGCGAGATCGCCGACGGTTTCGACCCAGGCGACGATTTCCACGGGATGGAAAACGGAGAGCATTTTTTCGGCGACGGCGCCGGCGGCGACGCGCGCGGCGGTTTCGCGGGCGGAGGCGCGGCCGCCGCCGGAGCGGGCGCGCAGGCCGTATTTTTCGGCATAGGTGAAGTCGGCGTGGGACGGGCGCGGCACGGTTTCCATTTCCGCATAATCGCCGGGCTGGGTATCGGCGTTGGGGATCGAAAGGCCGATGGGCGTGCCGAGCGTCAGGCCGCGGTCGGTGCCGGAGAGGAGGGTGACGACGTCCGACTCCTTGCGGGGGGTGTTGAGGGCGGTGGCGCCGGGGCGGCGGCGGTCGAGCTGCGGCTGGACGTCTGCGGCGGCCAGCGGAATGCGCGCCGGGCAGCCGTCGATGACGCAGCCCACGGCGCGGCCGTGCGACTCGCCGAACGTGGTGACGCGGAAAAGGGTGCCGAAGGTGCTGGACATGGATGCGATTCTCCTGTGGAAAGCAAGAGTAGGGGGCCGGAACCGGCGAGAAAAGCCTAAATTATCCGGCCGGATCCGCTTTCGATTTGGGCTTTGACATTCCGTTATTAAGGTATATCGTTCCACTCCCGTTAACGTAATCCTAAAAAACAGGGAGAAATAGAATGAGCATCGTGAAGGAATTCCAGGAGTTCGCCGTCAAGGGCAACATGATCGACATGGCGGTGGGCATCATCGTCGGCGGCGCGTTCGGCAAGATCGTGACGTCGCTGGTGAACGACGTGATCATGCCGCCGATCGGGCTGTTGCTGGGCGGGGTGGATTTCAAGGATTTGGCCGTGACGCTGAAGGCGGGCACGGAGGCCACGGTGGACGCGGCGGGCGCGGCGGTGGCGGCGGTGCCGGCCGTGACGCTGAACTACGGCGTGTTCGCGCAAACGGTGGTGGACTTCCTGATCGTGGCGATCGCGGTGTTCATCATGGTCAAGGGCATCAACGGCCTGCGCCGCAAGCAGGAAGCCGAAGCGGCGAAGTAGCGATCGAGAAACAAGGAGAAACCCAAATGAAGAAGATCTGGATGGTATTGACGGTGCTGGCGCTGGCGGTTACGGCCTCGGCGGCGGAGAAGAAGGCCAAGAAGGCGGCGGCCGAAGAAGCGGCCCCGGCGGGTCTGGCGACCGCGCTGAACGCGGGCTTGACGATGACCGACGGCAACAGCGAGACGCTGGCGGCGAACGTCGGCCTCAAGACCGAAGGCGAAAAGGAAGGCCTGGGCTCCGTGCTCGCGGGCGCCGAGTTCAACTACGGCGAGAACACCGTGAAGACCGAGACCACCGATGAAGCGGGCGTCGTCACCGTGACGGAAAACGACGAAAAGACGATCGAAAACGCCAAGATCTTCGCCAACGCGAAGAAGACGCTCACGCCGAAGACGTTCGGGTACGTGGACGGTTCGGCGCTGTACGACGACGTCGCGGACATCGATTACCGCGCGACGCTCGGCCCCGGCCTGGGCTTCTATCTGGTGAAGAACGACAAGCGCGAACTGTCGTTCGAAGCCGGTCCTTCCTACGTCTGGGAAGAGGTTGGCGGCGTGAGCGACGACTATCTGGCGTTGCGCTTTGCGGAACGCTATACCTGCCAGGCGCTGGAAAACGCCAAGCTCGTGCAGTCCCTCGAATACGTGCCCGAAGCCGAAGATTTCGACAACTACCTGCTGGTGGGCGAAATCGGCGTCGAAGCGGCCATGAACGAGCGCCTCAACTTGCGCGTCGTCTTGCAGGACAAGTACGACAACACCCCGGCCGCGGGCAAGGAACGCAACGACGTCAGCCTGATCGCCGGCATCGGGATTTCTCTGTAATCTTCTGCTGAACAGTGGATTGAGGCATATCCGCTCCGCATGGCCCGAGGGCGTTCCCGGGCCATGCGGGTTTTCTTTTGGAAAACGATGGCGGAAAAAGTGAAATTTATTGAAAAAAGTGTTTGTTAAGAAAAGATTAAGGAGATAGATTCCGTCAAATCATGGCAAATAAAAAAGGCAACCCCACCAAGAGGAAAGCGGTTTCTGCGGGCGAGCAGGCGCAATACCGCGAATGGCGTCAGATGTTCCACGCTGTCGGATTGCGGCTGACCAAGCAGCGGTTCGCGATCTATCGGGAACTCGAAACGAACGTGAACCATCCGGACGTGGACACCATCTTTCGGGCGGTCCGGACGGACATTCCGAAAATCTCGCTGTTCACCGTCTATCGCACGATGAACATGCTGGAAGAGGCGGGCTTGGCCTGGCGGATCACCACGTGGAAGAGCCACGCCCGCTACGGCACGTCCAAGGAACGCCAGATCGCGCATTTCCTGTGCGAAAAGTGTGGACGGATCGACAACGTGGAGCTGGAAGGGCTGGCCACCTTGCGGCGCTCGGCGGAGAAAACGCTGGGTACCCTCACCGGCATGGACCTGATCTTCCGCGGCACCGGCACGTGCTGCGCGGCCCGCGCGAAGGCCGCGGCGCGCGCCCGGAACTGAACGAACCGAAACCCCGAACCCCGAGGCCGCCCGCAGGCGGCCTCGATTTTTTGTGCCCGGCGCCTTACGGTTTCGTGCCGGTATAGGGGACGTGCTTGGGCGGGCGGTGCCAGAATTCCACGAAGTCCAGATTCAGCGTCGTGCCCGTCAGCGTCGCAACGATTTCGCCCTCGCCGACGCCGGGATTGACCATCGGCCCGGCGGCGCGGTTGCCTTCGACGACGTAGGTGCCGTACACGCGGCGGGCGGAACCGTCGGCCGTGTCGGAAATGAGCCAAGTGCGGTCGGCCTTGAACAGGATGTACCACTTGAGCGTGCCGGCGGCGTCGCGCAGCGCCCACGTGCCCACGAACGCGGCGGGGTCGCCGGCGACGTCTTCATTTTCCCCGTCGTCTTCATCGCCGCCGTCCGGTCCGCCGCCGCCGCATCCCCATGCCAGAGCCAGCGGGAGCAACAGAAACGTGAACAACCAATGGCGGGGACGCAGGAAGGGCTTCATGGGGGAGTTCCTTTGGGTTGAGTTGCGGGAGGGGGGGGCGGTTTTCTAGATCCAGCCGCGGAGCCGATAATAGGTCAGCGCGGTTCTTTCGCGCAAGACGTCCACGACGTAGCCGAGGTTGTTCCACACGTCGTAGCGGAGCCGCAGGGCGGAGCCGACGTCGGGTACGGCGGCGCGGGCGGCCGCGACCGGTCCGGGGCCGTCCAGATCTTCGGCGCGGAACGCGAGCGGATCGTCGATGGAGAGCTGGAAGACCGGCAGCGCGGAAAGGCGCATCTTGAACGCTTGCTCCGCGGCGGCTTTGCGGATGCAGGCGGCGGTGCGCCGCACGTGGTAGGGATCCGTCACGATCAGCACGTGGGCGGCGTTGGTCGCCGCCGCCAAGGTTTCGACCAGGCGCAGCGCCTGCTCGCGGGTGTTGCGGCCGCCGGCCAGCACGCGGATGCGGCGCGCGGCCACCCCGCGCCGGCGCAATTCGTCGAAATAGGCGCGGGACGCGAACGATTCGTTGGTGCCCAGCGGCAGGGCGATCAACACCTGCGCCCGGCGATGGAGCCGCGCGGCCTCCGCGCCGTAAAAGGTGCGGCACAGGCCGGATTCGCCCGGAATGCCGCTGCCGCCCATAACGAGGACGTGGGTGGGCGCGCCGGCCGCCGGCGCGGGCACGCGCGACAAGGCGCGATAGGCGCGCCACGGCAGGTGGGTGAAGAGCGTGGCCGCGAACAGCAGCGCGGCCGCGCCGCCCAGCGCCAGCGCGCCGCGCGCCGCGCGCCAGGCCCATCGGAAAACCGCTTTCATCGCTGCCCAAGGTAACCGACCGCCCCGCGCGGGAAAAGTGTTTCTTTTCGCGGGGGACGCGGCTACAAACAGACGTGGGCAAAGGACTGAAATTCGGACTGTCGCTGGCGATTTCGGCGGGCATCCTGGCGCTGGTATTCCACGCGGCGGATTCGTCGGCCGCGGACGTGGCCCGGGCGCTGGCGGCCATGGGCTTGGGCACGTGGGTCGTTTATGCGGCGGCGCAGCTGCTGCAGGGCTGGCTGCGGGCCGTGCGCTACCGCCTGTTGCTGGCGGGCGCGGGCGTCGTCCCGCTGCCCGGCCGCGGCCGCCTGTTCGGCGTGACGCTGGCGCGGAACATGTTCGTGGACATGCTGCCGGCGCGTGCCGGGGAACTGGCCTACTGGGCGCTGCTCAACCGCGGGGAGGGCGTGCGGAGCGCGGATTGCGTGTCGTCCATGACCATCAGCATCCTGTTCGATTTCCTTGCGCTGGCGGCGGTGTTGGCCGCGGCCGTGGCCGCGCCCGTGGCCGAAGCCGCCGGCCGGCTGGCGATCCTGTGGGGCGCCGGCGCGGTGCTGGCGGCGGTGGCGATCGGCGGCGCACTGCTGTTCCGGGGGCCGGGGTGGGCGGCGGCGCTCGCCGCGCGCCTGCCGGCGCGCGTGCGGCATCGGCGCTGGATGGCGGGGTTGGAGGCGTTCATGGAAAAACTGGCGGATTCGTTCGGGCAGGTGC
This sequence comes from Spartobacteria bacterium, assembly GCA_009930415.1. Classification (GTDB taxonomy): domain Bacteria; phylum Verrucomicrobiota; class Kiritimatiellia; order CAIQIC01; family Lenti-01; genus Lenti-01. Next base: position 6,643 of record RZYG01000007.1, on the reverse strand, counting down.
GCGGCGGCGGCGTGCTGTGGAAAGCGGCCGCGCTTTCGGTGGGCATCCGCGCCGTGAAATATTTCGGCCTGGCGGCGGCGTTCACCGGCGTGGCGCGGGTCTTGCGCCCGGCGCTGGCGGAACTGCCCGTCTGGCAGACGCTGGTCGGGCTGATCGGCGGCGAAGGCGGCGCGGCGCTGCCGGTGCCGACGTTCCTGAGCCTGGGCAGCTACGAGGCCGCCGGCGCCGGCGCGATGCGCTTTGCGGGCGTGTCCGGCGCCGATGCCGCGCTCGTTCTGCTGGGCACGCACGTGGCCAGCCAGATGGTGGATTATGCGCTGGGGGGCCTCGGCCTGCTGGGCTTGCTGTGGGGCCGGCGCGCCGGCGCGGCGCCCGTGCGTTCGCGGCGCGCGAAAACCGGCCTCTGGATCGGCCTCGGCGCGGTCCTGGCGGTCCTGGCCTTCCTGGGCGGCGCCTGGGGCTGGCGCGCCCGGCAGAAAGCCGGCGCGCAAACGGCGCCGGCAGCAGGAAACGTCCTGGAGATGGGCGCGGCCGAGCGGGCCGCGCTCGCCGCGGTCTGGGGCGAACGCCGCGGCTTCGTCGTCTGGGGTTCGACGATGTTCGGCCAGCACGATCTCGTCCGCCTGGATTGGCCAAGCGAAAAGCTGACGCGCCTGACGACCGATCCGCACGTGGACCGGTCGCCCAAGATCTCGCCGGACGGCACGCGGGTGGCGTTTGCCCGCTCGCGGCTGCCGTGGGTGTCGTTCCGCAACAACGACGAGTGGGACGTCTGGATGCTCGATCTGGCCACCGGCCGGGAACGGTTGCTGGCCGAACGCGGCGCGCAGCCGGATTGGACGGCCGACGGCCGGGCCGTCGCGTTCCAGCGCGGCGGCCGCGAAGTCGTGCAGGTGGATCTGGAGACCGGCGCCGAAACGATCCTGCTGGGCGCCCGCGACCGCCGCGTCTGGACGACGCCGGCCATGGATCCGCGCGGCGGGCGCGTCGCCGTCACCGTGCGCGGCGGGGCGCGCAGCACGTCGCTGTTCGCGCTGCCCGACGGCGCCGAAACGCGCGTGGCCGGCGGCTGCCAGCTCGCCTTCGCGCCTTCCGGCGACTGGCTCGTGCTGGTGGAATCGGGCGGCCGGATGAAAAACCGCATTTGCCGCGCGGATCGCGCCGGCCAAAACCTGCACACGTTGCTGGACCTGCCCGGCGAGTGGAGCCACGAGTATTTTCCGCGCGTGTCCAACGACGGCGCGCTGCTCGTCTTCGGCGCCTCGCGCGGCGCCCACGAACACGACGTCGCCGACTACGAAATCTTCCTCTGGCGCCTCGGCGACCCGCCCGAACAGGCCGCGCGCGTCTCGTTCCATTCCGGCAACGACCATTGGCCGGATATTTGGGTGCATACGGATCGTTCGGGACCGTGAATTTCGTGAATTTCCCGTTAATTCGCGCCGGAGGCTATTGCCCCCCAACGGGAAAAATGACACAATGGCCCTGATCATGACAACCCAGACGGCTAAAATCGCTCGTGCAGAAGAAGCACGTTCGTCGGATCATCGGCCGCGGGAATTCAGGGTGGGAACGACGTTGCTGGGGCGCTACGAAGTCGTGGCGATCCTCGGCGCGAGCCAAATGGGGGAAGTCTGGCAGTGCTTCGATCGCCAGACCGGGCAGGAGGTCGCCATCCGCTGGCTGCCGCCCGATCTGCGCCGGTCGAAAAAAATGCTCGGCGTGCTGCACGACGAGATCCGGCGCATCGCCGACAAGCGCCACCCGAACGTGGCGATCATCCGCCAGATCGTGCATGCCGGCGAACAGACCTACGTGGTGGGCGACTACGCGCCGGGGCTCGACGTCGAGACCTGGGGCCGGCAGGGGGAAAACGGCCGGCGCACCGTGGACGAACTGCTGCCCGTGCTGGTCCAGATCGCGGCGGGCCTGGACTTCGCCCATCAGCAGCGGATCGTGCATTGCAACCTGACGCCCTCGAACGTCTTCATCGGACCCGACGGCTTGGTGCGCGTGACGGATTTCGGCCTGATGACCCGCCGCCACGTGGAATTCGTTCGGGGCAAGGCCACCCGCACAGGCGTGACGGGCGCCTATCTCGCCCCCGAACTGCGCGCGGAAGATTCCGATCCGGATTCCGGCAGCGACCAGTACGCCTTGGGCATCCTGGCGTGGGATTTGCTGGCCGGCGCGCCGCCCGGGCTGGATGCCGATCCGCCCGATTTTTTGCCGCTCGCGGCCCGCGCCGCGCTGCGGCGCGCCACGGCCCCCAAGCCGCGCAACCGCTTCGCCACCTGCAACGATTTCGTGCGGGCGCTCGCCGGCGAACGCGTGGCGAGCCGCCGCGGCCGCAGCGCGACCGAATGGCGGCGCATCCGCCGGTGCGTCGGCCTCGCCCTCGGGTTGCTGTTCGGCGGCGCCGGCCTGGGCGTCGGCGGCTACGTGCTGGTGGAAGCCCTCCGGCGTCCGCCCCCGCCGCCGCCGCGCGAAGCCATCAAGCCCGTCGCGCCGCCGCCTGCCGCTGCGAAAAAAACCGGCCCCGTCTTGCCGGCCGTCCAGAAACTCGTCGCCACCACGCCGCTGCCGGTGGAAGGCCAGCCGTGGGTGACGCAGACCGGCCGGATGGAATTCGTCTGGGCGGCGCCTTTGGGCCTGTGGATCGGCCGCTTCGAGGTCACCAACGAAGAGTATGCGCTGAAAGATCCCGAGCACGACAGCGGGGAGTTCCGCGAGCTGAGCCTGCGGGATCCGCGCCAGCCCGTCGTGCGCGTGAACTTCGACGACGTGGCGGCCTACGCCGCCTGGCTGACCGAGCAGGAACGCGCCGCCGGCAAGCTGCGGCCGGGCTGGCGCTACCGCCTGCCGTCGCGCGCCGAGGCCATCGCCTACACCCGCGCCGGCATGTCGGCGGTGTTCCCCTGGGGCGAAGCCTGGCCGCCCAACCGCGGCAACTACGGCGACGAAAGCCTCGCCGCCGCTTTCCGGGATCTCCAGTTCATTTCCGGCTATCAGGACGGGTTCGCCGTCACCGCCCCCGTCGAGTACAGCGGCGAAAACGTCTGGGGGCTGTTCGGCGCGGGCGGCAACGTGTGGGAAACCACCTCGAAGATCGCCGGCGGCGCCGAATTCGGCGGCTGGCACGGCGGCGGCTGGGACGACTATTCCACGGCGCGCCTCGGCTGCGAAATGACCTACGGCTTCCTCGGCAACGCCCGCGGCGCCGTCAACGGCTTCCGTCTCGTCCTCGCCCCGATCGCCGGCGAAGAACCCCCGCCGCCCGCCGCCAAGGCCCCCGCCGCCGCCCCGCCGCCGGGCTAGCAAAACGCGGGATTGGTTGGGCCGCCCTTTCCCCCGACGAGGTCGTCGGGGGCTTCAAAGACACGGATTTCTCGGCTGTTTGGAGCCGGGACGACCCCGTCCCGGTCTTTTCCGGCGCTTTAGAAGTGGTGCACGTAGCGCAGGTTCACGCGCGTGCCTTCCGGCCGGCTCTGGGCTTCCGTCTCGAAATAGACGTTCGCGAAGAGGTGGTTGTCCGGGCCGAAGCTCCACAGCGCGCCCGGACCGATGCCGACGACCTGTTCCTTCTGGTCGTCCACGCACTCGCCGTTGGCCTGGCTGTCCGAGATCTGCCGGAACGCGTAGCCGTTGAGGCCGACGCGCAGCTGCTTCGCGATCACTTCGTATTCGGTGGCGAAGTTGGCGTGGACCGCCTGGCCGGCCTGGGTGTCGGCGATGCCGGAATCGGGCGGGACGTTGGGTTCGTCGTTTTCGGCGTTCCACAGATAGTGGAGGCGGCCGGAAATCGTCCACTTGGGCGTGACGAACCAGGTGGCGGCCCAGTAGGGGTTGAAGCTCACGACGTTGCCGCCGGGATTGATGGAATAGCGCTCGTCGTAGTCGCCGGTGGGCAGGATCGTCTGCAGCTCGAGGCGGTGCACGAAGACCGGGCCGTTCGCGCCCATGACCGGCGCCCATTGCAGGTACGGGCCGACGAGCAGATCGCCCAGGCCGTCCTGGGCGGTCAGCGGCGTGCCGTCGGCTTCGAGGTCGAAGGCCGCCGCCGGCAGGATGAGGTCGAGGCCGACGTTGGCGCCGCCGAGGATGGCCTGCGGATGCTGGTAGATCACCTGCGTCAGGCTGATCCACGCCTCGAGTTCCGGGTCGCCGGGGAAGGGCAGGTCCGGCAGCTTGTCCGCGGAATAGGACTGGACGTACTGCGCGAAGTACCAGCCCGGCCCGGCGGGCGGAATGCCGTCGAGAAAACTGGTGAAGCCCAGATTCACGGCGGGCTGGTCGTAGGCGGAGGCCGCCGAAACGGCGAACAGGGCGGCAAGGATCGCAAGGCGCAGGCGCGGCATCATGGAGGTCTCCCGGGTTGTTCCTATTTGTAGAAACGCAGGATGCCCGAACCCCCGCCCCGCCCGCAAGCGCAAAGTTTTTACGTTCCACGTAAAACCCGCATCAAAGTTTTTACGTTCGACGTAAAATCCGCCGAAAGTTTTTACGTTCCACGTAAAAATCGTTGAAAGTTTTTACGTTCCACGTAAAACCGCGCGAAAGGTTCTACGTTCCACGTCAACCCAGTCCGCCGGGCCTATCCGGCCTGGGTCCAGTCGTGGTCGCGCTTGCGCTTGCGCTCGTTTTCGTCGAGGAAATACTTGCGCAGGCGGAGGGCGTCGGGGGTGATCTCGACGAGTTCGTCGTCGTTGACGTATTCGATGGCTTCCTCGATGGAGAGCTTGACGGCCGGCACGACGAAGAGCTTCCGGTCGGAGCCGGACGCGCGCATGTTGGTGAGCTTCTTGCCGCGCTGGACGTTGACGACGAGATCGTTGTCCTTGCAGTGCTCGCCGACGATCTGGCCGACGTAGCAGTGCTCGCCGGGCGAGACGAAGAAATAGCCGCGGTCCTGGAGGCCGTCGATGGCGTAGGTGTTGGCCTTGCCGTCTTCCATGCTGATGAGGACGCCGTTGAGGCGCTGGGGGATGTCTTCGCGCATGGGTTCGTAGCGCAGGAACCGGTGGTTGAGGATGGCCTCGCCGCTGGTGGCGGTGATGATCTTGGTGCGCAGGCCGATGAGCCCGCGGGTGGGAATCGCGAATTCGAGGACGGTGCGCCCGCCGGCGGAATGCATGCGCTGCATCAGGCCCTGGCGCTTGCCGACGTTTTCGATGACGGGGCCCGTGGAAGCGTCGGGCACGTCCACGACCAGGGTTTCGATCGGTTCGTGGCGGACGCCGCCGAGGGTCTTGACGATCACGCGCGGGCGGGAAACGGTCAGTTCGTAGCCCTCGCGGCGCATGTTCTCGATCAGCACGGCCAGGTGCAGGACGCCGCGGCCGCTGACCTTGAAGGAACCCTCGCCGACTTCCGCGAACGAGAGGGCGACGTCCTTCTGGGTCTCGCGGTAGAGCCGCTCGCGGATGTGGCGGGAGGTGAGATACTTGCCGGAGGTGCCGAAGCCGGGCGAGTCGTTGATGCGGAACGTCATCGAAATCGTCGGCGCGTCGAGCGTGATCGGATCCAGCGGTTCGGGGAAATCGACGGGGGTCAGGGTGTCGCCGATGTCCACGCCTTCGACGCCGTGGACGGCGCACAGGTCGCCGCATTCGACCTGCGTGGTTTCCTTGCGGCCGAGGCCTTCGAAGACGTAGAGCGCGCGGACCTTGCAGGGCAGGACGCTGCGGTCCTGCTTGACGAGGGCGAGCGGCTGGGCGGCATCGAGCGTGCCCCGCCGCACGCGGCCGATGCCGATGCGCCCCGTGTAGTCGGAGTAGTCGAGCGTCGTGACCTGCATCTGGACGGGGCCGTCGTCCAGCTTCGGCGCCGGGACGTGCTGGACGATGGCGTCGAGCAGCGGGACGATGGAATCGCGCGGATCCTTGGCCAGATCGCGGACGGCCCAGCCGTCGCGCCCGGCGGCGTAGAGGATCGGGAAGTCGAGCTGCTCGTGGCTGGCGCCGAGCTCGACGAAGAGGTCGAAGATCTCGTTGAGGACTTCGTTGTGCCGCTCGGCGGGCTTGTCGATCTTGTTGAGGACGACGAGCGGCTTGAGACCGAGCTTGAGGGCCTTGTCGAGGACGAACCGGGTCTGGGGCATGGGGCCTTCGGCGGCGTCGACGAGCAGCAGGACGCCGTCGGCCATGTTGAGCACGCGTTCGACCTGCCCGCCGAAATCGGCGTGGCCGGGGGTGTCGATGACGTTGATCTTCACGCCGGCGTGGCGGATGGAGACGTTCTTGGCGAGGATGGTGATGCCGCGCTCGCGCTCGAGGTCGTTGCTGTCGAGCAGGCAGTCCTGGGCGGCGGCCTCGCCCTCGGCGACGTGGAGCTGGCGCAGGATGGCGTCCACGAGCGTGGTTTTGCCGTGGTCGACGTGGGCGATGATGGCGACGTTGCGGAGGTGGGAGACGGTTTTCATGGGAGGCCGGGGGGTGGAAGGATGGTATGTTGGAACGATGGAATGTTGGAACGGGGAAACTGGAAACTGGGGGAAAGCCGCGGGGCGCGGCGGGGAAACGGCGGGGTCGCGCGTCAGGCGCGGCGGCGGCCGGAGGCGTCGCGGAAGACGTCGCACGGGAATGTCAGGACCGGTTTCATCAGCGGGGCGGCATGATACGGCAAACGGCGCGGATGGCAAGCG
>RZYG01000349.1 GCA_009930415.1 Spartobacteria bacterium | reverse complement strand
TCCGCGACGAATTGACGCATTTCCCGGCCAAAGCGCTCGGTCCCGAATCGACACGCGTGACCGCGGATTTCCTCCGGGTCGAAGGAATGCTCCACGGCCTCGAAGCGGTGCACCGCATCAGCCAGGGCTTTTTCCGTCTGTTCGGGAAAAAAAACGCCTGTCCGCCCATCAATGACGGTTTCCAGGGCGCCCCCACGGCCAAGGGCGATCACCGGCCGGCCCGAGGCCATGGCCTCGACAGGAACCAGGCCGAAATCCTCCTCGCCTGGAAAAACAAGGGCCCGACACCGGGCATAATGATCCCGAACCACATCCACGGGCTGCCAACCCAGGAATTCGACGTTCGGCCCGGCGAGCCCGCGCAAGGTCCGCGCCTCCTCTCCCTCGCCGATGACCACCAACCGTCGCCCCAGGCGCGAAAAGGCTTTCACCGCGAGATCCGCGCGTTTATAACCCACCAATTGCCCGACCATCAGGTAAAAATCATCGCGCTGGTCCGAAATCTGGAAGAATCCGGTGTCCACGGGTGGATGGATCACCACCGAATCCCGCCGGTAGTGCTTGGCGATGCGTCGGGCGACATTGGCGGAATTGGCGATGAAATAATCAACACGGTCCGCCCCGAGACGGTCCCAAAGCCGCAGATAATGCAGGGCCGGCGCCATCAGGGCGCGCTTGAGCGGTCCGCTTCCAGCCGTGTACTCGTGGGTCATGTCCCAAACGTAGCGCATCGGGGTATGGCAATAACAAAGGTGCAGGGTCCGGGAGTCCGTGATAACGCCCTTGGCCGGTCCGGATTCACTGGAAATAACCAGATCATACCCCCGCAGATCCAGCTGCTCCAGGGCCAGGGGCATGAGCGGCAGATAATACCGGTACCAACGCCGGGCCCGGGGCAGGGCGTTCACGAAGGTGGTCCGGATGGCGTGCCGGGCCAGTTCCGGAGTCAGACGGGACGGATCGAGAACATGGGTGAAAAGATCGGCCTGGGGAAAAAGGCGGCACAGCTCCTCCACGACCCGTTCCCCACCGCGCTGGGCCACGAACCAATAATGCACGATGGCAACCTTCACGACCACCTCCCATCCCGGGGCGGGACGTCCCGCCCCGTCCTCCAGGCGTCGCGTGTTCCGGCCCAGACCGCCCGGGCCAGATCCAGCCGCCGGTAGGCCAGGTCTCGCACCGCCAGGAGCGCATTGTAGACCACGGCGGACATCAAAAACGGCCCCAGCCAGTTCCTGGCAAAAAATATCCGCGATCTGGCAGACCAGTATTCGGCCAAAACGCTCCGCGCGCACCCGGGGCCCATGCCGGTCGCGCCGCCATGCCCGTGCATGACAACGATCCCTGGTTCGTGGACGACGCGTGGAAAAAACCCATGAACCCGCCGGTAGCGATAAATAAAGTCCAACTCCTCGAAATACAAAAAATAATCTTCTGAAAAACCACCCACGGTTTGAAACGCCTCGCGCGAAATTCCCGCGAAACACCCCTCGACATAGACCCGGCCACCATTTCCCGGCCAGTCCCGGCCCGGGGGGCGGCGCAGACAGAGCCACGGCCAAAAACGCGACGCGCCGACGCGCGTCCGGCCATGTTCGACGACCGTGGCGGCGACAAGGCCGGTCGCGGGCAGGTTGCCGAGCTCGAAACGATGCAACGTGATGTCGCTGTTGACGGCAAAGGCCAGATCGACGCCGTGCTCCCCAAAGGCGAAACGCAGTCCGGCGTTCATGCCCGGACCATAGCCCCGATTTTCCGGCAATCCGAGAAAATACGACAACCCTGGCGGTTCCCGGTCCAATGCCTCGAATCCCTCCCGGGCCAGTCGGGCGTTGTCCGGGCTGGAAAAATTATCGACCAGGACGAGCACGGCCTCCGGCGCGGCCGCGGCGATGGA
>RZYG01000348.1 GCA_009930415.1 Spartobacteria bacterium | reverse complement strand
GCACCAAGAACGAACTTTTCGGGAAATTTGAGCGCAAATGCGCTCTTTTTTCTTTGGTTTTGCGGAGCAAAAACCAGATGTTTTCAGGGGGGAGAAAGGAACTTTGGGCAGCCGTAGGCTGCGCCTTTTTGGAATTCAAAAACAGGTTCAACCCGTCAATTTTGAGAAACGCGTCCTTTATCGCCACAAAGTCGCCGCTTTTTGCGATTTCACAGAGTGAAACAGCCGTTTTTAGCCACTGGCGCATAGGTTCAACCCAAGCCTTGCCCGCAAGCGTCAGCTTGCTAATTTGTTCTTCCAGCGACTTTTTTTCGCTCATTAGTTCGCCCTGTCTAGTGCGGTAGGTTTGCTGGTCAATATCTTGGTCTAAATAGCCGTCAAGAAGTCGCTGCAACTTGCTTTGCAAGTTCGCAAGGCGTATTTGTGCGTTAGCTACAAACACACTGGCAGACTGCTCGGCTTTGTGTTCGTCCTCGTCCAACATTTTGCCCAAAGTCGTTGCCCAACTTTCAGGCAGGGCGTAGCCCTGCAATATGTTGGATAACTGTGCCGCTAAATCTGGCTCGGTAACTGGCGGCTCTTTGCAAGTAATGGTTTTGTGCTTTCTTGTGCAACGGTAATAGACATATTCGTGCGTGTTGCCGTTTTTCTGGTGTTTTACTTTCTTCTCGGCGGTTATCGCCATATTACAAGTTGCACAAGTTAGCAAACCGCAAAATACTTGCGGCGCAGTTGCGCCTTTTTGCGGGTGGCAACGCATGGCAATTACTGCCTGTACTCGGTCAAATAGCCATTTTTCAATAATTGCCTTGTGTTTGCCCTCGTACACTTCGCCGCAGTAGCGAAAATGTCCGTAGTAAAATGGGTTCGTTAGTATGCGCTTTATCTGGTCTTTGGTCAGTTGTTTGCCGCTTTTAGTGGTAATTCCTTTGGACTTCATAAAAACGGCGGCACTTTCAAGCGTTTGGTTGCCTTGTGCGTACAACTCAAAAGCGGCTAAAACAACAGGCGCAAGCCGTTTGTTTACAATAACCGTTTTACTGCGGACATCATTTATGTAGCCTATCGGGGCGTGGCCTGGGTACAGCCCCAGCCGTACCTTTTGGCGCAAACCTCGCTTGGTATTTTCGGACAAGTTGTCTACATAATATTTGCTCTGACCAAACGCTATTGAAAGCATAAACTTTCCCTGACTGGTGTTCTCAAACCAAAAAGACGGAAATTTGAGCGTGCCTATTTTGCCAGCGTCCAGAAGGTAAATAATTTGTCCGCCGTCCACGCTATTGCGTGCAAGGCGATCAGGGTGCCACGCCAGTATATTGCCACCGTTCTTTTCAATTTCAGCGAGTAGTTTGCCAAAAACAGGGCGACCAGTCGTTTTAGCGGACTTTTTCTCTATGTATTCGGCGGCAATATACAAGCCCTCACGCTTGGCAAATTCACGCAGTTCTACTAACTGCGCTTCAATGGACAAAACCTGTTTGTCCTCAACATCTGTACTCTTACGAGCGTAAATACAAAATTTGTCTTGCATATTCCCCCCTCAACTTAAATAGCCGCCCTGTTGCACACAATTCAGGCAAGCCTAAGTTGTACAGGACGGCTATTAAAGCCAAGCAAAAAGCCTGCCGAATTGAATTGTGTGCATTTGTATTTTACCAAAAACCGCCAATGGCGGCAAAAAGGCGCAGCCTACGGCTGCCCAAAGTTCTTTTCTCCCCCCTGAAAACATCTGGTTTTTGCTCCGCAAAACCAAAGAAAAAAGAGCGCATTTGCGCTCAAATTTCCCGAAAAGTTCGTTCTTGGTGGAATTTTACAACTCCGCTAGAACCTATTTTGAGGAAAAATGCTAGAAAATTCAAGGCGCAAACGGAGTGCGCCCCGCCCGCCCAGACTTTTGCA
>RZYG01000347.1 GCA_009930415.1 Spartobacteria bacterium | reverse complement strand
CGAATTGGTGGTGGTGAAGAGCCACTGGGCCAGGATGCCCATGCGCGGCTTCATGCTTTCCAGCGTCAGTTTCGGGCGCTCGGTGTCGTCGTCGATCACGCGCATGCGGCCGAGGCTGCCGGCCAGTTCCAGCACGTCGCCGGCCCGGTCGGTATCGGCGTCCGGCACTTCGATGGACATCGGGATGCCCGCGCCGGACTGCGACTCCAGCACCAGGTCGGTCAGGTCGTCGCGGCTGAACGTGCCGATGTCCCACCACAAGGTGGACGTGTTGGTCTTGCCGCCGTCCGGCAGGAAGGCCTTGAGGTCGTCCACCACGCCGTCGGTGGCGCCCATGCGCATGACGGCCATGTCCTCCTGAAGGCCGCTGTCGGGGTCGTAGACGTTGCCTTCGACGTGGATCTGGTAGGCGGAGGCGGCGATCTGGCCGTCGGTCACGTAGATTTCACTGGGCCGGCCGAAGAGCTGGATGTTGTCCATGCGGAAGGCGCCGCTGGAACCGCCGTAGCCGGGGCCGAGGACGAACCGCAGGTAGACCTTGGTGGCGCCCGCGGGAATGACGGGCGACAGATCGAGGAAGCGCGGCCGCCACGCCGTAGCGTCCGTCATCGTCCACGGGGGCCAGACGGCGTTGGTGGCGAACGTTTCTTCGATGCCGGTGAGCGACCACTTCACGTGGACGTTGGTGAAGCTGTTGGCGCCGCCCTGTTCCGCCCAGGAGAAAACGATGTCCTCGGCGGCCACGAGCGGCAGTTCGAACTGCACGTAGGGCACGTTCGAGGCGCTGAACCCGTAGCTGCCGATGCCGGCCATTTCCAGCGCGCCGCGGTTGATCTGGCCCCAGCCGTCGAACACGTCGTTGATGCCGGTGCCGCCGTCGTTGGGATCCACCAGCGGGCCGGTGTAGTTCGTGCTGCTGTAGAACGTGGCGTTGGTCAGCAGGCTGCCCCACCACGGCTGCGCGCAGGCTTCGGGCGACGAATTGTTGGTGAAGCTCCAGGCGCTGAAGACCACCTCGAACTCGCCGGGTTCCGCCAGCAGCTGCGTGTAGGGTGCGCCCGTGCCGACCATGATGGAGGTGTTGGTCCCGGCCACCGGCGGATCGACGTCGTCGTCGTACACGTTGAACACGATGAACCCGCCCAAACCCACGATGCGGTCGTAGGCGCCGGCCGTGGCGATGAAGTTCTCGAAGTTGTTGCTGACGTCTTGCTTGCTTTCCCAGTCGCGGAAGTCCCACTGGTTGGTGTTGACGTGTTCGGGGTAGTACCACGGCACTTCGGCGTCTTCCGTGCGCTGCATGATGTAGGTCTCATCGAAAGGCACGGCCGGCCCGATGCCGCAGACGTCGATCCACTCGTTGGTGTTCCCAAAGCGGAAGAGCCCCACGGGGTCGTCGCCGCCGACCGTCAGCACGTCGTTGGAACTGACGATGTAGGACCGCCCGTAGGCCGTCAGCATGTCCGCCATTTCCTGCCGGGCGCCGCCGTTGACGATGCCCAGCTCGCCGTCCTTGCCGCCGTTGAGGATCGCGAGGGTGGTGCCGTGTTCCAGCCACAGGGTCGTGGTGGACAGCGGGAAGATGTGGTTCCACGTGACGTATTTTTGGTCCTCGGTGGTCTGGCTGGCGAGATAGTACTGGCTGAGGTCGATGGCGGCCCCGGTGCCGTTGTAGAGTTCGACGAACTTGTCGAAGTTGTTGCCTTCGCCGAACTCGCCGAAGAACAGGTCGTCGGCCCCGCCCTGCTCGGACAGGGAGATCGTCTCGGTGGTCTTGTCGCTGACGGACGTGACCCAGACGCGGGAGGTATAGGTCGCGATGGCGACTTCCCCGGTGGCCGCGCGGCGGTCCACGACGTTCGAGAAGATCTGCCAGCCGCTGGACAGGGTCTGGTTGGAGAACAC
>RZYG01000346.1 GCA_009930415.1 Spartobacteria bacterium | reverse complement strand
CTCAGCTTGCTGAGACCGCAGCTATTCCCAAATTTCTCCAAACCCGGTCCGAGCAAGCTCGGCCCCTACGATTCAGAGCCCGAAATCCGTCTTGCGCCCCCACTCAAATTGCCCGGTGCAATTGCCTTGTCCCCCAACGTTCGATGGGGTTTAATCTTCGCGTTGCCATGAAAACAGAACTCGATCGCTATCCGTGGCTCTGGGACGTGGATCTGGACAATGCCGCGTTCGAAGACGTCTTGCGCGGGCGGAAAACCGCAGCGGGGCTGGATACCGACTGGGCCATGCTCCGGCTGATCGAGTACGCCCCGTACCGCGAGATCAAACGGTTGTTGCCCGTCGGAGACTTTTTGAGGAAATGGCCGGAATTGATGGCCCACGTGCGCTCCGAATCCCGCCGGCGCGGCATGGATTTCCTGGTCGCCTGGATTCAACGCGGGACGGCTGCCCATGCCTAGGGACTGGTCGGCGCTGTATGCCCTGCAGGACGAGGTGCTCGCGCTCCTCGCTCCGATCGATCAGGGGTTTTACCTGACCGGCGGCACGGCTCTGGGCCGCGGATATTTCGAACACCGCTATTCGGAAGATCTGGATTTTTTCGTCAACGACGACGCCCATTTCGAGCTTTGGCGCGATCGCTGCGTCGAAACCCTCCGGCGCGCGGCGGGCCGTGCGGGCCAACGTTTTGAGATTCTGTTGCGGGAACCCCGGTTGGGCCGCGCCGTATGGCATGGCCCCGAGCCGCTGAAGCTGGAATTCATCAACGACGTGCCTTGCCGGATCGGCCAACCTTGGACCCATCCCGCGCTAGGCCGCTTGGATACGAAAGAAAACATCTTGGCCAACAAGGTGTCGGCTTTGGTGGATCGCAAAGCCCCCAAAGATTTGGCCGACGTTTATTGGCTTTGCTGTCGGGACCACCTCGACGTGCTGGCCGCCATCGAAGGCGCCGAAGGCAAGGCCGCCGGCATTTTTCCGCCGCTGGTGGCCCGCACTTTGGAGGAAACGCTTTGCAACGGCGTGCCGGAGGTGTTCTGGATCAAAACCCCGGAACCAGACGAATTTCGGCGCGGCATTCAAGGCCTGATTCAAAAAATCATGGACGGAACGAACCCGGACCATTCCCCGGCGGACCGCCGCGGGTAGGCGCACGCGCGCGATTGGGACCGGACACCGTCCGTTTCTCAAACCGTTTTCGCCATCCGCCAGTCGTCCATGACAAAGCCGCCGCCGATGTCGGTGACGACGGCTTCGGTCTTGCGGAAGCCCATCCGTTCGTAAAACGCGATGGAGCCCGCGTTGTGCTTGTTCACCGTCAGCCACAGCTCGGCGCCGCCCAGTTCCGCGGCGCGTTTTTCCGCGAACTCCACCATGGCCCGGCCCACCCCCGTGCCGCGCCGGTCCGCCAAGACGTAGATCTTGCTGAGCATCACGCTCTTCCGGACAGGATCCGGCACCAGCGCCAGATAACCCGCCCCCGGCGCCCAATAATATTCGTAGCCCTCCGTCGCGATCTGCCGCGCGATGGCCTCCGCGCTCTGGAACTTGGCCAGCATGTACTCCACCTGCGCCGCCCCGATGAGCGGCACGTAGTGCTGCGTCCACGTTTCCCGCGCCAGCGCCGCCACCGCCGCGATTTGCGACGGGATTTCGACCCGTTCCAAGTCCATGCCACGCCTATAGCCCTCCGCCCGCCGGATTGGCAACCCCAAATCGGCGGCATGGGCATCGCCGGGCGCCTCTTCGGTCCGGCGCCAAAACCGATCATGTCCGGCCCTGCGGCAAAGCCGGAAGGCAAACCACGAAACGCAGGCATGTGGTATGTCAAGCTGTTCCCATGACGATTCCGATTTTATCATCTACGAACTGGTGGGCGTTCGCGTAGCCCAGTTCGCGGAGTCGGCCCTGGC
>RZYG01000106.1 GCA_009930415.1 Spartobacteria bacterium | reverse complement strand
CCGGGTTTGGAGAAATTTGGGAATAGCTGCGGTCTCAGCAAGCTGAGCCCCTACAAGCGAGGGCCGAATCTACCGTGAAGAATCCGGTCATGCGCCCAATGGGGGTTCCTCCCCGGCTGTTCACTTGAACAGTGGACATTGAATATTGGATATTGAACATTGAGTTCCCCGCCCCGCCCAGCTCCCGGACCTGATTCACCCACGGGACAAGCCCGTGGGGGTCTCCGGTCATTTACATTGGTGATTGGACATTGGACGTTGGATATTGATTATTGAGATCCCTCCCCCCCCCGAACAGGTCCCCCGTGCCAACCGCCGCCACGCGCTCCAGCAGGCCGGCATCGTCGTTGCGGACGTCGTTGACCCGCGGTCCGACGGGCACGGCGACGAAATCCGCCCGGGCCGCCGCAACCAGCCCGGCCAAGTCCGCGGCCGGCGTGCGGGGATCCAGCCAGGTGGCGATCTGCTCCGGTTTCAGCACCACGGGCATGCGCGGGTGGATGAACGCGATCCCCGGCGCCGCCGCTTTCGTCAGCACCGCGCAGGACACGACCGGCTCCGCCCCGGGCGCTTCCCAGAGCGCCCACAAGCCGGCGAACGCGATCGCCGGCGCCTCGGGACAAGCGATGAAAAAGGGCTGTTTCGCCGCGCGGGGCGTCTCGCCGGCGCGCCACTCGAACCAGCCCCGGGCCGGCATCAGGCAGCGTCCGGCGCGCCACGCATCCCGCCAAACGGGTTTTCCCGCGGCGTCTTCCGCGCGGGCATTGAAGGTGCGCGGCGGCGGCGTTGCTTTCGTCCACCAGCCCGGAATCAGCCCCCAGCGCGCGCTCCGCAGTTGCCGCCCCGCCGCGGCGGGCACCACGACGGGCACCTGCGCCGTCGGAACCACGTTGAAGCGCGGCTGGAAATCGAACCGGCAAAAACCGCCGGCGAACGGCCCGAACGGCAACAGGTCTTCCTCCTCCGGCAACACGTAGCGCCCGCACATGGCTGGGATCTCGAGCGAGGTTCAGCGGTTTTCCGGGAATGCCCCCGGCGAGTCTTCGCCCGCACGGGCCAGCCACGGCCGGCGCTCCACTTCCAGGGTCCGGCTGAGTTCCAGACGGCGCTTGGCATAGTCCTCCAGCGCCCGGTCCGCCTTCGTCCGCGGCCGCCAGGGCGGAACGTCCACCGGCTGGCCATCGGCCCCCAGCGCGACGAACACGATGACGCAATGCGTCGTGGCATGGCTCTCCCGGGTGCGCAGATCGCGCGAGAGCACGTCCACCGCGACGTGCATGCTGGTCCGCCCCGTATGGATCAGCCGCGCCTGGACTTCCACCAGATGCCCGATCTGGATGGGCTCGTAGAAGCGGATGCCGCCGACGTAGACCGTGACGCAGGCGCCGGCGCACCAGTTGGTGGCGCAGGCGTATCCGGCCTGGTCGATCCACTTCATCACGGCGCCGCCGTGCACCTTGCCGTAGAGGTTTTCATCGGCGGGTTCCGCCACGAACCGCAGCGTGACCGCGCGTTCCCGCGGGGGATTCCGTTTAGCTTTCATGGCCGTTTCCTCGCGTTCCGGGGACCGCCCGGCGGCGGACCACCCGCGCATCCGGGCAAAAAAATGGAGCGAGCGATGGGATTTGAACCCACGACAGCCACCTTGGCAAGGTGGCGCTCTACCACTGAGCTACGCTCGCCCTTATGAAGGACGCGGGGAATCTATCACGTGCCCTTCTCCGCGCAACCCTTTTTTTCGGGCCGTTTTCAGAAAATCGGGATGTTTCGGCTCATCTTGTCGGCCACGATCTGCTCCATCGCGTAGAGCCCCGGCCCCTTGTCCGCCAGCCACAGGGCGCCGAAAATCGCGCCCTGCCCGAACGCCGCCCGGCTGATGCTCTCGTGCACCAGCCGGATCGTCTGGTTCGGCAGGCCGAAGACCACCTCGTGCCGTCCCACGATGCCCCCCACCCGGATCGAATTCACGTGCTTCGTCTTCTCCAGCCCCAGCACCTGCGCGATCTTCAGCGCGGTGCCCGACGTCTCCGGCTTCTGCCGGAAGTGCTCTTCCACGATCTCGACGTCGGCGTGCGGCGCGATCTTCAGCAGCACCTGCGACGCCACCAGCAGGAAGTTGATGCCCAGAGTGATGTTCGGCGACACCAGCACCGCCGTCTTCTTCGCCATCGCCTTCAGCACCGCCAGGTCTTCCGCGCCGTATTTGGAGATCGCCGTGATGATCCGCACGCCCGCATCCGCCGCCGCCACGTAGCCGCGGTAGCCCTGCGCGCTGGAAAAGTCGACGAGGACGTCCACGGGATGGCTCGCGAAAAAACGCGGCCCGATCCGGTCCACGGCGTGGATCGCGCCCGTTTTCGTTTCGTGGCCCAGCAGCCGGCTGGCAAAGCATTCGCCGCGCTTCTTCGTGCGCTTGACCACCCATTTCAGCTCGAATCGTTCGTCTTGGAGCAGTTCGCCGGCCACCAGCTTGCCGGTCTTGCCGAACCCGAACAGGCCCACGCGGATCTTTTTCATGCCGTTACCTCTGCGTGACCAAGCCCCCGGACTCCGCCACCTCTGTCTTTCGCGGCCCATTTTCGGGACGCGCCGCCCCCGGCGCAAGGCTTTTCTCGGATTTTCAGAATCCATGGGCGCAGCTGCGATTCGGCGCATGCTTGGCGTCGTCGGGACGTAAAGGCTGGCCTTCGTGGCACGCGGCTCCTGCCGCGTGCGGCTGGAAGAATCCGCGCGGGGCGGGAGCCCCGCGCCACGAGGTCAAGGCGGACGACACCCAATCGCCGATGCGCCCAAATCAACCAGAGAAAACGCCCCCCGCCAACGCATCGGCAGGGGGCCATCGCCTCGATTCCGCAATCGTCTATTTGGTCATGGAGAACGTGCCGTCGTCGAAGTTGGCGTCGCAATGGACGGGCATGGACGCCTCCAAGGCTCATGCGTATTCTTCGGCCATCCGCCCGGCAAACCCGCAACGGTTATGTTTCGATTAAAATGGGATTCCTCACCGCGCCAGGCTGATCCAGACGACGCGGAAGCCGTCGAGGATCTGGCGCGCTTCCTCGAGATAGAGCCGCGCGACGTCGCGGTGGTTCAGCACGACCAGCAGGTCGTGCGACAGCGTCGAGGTGTTGTACCAGTTGAAGGAGCCGTCGAGGACGATCTGTTCGTCGATGACGCACTGCTTGGAGTGCACCGGCGAATACGGCACGGGGCGGTCGTGGACGCCGTAGACCAGCGCGATCGCGAGGCCCGCTTCCTGCAGGCGCCGCACGGCCGGCAGCAGCGGGCGCTGCAGCTCTTCGTGCCAGCTGCGTTCGCGGCCCGGATCGCCCTGCCACGCCAGATGGCCGTTGAGGACGATCCGCACGTAGACGCCGCGGCGCTTGGCCGCGATCAGCGCGTCGATCACGCTGTCGCCGTGTTCCCCGCGCAGCTCGCCGATCAGGAACAGGCACAGGTGGATCGAGTGCCGCGCGCGGTTGATCTCGGCCAGGATCGCCTGGTGCGGCCGGTAGTAGGCCCCGTTCAGCATCGCCGTCCGCCCGAAGGTGTAGAGCAGGTTGAACGGCGCCAGCGGATCCACCCCGTAGCGCTGGATCACCCCGCCCCGGCACGCCTGGAAAATATTGTCCAGCAGCCGGCAGACGCCGAACGACTTGAACGTCATGCCCGATTCCCAGTTGCTGCCCCAGCGGTCGAAGGTGATGTTGAAGGAGCCGACGATGGCGTCTTCGTCGCCGAAGATCACGAACTTGTTGTGCATGTCCGTGGCCACTTCGGCCAGGGGATCGCGCGTGGTGCAGACCTCGCCCAGCAGCTCGATGCCCGACCGCTTCAGGTCGAGGTAGTTCTGGCTGTTGGTCAGCGTCATCTTGCGCCAGTCCACGATGACCTGCACCGGCACGCCGCTGCGGTGCGCGTGGATCAGGTGGCGGATGAAATCGCCGTCGTCGATGCAGTCCACGCAGACCTTGATCCCGCACGGGCGGCCCGGCTGGGTCTGCCGCCGTCCGATCATCGTGTCGATCAGGTCGTGGATGTAGCGCTTGGGGTGGTACGGATGTCCCGCCTGCCCCTTGGTGAATTTCGGCACCACCCCCAGCGATTCGACGTGGTGGTTCATCCAGTCCACGTCGCGCTGGAGCGCGCCGGCGTCCACCTCGTGCGTGCGGTACGGATTCGGCGTGGCCCACTGCTCGCTGACGTGCCGCCGGACTTCGCCTTCGTTCCAAAACTCGTGCCCGTCCATGAAGATGTACTCGAGCCGCGACGGGATGGAGCGACCGTGGAGGTGCAGAACGTAGGAAAACTTCACGCAGGTGACGCGCCCCTGGTGCAGCGGCTGCGGATGGACGAAGAAGTCGCGCGTCTCGCGCCAATGCCGGTTCCACTCGCCCCCGCACGGATCCGTGTGCGCCAAATACTGCTCGAACGTGCCGTCCTCGTGGAACACCTTGAGGACCACCTTCACGTTCATTTCCCCGCCCCAGTCCACGCGGAAGCGGATGCGCCCCCAGCGCAGGTAGAACAGCTCCTTGAAGTCGTTCCGGCGCGGATAGAGCGGCCCGAGGATGGCCTCCGTCGGCGCGGCGTATTGTTCGGCGAATTCCATGCGTCGGATTCCGATCAATGCCTCGCCCAACCGGGACGAGGTCGTCCCGGCTCCAAACAGCCGTGGACTTCTTGTCTTTGGAGCCCCCGACGACCCCGTCGGGGGGTTGGAGATCTGCCCTTCATCGCAGCTCGAATTCCACGAGATAGCCCGTGTGGTCGGACACGCGCCCGTAGCGCCCCGGCGTGAACAGCTCCTCCGCCGCGACCGCCCGCAGCGCGGCGCCGTTGCGCAGCCACAGGTAGTCGATGCGCCCGTCGCCCGCCAGCGCGTCCAGCGCCCCCGGCGTCCGCGCGCGGAAGACCTTCTGGAACGCCGGCGGATTCGCGATCTTGAGGTACTGGTCCTCGAATTCGCCCGTGTCCACGATCGCGCGGTAGGCCTCGCCGCCGGCCGGAACGTTGAAATCGCCGCAGACCAGCGTGGCGGCCACTTCCGGCGTCTGCTTGTCCGCCACCCAGGCCTGCAGGCGCTCGAACTGCGGATGGAACCCGCCGCTCGGCCAGCTCAGGTGCGCGCTGAAGACGTTGACCAGCCCCACGTACGGCACGCGCACCTGCGCCATCACGATCTTCCGCGCGTGGATGTCGTAGGGATCCGTCGAATCCGACACGTAGCCCGCGTCCGTGAAAACGAACGGATGCCGGCTCAGGATCGCCACGCCCTCGCGGAACCGGTCGAACCCGAGGTGCGACCAGTCCGCGTGCAAATGGTACGGCGCCGGCAGGTTCTCGTTGATGATCCGCGCCGCGTTCGACGCCCAGTCGCCCGCGCCGTCGTTCCAGTGCTCGCCCACCTCCTGCAGGCAGACCAGATCGATCTCCCGCTCGCGGATCGCGCGGGCGACCGTCGCGAACTTTTCGAGCTGATCTTCCTCCTGCCAGGTGTGCAGGTTCAGCGTCAGCACCTTGAGCGTGCCGTGCTGCGCGCGGTAGTTCAGGCCGCCGCGGTTGTCCCAGACGACGCCGCGCTTCGTGCGGCACTCGACGGCGAATTCCACGCGGTAGGCGTGTCGCAGGGGCAGGCGCGCGGCCCAGACCGCCCACCCGTAGCGGTTGGGATTGCGCGCGTTGCTGCCGCACGTCCGGTCCCAGTGGTTGCGCCGGAAATAGGCCGGCGCGGCGCGCGCCGTGTTCCAGTCGTCCGTGGTCCAATGCACCGTCACCGCTTCCGGTTCGGCATCCTGCCGCACCGCGATCTCCAGCGGCAGCGACACCAGCCCGTCCGGCAACTGCGGCGAGCAGCCGACCGCGCGGACGTCCGCCGGCTCGAACACGATGACGCCCGAATCCGCGTCGGTCTGGTAATTCTGCCCGTGCCGGCTGTCCCAGTGCGTTTGCCCGTCGTGTTCGAGGCACGCCGCGAACTGGACGTTCCCCGGAATCGCCGAGTGCTTCGTCAGCGGTACGGCCAGTTCCGCCACCCACGCCTCGTCGCCGTCCGGCAGCGGCGCGCGGTAGGCGGCGGGCGTTTCCCGCCAGACGCCGTCTTCCCCGCACCACTGGATCGCCACCCGCTTGCCGAAACCGACGTTGCGCACGCGCACGGCGAACGCCAGCTCCTGGAAAGTGCCTTGCACCGTCCGGGACACCACGTTCTTCGCGTAGATCATCTGGAGCGCCGACGTCGCCATATTCGGACACTCTAGCCGAAACGCTTCACCGGCGCGAAAGTTTTTTGCCGTTTTTGCCCGGATTCGCTATTTTCCGCCCCATGAAACGCTTGCAATCCCTGTGGTACCCCCTCCTGGCCGCCGCCGGCCTCGCCTGCGCCTCCGGCTGCGCCACCGTCGATTTCGTCACCGGCCAGGAAGTGCAGAACATGTACTCCCTCGACGAGGAAATCCAGCTCGGCCAGAAGTTCTACGTCCAGACCGTCGGCGAGCTGAAAAACGAAAACGCCCCGATCGACCAAGATCCCGTCCGCGTCGCCCTCGTCCGCGAAGTCACCGACCACGTCGTCGCCGTCGCCCACGCCACCAACCTGCCCTATCGCGCCACGTACGTGGGCGATCCCGACTTCGTCAACACCTACGCCGTGCCCGGCGGCAACATCCTGATTTTCGAAGGTCTCTGGAATCCCAAGAGCGGCCTCGTGCGGACCGTGGACGAGCTCGCCGCCGTCGTCGCCCACGAAATCGCCCACGTCAACTGCCGGCACTCCACCGAGGCCATGACGCGCCAAATGCTCCCCAATCTCCTCCTGGCCGGAGCCATGATCTACGCGGCCGTCGAAGAAAAGGAAGACGCCCAGTTGATCCTCGCGGGCACCATGCTCGCGTACAACGGCCTCGTCGTCACGAAGTACTCCCGCGCGGACGAACTGGAAGCCGACCGCGTCGGCATGTTCTACATGGCCCGGGCCGGCTACGATCCCGCTGCCGCCCCGCGCGTCTGGGAACGCCTCGCCGGCGCCACCGACAGCCAAGTCGAAAAAGTCCTCAGCATCTTCGCCACCCACCCGCGCGACTACAAGCGCGCCCAGGAACTCCGCCGGCATCTCCCCGAAGCCCGGGCCCTCTACGAAGCCGCCCCCGTCCGGCGCGACGGGTCCAAGAAACTGGCCGATCTCCCCCCGCTCCAGAACGCCAAGCCCGCCGCCGAGAAAAAGAAGAAAAATTCCGGCTCCTGAGCCCCCTGCTCCCCGCGCCCCAGACCCCCACGGCCTCGCGCCGCGGGTGAATCAGGTCACGCCCCAAACGGACGCCCCCCTCCCCCCCGCGCCACCCGTTGCGGCTTGCCCCCCGAAGCCTTGGCGAAGGGGCGGCTCAAAGTTTTTACGTTCCACGTAAAACCGGGTGCAAAGTTTTTACGTTCTACGTAAAACCGGGTGCAAAGTTTTTACGTTCTACGTAAAACTCGCTGAAAGTTTTTACGTACTACGTAAAATCGGCCCGGCCCCCATCGACAGGCCGCGTCCCGTCCGCTAAACTCTCCCCCATGCCGTTGAGCTGGACTGAAATCAAGGCCCGCGCGATCGCCTTCTCCCGCGAGTGGTCCGCGGAAACCCGCGAAACCGCCGAGGCCAAGTCCTTCTGGGACGCCTTTTTCAACGTCTTCGGCCTCAGCCGCCGCGCCGCGCCGGGGCCATGAATAACCAGCCCGCAAATCATCCGCCGGATTCCCCCAAACCCCGGCGCCTGCGCCCCAGCGGGGGCTACCGCCAGTTGCGCAGCTTCCAGATGGCGACGGTGATCTACGACGCCACGGTGATTTTTGCGCCGCGCAACGTCCGCCATCTGTCGCGCACGATCGACCAGATGGAGCAAGCCGCCCGCAGCGGACGCCAGAACATCGCCGAAGGCAGCCGCGCGGCGGCCACCTCCAGCCAAACCGAATTGCGCCTGGTCCAAGTGGCCCGGGCCAGCCTCGACGAACTGCTGCTGGACTACGAGGACTTCCTGCGCCACCGCAAGCTCCGCGCCTGGGACAAAGACGACCCCGAAGCCAAGGCCGTGCGGGAACTGGGTTTTCCCCACCCGGCGGATCCGCCCGATCTGTCGGATCCGACGGAACGCGGCAACCGCGCCCGCTGGGCGCGCTATGCGCCCTGGCTGGAGCACGCCGATCCCGCCGTGGCGGCCAACGCGCTGATCTGCCTGATCCACCAGACCAACTACCTGCTCGACCAGCAAATCGCCGCGCTGGAACGCGGCTTCATCCGCGACGGCGGCTACAGCGAAACGCTGGCCGCCGCGCGCATCGCGGAGCGCGAGCGCAGCCGAAGGAATCCGACGAATCCGCCCGATCCGGCGCAAGCCAAGGCCCCCGACTGCCCCCGCTGCGGAAAGCCCATGGCCCTGCGCACGGCGCGCAAAGGCCCCAACGCCGGCAAGTCCTTCTGGGGCTGCCCGGATTTCCCCGCCTGCCAGGGCGCCCGCCCGCTGGCACCCTGACCGCTTATTCCAGCCCGCGGTCTTCGAGGTCGTCTTCCTCGAGGCCGAGGTAGTGGCCGAGTTCGTGGTAGTAGGTGACGCGGACTTCTTCGCGGAAGATTTCTTCGTCGCCGTCCGCGTAGTCCCAGAGGTTTTCCAGGAACAGCAGGATTTCCGGCGGCAGCGGGTCGCCGCTCTCGACGCCCTCCGCGCAGCTTGGACCCACGAACAGCCCGAGCAGATCCGGCTCGACGCCGTCGTCGCGCACCATGGCCTTCGTCGGCCGCGGCAGCATCACGACCGGCACCTCCGCCGCCCGCCGCGCCATCTCGCGCGGCAGCTGCTGGCGCAGCGCCGCCACTTCCGTCTTCGCGATCCGTTCCAGATGCACCCGGTTCATAGGATCAACATGCAATCGCCGTAGCTGAAGAAGCGGTAGCGCTCGCGGATGGCTTCGCGGTAGGCGGCCAGCACGAACTCGCGCCCGGCAAAGGCGCTGATCATCATGATAAGCGTGGACTTCGGCAGGTGGAAATTCGTCACCAGCGCATCCACGACCTTGAATTCGTACGGCGGATAAATGAACAGGTCCGTGCGCCCCTGCCCCGCGCCGAAGCCTTCCGGCCGGGCCGCCGCGCTTTCGAGCGTGCGTACGCTCGTCGTGCCCACGGCCACGACGCGTCCGCCGGCGGCTTTCGTGGCGGCGACCTTCGCGGCGGCTTCGGCCGGAATCTGCCAGCGCTCGAAATCCATTTTGTGCTCTTCGACGTTCTCGGCGGAAACGGGCCGGAACGTGCCGATGCCCACG
>RZYG01000006.1 GCA_009930415.1 Spartobacteria bacterium | reverse complement strand
TGCAGGCTCGCGCGGTGATCGTGCTCGACGAACAAGACGTCGTGCGGCACGTCCAGCTCGTGCCGGAGTTGACGGAAGAACCGGATTACGCGGCCGCGGTGGGGACGTTGGGATAGGGCATGGCGGGGCTCGTCCAGTCCGGTGCGTGGGGGTTGAAGCGGCTGGACGGGGCGGCGGCGTATCCAACGGCGGCGGCCTATCCGCCCGGAGAGGCCTATCCGGAATTTCCGGGGCTGAGGCTTGGGCCGGCACCCAATCCGGTTTTCGCGCTGGTGCGCGGGGCGCTGCGCGACCTCGGCCTCGATGCGGCGCGCTTCGGCACGCCGGCGTGGAATCCGCTCGGCGACCTCGTGAAGCCGGACGGCCGGATCGTGGTGAAGCCCAACTGGGTGTTGCACCGCAACGAGGGGGCGGGAGGGATGGATTGCATGATCACCCATCCGTCCGTGCTCCGGGCGGTGCTGGAATACGTGTTTTTGGCCAAGCCGGAGCAGGTCGTGCTGGGCGACGCGCCCTTGCAGGGGTGCGATTTCGAAGCCCTGCTCGATTTCGGCGGGCTCCGGAAGGTCGTCGGCGACTTCCAGGGGCGCGGCCTGCCTCTGGCCGTGAAGGATTTCCGCCGCACCGTCATGCGGCAGGCCGGGGATTTGAAATTCGTGGACGAAGAATTGCGGCCGGAAACGGACTACGCGCTTGTGGATCTGGGTTCCGACAGTCTGCTGGAGCCGATTTCCGGAGACTGGCGAAAATTTCGGGTGACGGTCTACGATCCCCGCAAGATGTGGGCACACCATCGGCCCGGCCGGCACCGGTATTTGATCGCCAGGGAAATCCTGGAAGCGGATTTGGTGGTGAACGTGCCCAAGCTCAAGGCGCACAAAAAAACGGGCATTACCTGTTGCCTGAAGAACCTGATCGGCATCAACGGCAACAAGGAATATTTGCCGCACCACCGGAAGGGCGGGGCGGACAGCGGCGCGGGCGACGATTACGCGCAGGCCCACTGGAGACTGTCGCTGGCGGAAAACCTGCTCGATTTCGCAAACGGCCGGTTGCGGGGGCTGCCGCGCCTCTACCGGTTGTTCGAGCGGGTGGCCTGGCGGGGTTTGGTGCAGCGGCAAAAAGCAGATCCCGCGGCGCAGATCGAGGGCAGTTGGCACGGCAACGACACCATCTGGCGGACCTGTCTCGACTTGAACCGCGCCCTTCTCCATGCCGATCGCAACGGCATTCTGCACGACGAAATCCAGCGGGAAGAAATCTCCATCGTCGATGCCGTGATCGCGGGCCAGGGCGAAGGACCGCTGGCCCCCGATCCGCTGTTGACCGGGGCGGTCTTTGCCGTGCGCAATCCGGCCGTCGGCGATTTCATCGGGGCGGCCTTGTTGGGCTTCGATTCAGCGAAAATACCCCTATTGCGACACGCCTGCGACCCCATGCGCTGGCAGATTTGCGCCGGGGCTCCGGAGCGGCCTGCGTTCGATCCGCCGTTTCCCGCCGCGCGGCCGCCCCGGGGATGGATGGGCCATCTAGAACCAGACCAATGAGATGTGTTTTGCGGAAGTCCCTGCGGTTTCCGGAGAATCGGGTTTGATGTCGGTGCGGCGCGGGGTTATTGTATTTGAGTAGTGTTAAGCGCGCACACGCAACCCCCAACCGGACACGATGCTCGGGCTTCCAGCAGGTCGTAGAATCAAGAACCTGACCGCTTGGCGGCCGGGTTGTTGGTGGGTTTTTCTGGGGCTCTGGCTGGTCTTGCCGGGGCCGGATGCCGGCGTGGCGGACTTTTGGATCGAAGCGCAGCGCACCAATCTGGATTTTCGGATCGAGATTCCGTCGGCCACCACCGACTACCATCTGGTGCAGGCGGCTCCTTCCGTGAGCAACTGGGGGCTGACGGGCCTGGTGCTGGGCGTGCAGGGCACGCAGACCTGGCAAGATGCGGACGTCTTTCCGCTGCAATCCCGGCAATTCTATCGGGTGCGCTCGCGGGACGTGACGCAGCCGCTGGATTCCGATGGAGACGGCATCGACGACGTCTACGAGTTGCGGCGGCCGTTGTTGCTGAATCCGCTCGATCCCGCCGATGCCGCGATCGACGCCGATGCCGACGGCTTGGCCAATCTCGCGGAATACGAACGCGGTACCCGACCGGATTTCGCCGATACCGACGGCGATGGCCTGACCGACGGCGAGGAAGTGCTCACGCATGCCACCGATCCGCTGGCGGTGGATACGGATTCGGACGGGCTGCCGGACAAATGGGAAGTGGATCAGGGGTTTGTGCCGACGTCGGACGGCGGCGCGGCGTTGGGTCTCGTGGCCCACTGGACGTTCGACGAGGGGACGGGGAACTGGGCGTCGAACCGGGTCTCGACGAATTGGCCGGGAGTTCTGCGCGGCATGACGGCCAGCAATTGGACGACGGGGCGCAACGGGGGCGCGCTGGGATTCGATGGCGCGAACGACTACGTGGCGGTATCGCAGTCGAATGCTGGCGCCGTCGTGACGGGCGCGCCGTTCACGGTGACGGCGACGGTTTGGCAGGACGGATCGTGGACGGGGAACTATCCGACCGTGATTTCGGATGGGTTCTATTCGGGCGGGCTTTGGCCGGGCTTCACGCTGCGCTATCAACGGGCCACCAACGCCATGGTGCTGAATATCGGCGCCAGCAATGCGCCGCTGAAACAACTTTTCGCGACGAACTGGATGCCGGCGGGGGCCGGCCGCTGGGTGGACGTGGCGTTTGCGCACGACGGGACGACGGCGCGGCTTTTCGTGGACGGGCGGCTCGTGGCGGCGGCGTCCAGCGCTTTTTCCGCGGCGCGGCAGCCGGAACTGCTGATCGGCGGAGGCCACGTCAACGTGCCCGATTCTTTCTGGCGCGGGGCCATCGACGACGTGCGCATCTATCGGCAGGCGCTCTCGACGGATGAACTGGCGGCGGCGAACGACTGGCTGGGCGATCCGGACGGCGACGGGCTGGTCAACGGCCGCGAATGGCAGCATGAAACCGATCCGAACGAGGCCGACAGCGACGGCGACGGGCTGGCGGACGGCGCGGAAGTGGACCTTCACGGCAGCAATCCCCTGTCGGCCGACACGGATGCCGACGGCCTGCCGGACGCCTGGGAAGTCGCTCACGATTTCGATCCGGCGGTACCCGATGCGGACGGCGACGCGGACGGCGACGGTCTCACCAATCTGCAGGAATGCGGCGCCGGCACGGATCCGCGCCACGGCGATCCGGACGGCGACGGATTGAACGACTACGCGGAAGTCATGACGCACGGCACCGATCCGTTCGCCGCCGACAGCGACGGCGACGGATTGAACGATTTTGCGGAAGCCATCACGTACGGCACGAATCCGCTGGATCCGGACACCGACGGCGACGAAATGTCCGATGCCTGGGAAATTGCGAACGGAACGGAACCGTTGGTTTCTGACGCGGCGGCGGACCCCGACGGCGATGGGTTGGCGAATTGGGCGGAACAGGCGGCCGGGACGCACCCGAACCTGGCCGATACGGATGCCGATGGCTTGCCGGATGGCTGGGAAATCGCCCACGGGACGAACGCGCTCGAGGCCGATGCCGCCGCGGATCCCGATGCCGACGGGTTGACCAACCTGCAGGAATACGGCACGGGCACCGCCCCGCTGGACATGGATACGGATGGCGACGGCATGACGGATGGCTGGGAGGCCAGCCACGGCCTCAATCCGCTCCTGAGCAATGCCGGCGACGATCGGGACGGCGACGGTCTCACCAACCTGCAGGAAATGAACGCGGGCACCGATCCCCGCGACGTC
The DNA here is from genome assembly GCA_009930415.1 of Spartobacteria bacterium. GTDB lineage: Bacteria > Verrucomicrobiota > Kiritimatiellia > CAIQIC01 > Lenti-01 > Lenti-01. Next base: position 31,134 of record RZYG01000006.1, on the reverse strand, counting down.
GATACCGACGGGGACAATCTGACGGATCTGGGCGAACTGAACGTCTATGAAACGGATCCGCTGGCGGCGGACACGGATTCGGACGGATTGCCCGATGGATGGGAAGTGGTTCACGGCTTTGATCCGCTGTCGGATGGCGGGTCGGCCTATGGGTTGGCGGCGCACTGGTCGTTCGACGAAGGCGCGGGAACCGTGGCATCGAACCGGGTTTCGACGAATTGGCCCGGTCGCTTGCGCAACGTGGCGGCGACGAATTGGACGACGGGGCGCAACCGGGGCGCTTTATGGTTCGACGGCCTGAACGACGTCGTGGCCGTCGGACAATCGAACGGCATGGCCGTGGTGACGAGCGCGCCGTTCACGGTGGCGGCCGTGATTTGGCAGCAATCCGGCTGGACGGGGAACTACCCCACGGTCATTTCGGACGGCACCTATTCGGGCGGCCTTTGGCCGGGCTTCACGTTGCGCCATTATCGGACCATGAATGCCCTCGTGGGTATTTTGGGCAGCGACCATGCGCCGCTGGCGCGGCTGGTCAGCGTTCCGTCGCCGACCGGCCGCTGGGCGGACGTGGCGTTTTCGCACGACGGAACGACGGCCCGGCTGTTCGTGGATGGCCGCTTGGCGGCTTCTTCGAACCAGACGTTCAGCGCGCAGATGCAGCCCGAACTGTTGATCGGCGGCGGCCACGTCAACGTGCCCGATTCGTTCTGGCGGGGTGCGATCGACGACGTGCGCATCTACCGGCAGGCGCTCTCGACGAACGAACTGGCGGCGGTCAACGATTGGCTGGGCGATCCGGACGGCGACGGGCTGGTGAATGGCCGCGAGTGGGAGGCCGGCACGGCTCCTAACGCCGCCGACACCGACGGCGACGGGCTGGCCGACGGCGCCGAAGTGGACGTCCACGGCAGCGATCCGCTGTCCGCAGACGGCGACGCCGACGGCATGCCGGATGCGTGGGAGGTGGCCCACGATTTCAACCCGGCGGTATCCGACGCAGACGGCGATGCGGACGGCGACGGACTGACGAATCTCCAAGAATACGTCCAGGACACGAATCCGCGCAACGGCGATCCGGATGGCGACGGACTGGACGATTTCGCCGAAGTCGTGACGCACGGCACCGATCCGTTCGACGCCGACAGCGACGACGACGGGCTGAACGACCATGCCGAAGCGATCATCTACGGAACGAATCCATTGGCCGGCGATACGGATTCCGACGGCTTGCCGGACGCCTGGGAAATCGACCACGGCACGGATGCGCTGGTCGCCGACGCGGCGGCGGATCCCGACGGCGACGGCCTGACGAACCAGGAAGAGCTCGGTCTGGGCACGCATCCGAACCTGCCGGACACGGACGGCGACGGGATGCCGGATGGCTGGGAAACGACCCATGGCTTGAATCCGCTGGCGAACGATGCGGGGTCCGATGCCGACGGCGACGGATTGACGAACGGACAGGAATACGGCGCGGGCACGAATCCTCAAGACGGCGATACGGACGGCGACGGGCTGCCCGACGGCTGGGAGGTCGCGAACGGCCTTGATCCCTTGGTGGACGATGCGGGGGCCGACGCCGACGGCGACGGGCTGACCCATTTGCAGGAGCAGGCGGCCGGCACGGATCCGCAAGACGGCGATACGGACGGCGACGGGCTGCCGGACGGCTGGGAAGCGGCGAACGGCTTGAATCCGCTGGCGGACGATGCGGCGGCCGATCCCGACGGCGACGGTTTGGCGAATGGACAGGAATACGGCGCGGCCACGAATCCGCAGGCGGCCGACACGGACGGCGACGGAATGCCCGACGGTTGGGAATGGGTCCACGTGTTCAATCCGCTCGTGGACGATGCGGGCGGGGACGACGATGCGGACGGCTTGTCGAACGTGGAGGAATACGGCGCGGGCACGGATCCGCGGGACTCCGACACGGACGGCGACGGTTTAAGGGACCGCGCGGAGATCGAGGATTACGGCACCGACCCGTTGGCGGTCGACACGGATTCGGACGGCTTGCCGGACGGCTGGGAGCAGGCGAATGGTTTCGATCCGCGGTCGGACGGCGGTTTGGCCTACGGGTTGACGGCGCATTGGCGGTTCGACGAAGGAGCGGGCACCACGGCGTCGAACCGGGTCTCGGCGAATTGGCCAGGACTTCTGCGCGGCATGGCGGCCGGCAACTGGACGGTCGGCCGCAACGGAGGGGCGCTGGAATTCAATGGTTTGAACAGCGTGGTGGCCGTCGCGCAGTCGAACGGCGCGGCCGTGGCGACGGGTGCGCCGTTCACGGTGATGGCCGTGCTCCGGCAGGACGGGGCTTGGACGGGGAACTATCCGACGGCGGTGTCGGACGGGTCGTACGCGGGCGGTTATTGGCCGGGCTTCACGCTGCGCTACCAACGGGGAGCAAACGCCATGTTGGTGAACATTGGCAGCAGCAACGCTCCCTTGAAACAATTGCAGGCGACGAACTGGGTGCCGGCGCGTGCGGATCGCTGGGTGGACGTGGCGTTTGCGCACGACGGCAGCACGGCCCGGCTCTTCGTGGACGGGCGGCTCGCGGTTTCAGCTGCCGGCGCCTTTTCGGCGGCGCTGCAGCCGGAATTGCTGATCGGCGGCGGCCACGTCAACGTGCACGAATCCTTCTGGCGCGGGGCCATCGACGACGTGCGCATCTACCGGCAGGCGCTGGGAACGAACGATCTGGCGGCAGTCAATGACTGGCTGGGCGATCCGGACGGGGACAGTTTCATCAATGGTCGCGAGTGGGAGGCGGGCACGGATCCGAACGAGGCCGACAGCGACGGCGATGGTCTGGCCGACGGCGCCGAAGTGGACGTCCACGGCAGCGATCCGTTGTCCGCGGACGGAGATGCCGACGGCATGCCGGATGCGTGGGAAGTGGCCTACGATTTCGAACCGGCGGTACCCGACGCAGACGGCGATGCGGACAACGACGGTCTCGCCAATCTCCAAGAATACGACTCCAGCACAAATCCGCGCAACGGCGACCCGGACGGGGACGGGCTGAACGACTACGCGGAAGTCGTGACGCACGGAACCGATCCGTTCGACGCCGACAGCGACGACGACGGGCTGAGCGATTATGCGGAGACGCAAACGCACGGCACGGATCCGCTGGATCCGGACACCGACGCGGACGGGCTGCCGGATCGATGGGAAGTGGACGTGGGTCTGGACGCGCTGGCCGGCGAAGGACGCGAAGGCGCGGACGGCGATCCCGACGGCGACGGCTTGACGAACGCAACGGAATACGGGCTTGGAACGCATCCGAATTGGCCGGATACGGATGCCGATGGCTTGCCGGACGGATGGGAGCACGCCCATGGGTTGAATCCGCTCGCCGACGATGCCGCGGGGGATGCCGACGGCGACGGCTTGACGAATGCGCAGGAATACGCGGACGACGTGGACCCCCAAGACCCCGATACGGACGGCGACGGAATGCCGGACGGATGGGAAGTGGCCCACGGACTGAACCCGGGGCTGGACGATGCCGCCGGGGATGCCGATGGCGACGGATTGGACAATCTGGCGGAGTTCTCCGCCGGAACGGATCCGCAGGCCGCCGATACGGACGACGATGGCTTGACGGATGCCCAGGAAGTCGGAACGTACGGGACCGACCCCTTGGCCGTGGATACCGATTCGGATGGGCTGCCGGACGGCTGGGAACAGACGCACGGATTCAATCCGCGTTCGGATGGCGGCATGGCGTTCGGCTTGACCGCGCATTGGACCTTCGACGGCGGTGCGGCGACCTTCGTCTCGAACCGGATTTCGACGAATTGGCCCGGTCTTTTGCGCAATACGTCGGCGAGCAACTGGATCGCGGGCCGCAACGGCGGCGCACTGCGGTTCGATGGCCAGAACGACTACGTGGCGGTGGCGCAGACGAATGCCGGCGCCGTCGTGACGGGCGCGCCGTTCACGGTGACGGCGGTTGTCCGGCAGGATGGCGCCTGGACGGGGAACTATCCGACGGTGGTGTCGGACGGCGCCTATTCCGGCGGCTTTTGGCCGGGCTTCACGCTGCGCTATCAGCGGGCCACCAATGCCCTGGTGCTGAATATCGGCGCCAGCAATGCGCCGCTGAAACAACTGCTTGCGACGAACTGGTTGCCGGCGCGCGCGGATCGCTGGGTGGACGTGGCGTTTGCGCACGACGGAACGACGGCTTGGTTTTATGCGAGCGGACAGCTGGTGGCGTCGGCCTCCAACGCATTTTCGGCCCGCTTGCAACCGGAATTGCTCCTTGGCGCGGGCCACGTCAACGTGCCCGAGTCTTTCTGGCGCGGGGCCATCGACGACGTGCGCATCTATCGGCAAGCGCTGGGCACGAACGAATGGATGGCGGTCAACGATTGGCTCGGCGATCCCGACGGCGACGGATTGGTGAACGGTCGGGAATGGCAGCTGGGGACGGATCCGAACGCGGCGGATTTGGATCTGGACGGGGATGGTCTCCCGGACGACTGGGAGCTCCTGCATTTCGGCGATTTGGACGAGACGGGAGCCGGCGACGCCGACGGCGACGGTCTGACGAACGGCGAGGAATACGAACAGGAAACGGATCCGCTGGATTCCGACACCGACGACGACGGATTGGACGACGGCGACGAAGTGCAGGTGCATCGCACCGATCCGCTGTTGTCGGACACGGACGGCGATGGCCTGGGGGATCAAGCGGAGATCGATCCGCATGGCACCGATCCGCTTTCGGCGGATACCGACGGCGACGACTTGCCGGATGCGTGGGAACTGGACGTCGGCCTCGAGCCGGCGAATGCCGTCGGCGACCAGGGCGGCGCCGGAGATCCGGACGACGACGGCTTGGACAATCGGCAGGAACTCGCCCACGGCACCGACCCGCTGGCGGCCGATACGGACGGCGACGGCTTGCCGGATGGCGCCGAGACGGCGGTCGGCACGGATCCGTTGGCCGCCGACACGGACAGCGACGGCCTGCCGGACGCCTGGGAAGTGGCCCACGGGTTCAATCCGCTGTCGGATGGCGGCCGGGCCCAGGGCTTGGTGGCGCGGTGGGCGTTCGATGACGGTTTGGCCACGTTTGCCTCGAACTGGGTTTCGACGAATTGGCCGGGACGGTTGCGCGGCATGGCTTCCAACGCTTGGACGACGGGGCGCAACGGCGGGGCGCTGGAATTCGACGGCGTGGACGACGGGATCGCCGTCGCGCAAACCAACGGCGCCGCCGTGGTCAAGAGCGCGCCCTTTACGGTGACGGCCGTGGTCTGGCAGGACGGAACCTGGACGGGCGGCTATCCGACGGTGATTTCGGATGCCGCCTATGACGGGGTCTATTGGCCGGGTTTCACGCTGCGCGTTCAACGCTCCATGGATGCCCTGGTGGGGCTGGTGGGCAGCAGCAACGCTCCGCGGGCGCAGTTGGTCCGGACAAACTGGGCGGCGGTCTCGACGGGGCGTTGGGTGGACGTGGCGCTGGCGCATGACGGGACCAAGGCGCGCCTGTTCGTGGATGGCGGGCTGGTTTCCGTGAAAGAGCAACCCTTCAGTGCCCAGATGCAGCCCGAATTGTGGATGGGGGCCGGGCAAGTCAATACGCCCGAATCCTTCTGGCGCGGCAAGCTCGACGACGTGCGCATCTATCGTTCCGCGTTGACGGCGGCGGGCTTGGCGACCGTCAACGACTGGTTGGGCGACCCGGACGGCGACGGGTTGGTCAACGGCCGCGAGTGGGAAGCCGGCACAAATCCGAACGAGGCCGACAGCGACGGGGATGGGCTGGAAGACGGCGCCGAAATGGACGTCCATGGCAGCGATCCGCTGTCCGCGGACGGCGATGCCGACGGCATGCCGGACCTCTGGGAGGTAACTCACGATTTTCATCCGGCGGTTCCCGACGCGGACGGCGATGCGGATGGCGATGGATTGACGAATCTGCAGGAATACGGCTACGGCACGAATCCGCGCAACGGCGATCCGGATGGCGACGGATTGGAAGACGACGAGGAAATCGCCGCGGGCACGGATCCGTTCGACGCCGACAGCGACGGCGACGGGCTGAACGACTACGCCGAAGCCATCACCTACGGAACGGATCCGCTGTCGGACGATACGGATTCCGACGGCCTGCCGGACGCCTGGGAAATCGCGAACGGCACGGACGCTCTGGTCGCCGACGCGGCAGCCGATCCCGATGGCGACGGGTTGACGAATCAGGAGGAGCGCGGTCTGGGCACGCATCCGAACCTGCCGGACACGGATGGCGACGGGATGCCGGATGGCTGGGAAGCGGCCCACGGCTTGAATCCGCTGGCGAACGATGCGGCGGGCGATCCCGACGGCGACGGCTTGGCGAATGGACAGGAATACGGCGCGACCACCGATCCGCAGGCGGCCGATACGGACGGCGACGGGATGCCGGATGGGTGGGAGTTGTACAACGGATTCGATCCGCTGGTGGACGATGCGGGCGGGGACGACGACGGGGACGGCTTGTCGAACGCGGAGGAATACGGCGCGGGCACGGATCCGCGGGACTCCGACACGGACGGCGACGGCCTGGGGGACCGCGCGGAGATCGAGGATCACGGCACCGATCCGGTGGCGGCCGACACGGATTCGGACGGTTTGCCGGATGGCTGGGAGCTGGCGCACGAGCTCAACCCGCTTTCGGACGGCGGCTTGTCTTACGGGCTGGCGGCGCACTGGAGGTTCGACGAAGGGACGGGAACCACGGCGTCGAACCGGGTTTCGTCGAATTGGCCGGGACTTCTGCGCGGCATGGCGGCCAGCAACTGGACGGTCGGCCGCAACGGGGGCGCGCTGGGATTCGATGGGGTGAACGACGGGGTGGCCGTCGCGCAGTCGAACGGCGCGGCCGTGGTGACCGGCGCGCCGTTCACGGTGACGGCCGTGCTCCGGCAGGACGGGGCTTGGACGGGGAACTATCCGACCGTGATCTCCGACGGCCAGTTTACGGGCGGCTATTGGCCGGGCTTCACGCTGCGCTATCAGCGCGGTCCCAACGCGATGACAGTGAACGTCGGTGGAACCAATTCGCTGAGTCAATTGCCGGCGACGAACTGGTTGCCGGCGCAGGCGGGTCGCTGGGTGGACGTGGCGTTCGCGCACGACGGCAGCACGGCCCGGCTTTTCGTGGGCGGGCGATTGGCGAAGGAAATGGCCGGAGCCTTTTCGGCGGCGCTGCAGCCGGAACTGTTGATCGGCGGCGGCCACGTCAACGAGCACGAATCCGGTTGGAGGGGCGCGCTCGACGACGTGCGCATTTACCGGCAGGCGCTCTCGACGAACGATCTGGCGGCGGTCAACGACTGGCTGGGCGATCCGGACGGCGACGGGTTCATCAATGGCCGCGAGTGGGAGGCGGGCACGGATCCGAACGACGCCGACAGCGACGGCGACGGTCTGGCCGACGGCGCCGAAGTGGACCTCCACGGCAGCGATCCGCTGTCCGCGGACGGCGATGCCGACGGAATGCCGGATGCGTGGGAAGTGGCCCACGATTTTGAACCGGCGGTCCCCGACGCGGACGGCGATGCGGATGGCGATGGATTGACGAATCTCCAAGAATACGGCTACGGCACGGATCCGCGCAATGGCGATCCGGACGGCGATGGTTTGAACGATTACGCCGAAGTCGTGACGCACGGCACCGATCCGTTCGACGCCGACAGCGACGATGATGGGCTGAACGACTATGCCGAAGCCGAAACGTACGGAACGAATCCGCTGGATCCGGACACCGACGGCGACGGCTTGCCGGACCTCTGGGAAGTGGAAACCGGTCTGGACGCGCTGGACGGCGAAGGGCGCGAAGGCGCGGACGGCGATCCGGATGGCGACGGATTGACCAACCAGGAGGAACGCGGCTTGGGCACGCATCCGCTCTTGGCCGATACGGATGGCGACGGCTTGGACGACGGGGACGAATTGCCGCTCGCGACCGATCCGCTGGATGCGGATTCGGATGCCGACGGATTGCCCGACGGCTGGGAAGTGGATTATGAATTCAACCCCTTGTCCGGAATGGCGACGAATCTGCACCTGCGGTTGTGGTTGCGCTTCGACGAAGGCGCGGGCACCGCGCTGGTCAATTCCGCCAGCGCCGAGTATCCGGCCCAAATCCGCGGCGCGACGGGCACGCAATGGACCAACGACGCCAAAGGCCGCGGGGCGCTGTGGCTGGGCGGTTCCAACGGCTACGTGGCCGTAGCGCAGGCTCAAGGCGCGGTGGTCACGGGCGGTTCGTTTACGGTTTGCGCCTGGGTCTGGCAGGAGACGGGAGCTTCGCCGTATCCAACCTTGGTTTCGGATGGCGCTTGGCGGGGCGACGCCTACTGGCCCGGGTTCACGCTGCGCGTGACGGAAGGAGGCGACCAGGTGATGGGATTGGTGGGGAGCGCCGATCAGCCCGTCGCCGAAGTCGCCGCCGATTTGTGGGGTGCCCGCTGGGGCGGACGTTGGACCCACGTCGCGCTGGTCCAGGAGCAGGACACGACGCGGCTCTACGTGGACGGCAGCCTCTGGAGCGCCCGGACCAACGTGTTCGTGCCGGCCACCAACGCCGAGCTGCGCATTGGCCGCGGCCACGTGAACGAGCCGGATTCCGCCTGGCGGGGCAAGATGGACGACGTGCGGATCTACGGAACCGCCCTGACGTCCGCGCAACTGGCCGAATTGTTCGAGGCCCAAGCCGACGCCAACGCCGACGGTGCCAGCAACCGCGAGGAATTCCTCGCCGCCGAAGATCCCCGGGCGGATGCCGGCGTCGCCGGATCCGAAGGCGCGCTGGATATGCTCTTCGTGCCCCGGGATTGGACGCCCGAGGATCCGCCGCAGTACCTGGCGCATTTCGGGGATTCGAATCCCGGCAACGAAATCCACGTCTTCCTGGAAAACGACAAGCTGAAGTTCATCCTGATGGATGCGGACGGCAACCGGCATGCCGTATTCCATCCGAACCTGGTCGGCGGCGGGTTCTTGCTGTCGAACGCGACCAACCGGATCACGGCCAGTTGGCGCGGATTCAACACGGGTCGGCCCACGGCCGAAATGCGCTTGTTCGTCAACGGCATCGACCATCAAGCGGACATGGGGCTGGTCCACAATCCGCGGCTGACCACGTCTTTCTGGGAATACGAAACCGATTATTGGAACGCCGCGTTCGTGGCGGCCCCCTGGTCCGGGGTGGTGCGGTCCAACGCCGTTCGGTTCGGCTCCTGGGCCGATGGAATCTATGCGGCCAAGGTGGACTGGGTGGCCGCGCACGTGCGGCCGACGGCCTACGGGATGGCCGCCACCAACCCGCTGCCGACGTTCGCGCTGCGGGCCAAGGACCCGCCGGCGCCCGGGGCCCGGCCGCGCACGCTGATCCAGGAAATCACGCGGCCGATGGGCGTGGCGGACTTCGTGTCCAGCAACGCGATGCGCGTGCTGATCCGGCGCTATGCCCAGGTGGCCGACGCCGCGGAAAAAACCATGAGCTGGATGGGCTGGGCCCAATCCGCCCCCAAGACCTGGGACATCATCGAGGCGAACGTCCGCGATGCCATCGCCATCGGCAACGAGGAAGGCCTGGACATCGCCCTCAGCAGCGCCAACCATCTGGAACCCAAGATTTGCTACCGCTATTCCAATTCGTTGCCGAACCGGGCCGAATGCCTGGCCGCGACGACGAACGGCGCGGAAATCCGCGTATTCCTGACCAATGCGACGTGGGTCATCAACGATTCCTTCGAGGTGCCGCGGTTCGACGTGGCCGATCGGACCACCGTGAGCAACTTCCTGGACAAGTGGCGGCTGGACCTGTCCGTATTTTCGGACTACGGCTATTTCTTCTTCAACGAACCGTCGCTGAACGGATGGGAAGACGGGTCCTATCTGCGGAGTCCCACGGCCAGCACCAACGGCTTGGCTTGGTTCCGGGAATATGTCGTCGCCCGCTACGGCCCGGCGCATGCCGGCATCCGCTTCCCGGTCTCTCCGCTGGGGTACGGGGCCGCGGAGGCGACCAACGCGGCGGCTTATCGCCTGGTGCTGGATGAGGCCATCACCAACCGGTTCGAGATCACGACCGATCCGGACCACTGGGCCCAGTGGTGGGAATGGCGGCAGGTGGTGTTCGCCCATCTGATGGCCGGCTATGCGGAACAATTGGCCGCGCTCAACGCCACGAACGCCCACTGGCGGGGGATGGTGGCGTTCATTTCGCCGCAATTGGCCTGGAAACCGTGGGCCGCCATCAATCTGCCGCTGCTTTCGCAAATTCCCGATTTGGATTGGATGGTGATGGAAAACAGCCGGCGCTACACGTACGGAACAACGGCCCGGCGGGTGGAAGAAGACGTCCAGTTGCAACTGGCGGGTCTGAAAGAGGTGATGGGCACCAACACCGGTTTCGGCAGCTACGCGATGGCGCACACCTATCCCTTCCCGGCGGTATCGCCCGGCGCCACCAACGCCACGTACAACCTGAATTGGCTGTCGAACGACGTGGCCCATGCGGTTTTGCCGGAATTCCAATCCAGCCTCGTCGTGCCGTATTCCGCGTTCCTGCTGGTCAATCGGCCGGGCTACACCAGTTCGTATCAAAACGCGCATTACGTGCCGGAAGTCGCCGACCTTTGGTCCCGCGAGCGGTTCGCGAAACTCTGGGCGCCGCTGGAAGGCCATTCCGCCACGGGCGACACGACGACCAATCCAATTATCCGCTTCGCCTGGGCGCCGCTGGAACAGGCCCAGGCCTACGAGTGGCAGTTCAGCGCCGCGACGGATTTCTCCGCAACCAACCTGAGGACGCTGACGGCCACTGCGCGGATCGACTGGTCCATGCTGGATCAGCCGATGCCGGCCGCCGGCCAGCCCCTGCATTGGCGGGTTCGCGGCATCTTCCATGTCCTTGCGTTCGACGAAGCCGGCCGGGTTGTGGAAACCAATCGCTATTTCGGAACGTGGGCGAACGCGCCGGAAACCGTGGTGTTGGCCGATGTCGACGGAGACGGTTTGCCGGACGCGTGGGAGCGCCTGCGTTTGGGCCATCTGGACGAGATCGCGGGCGGCGATCCGGACGGGGATGGCCTGACGAACCTGCAGGAGTACGCCGCCGGCGCGAATCCGACGCTTGGGGATACGGACGGCGACGGGCTCGCCGACGCTGCGGAAGTCCTGCAGCACGGCACGCATCCCGCGCGGGTCGACACGGACGGCGACGGGCTGAACGACCGCGCCGAGGCGATCACCTACGGCACCGCGCCTCTGGATCCGGATTCCGACGGCGACGGCCTCAACGATTATGCCGAAATCGTGACGTGGGGAACGGATCCGTTGGCCGTGGATACGGACGGCGACGGCTTGTCGGATTCGTGGGAAATCGCGGTGGGATTGAATCCGCTTTCCGACGATGCCGGCAACGACGACGACGACGACGGCTTGAGCAACGAACTGGAAGCGACCTACGGAACCGATCCCATGGATCCCGACACGGACGGCGACGGCTTGAGCGACGGCGACGAAGTGGCGCTCCATCACACCGATCCGGCCAACCCGGATACGGACGGCGACGGGTTGTCCGATGCGGCGGAAACGGTTCCCGGCGCCACCGATCCGCTGGACCCGGACTCGGACGGCGATGGCATGTGGGATGGTTGGGAGGTGCGGTACGGCCTGCTGCCGCTGGAGGACGATGCCGCCGCCGACGCCGATGCCGATGGGCTGAGCAATTGGCTCGAACACGGCTACGGCAGCCATCCGCGGGAACCGGATTCCGACAGCGACGGGTTGCCGGATCTGTGGGAACGGGACAACGGCCTGGATCTCACGTCGGACGGCGGGCTGGAATACGGGTTGGCCGCGCGCTGGACGTTCGACGAAGGCGTCGGCGGCGTCGCCTCGAACGCGGTCTCGACGAACTGGCCGGGTACGTTGCGGTTCATGACGGAGACCAATTGGATCGCCGGCCGGGGCGGCCGCGCTTTGTGGTTCGACGGCGTCAACGACGCCGTGGCCGTCGCGCAAGCGGCCGGCCACGCGGTGGTGACGGCCGCGCCCTTCACCGTGACCGCCGTGATCTGGCAGGATGAAGCCTGGACCGGACTGTATCCGACGGTGGTCTCCGATGCGCGGCTGGTCTCGGGCGATCGGGTGCCCGGGTACGTTTTGCGCTACCATGCCGGCCAGAACCGGCTGGTCGGATTGGCCGGCAACAGCAACGCGGTGACCTACGGGGCCGGGACGACCAATTGGCTTCCGATCGGCGGCGGCCGCTGGGTGGACGTGGCCCTGACGCACGACGGCACTTGGACCCGGCTCTACGTGGAGGGCCAGCTTGCCGGCACGACCTCAAACGGTTTCGATGCCGTGCGGCAGTCCGAACTGCTGATCGGCGGCGGCCATCTCAACGTGCTTGACGCTTTCTGGCGCGGCAAGATCGACGACGTGCGCATCTATCGTTCCGCGCTGGATGCCTTCCATTTGGCGGTGGTCAACGACTGGCTGGGCGATCCCGATCTGGATGGCCTGGTCAACGGCCGCGAATGGCAACAGGGCACCGATCCCAACGATCCCGACACCGATGGCGACGGCCTGTCGGATTACGACGAAGTGGCGGTCCACGGCACCGATCCGCTGTTGATGGACACCGATGGCGACCAAATGCCCGATGCCTGGGAAGTGGCCTTCGGCACGAATCCGCTGCTGGACGACGCAGACGACGACGACGACGACGATGGCCTGACCCATTTCCAGGAATACGTCAACGGCACGTGGCCCCTCCAAGCCGATCCGGATGCGGATGGACTTCTGGACGGCGACGAAATCGCGCGCGGCACCGACCCGTTCGATGCCGACAGCGACGACGACGGCTTGAGCGACGGGGCCGAAGTCTGGACCCATGCGACGAATCCGCTCGCGGCCGACACGGATGTCGACGGCCTGCCGGACAAATGGGAGCTGGATTCCGGGCTGAACGCGAACGTGGCCAATGCCGACGAAGATCCCGACGGCGACGGCCTGATCAATCTGGAAGAGTACGGGTGGGGGACCTTGCCGCTGGTCCCCGACACGGATGCCGATGGTCTCGAGGATGGCCCGGAAATCGCGAACGGCGCCGATCCGCTGGCTCCCGACACGGATGCCGATGGCCTGCCCGATGGCTGGGAAGTGGACTATGGCTTCAATCCGGCCTCGGATGGCGGGTTGGCCCATGGCCTCGCGGCTCGCTGGACTTTCGAGGAAACCGCGGACGGCATCGTCTCCAACCGCGCAACTGCCCTGTGGCCGGCCCGGTTGGTTGCCATGGCGGAAACCAATTGGACGGCCGGCCGCGGCGTCGGCACGGCTCTGGGTTTCGATGGTGCGAACGACTATGTGGCCGTGGATCAGACGGCTGCGGCCGTGGTGACGGGCGCGCCGTTCACCGTGACGGCCGTGATCTGGCAGGAACCGGGCTGGACCAACGTCTATCCGACCGTGGTGTCCGACGGCTATCTGTTCATGACCAACCGTTGGCCGGGCTTTGCATTGCGCTACGTGGCCGGTTTGGACGCGCTGGCCGGCTATGCCGGCAGCAGCAATGCGCCGGTCGGCGCCGTTCTGGCCACCAACTGGAGCGGCGTCAGGGCGGGGCGCTGGGTGGACGTCGCCTTGGCGCACGACGGCATCCAGGCCCGCCTGTTCGTGGACGGCCGGGAAGTCGCCGCCGCCCCGCAAGCCTTCACGGCGGCCCGGCAGCCCGAGCTGCGCATCGGCGGCGGCCACGTCAACGTGCCCGAGGCCTATTGGCGCGGCCGGATCGACGACCTGCGGATCTACCGTTCCGCGCTGGGCACCAACGAACTGGCGCTCGTCGACGATTGGCTGGCCGATGCCGACGGCGACGGCGCCAGCAACGGCGCGGAATATCTGGCCGGGACGGATCCACGGGTACCGTAGCGCCGGTGAGGCGAACGCCGATTGGATCAGCTTTCAGCGCTGGGGAAGGGGGGCTGACAACGCGCGGAGAAGAAATCGCGAAGACGCTAGCCGCAGCGCAGCCAGACGGTGCTCGACGTCCGCCCAATCCATGGGGGCGTGGAGCAACTGGCGAATGGCTTCCAGATCGGCAGGTGGCACCATCCGGTCCTGCAGGCCCAGGGATTCCAGCAGGCGGACGATCCTCGGGTTGCGGTCGGCCATTCGGCCGGCCAGCGGAAATACAATGAAATTCCGGTGGTTCAGGATGGCGAAAACCGTTCCGTGGAAAGAGTCGGTCAAGACGGCCGCGGAATGCCGCACCCACCGGACCCATTCCCCTGGGCCGGGATAAACGGGGTGCCCTGGCAACGTCCACCACTTCCAGGGACCGTTTGCGATGCGGGCGGGACAACCCAATTCGCGCGCGCCGGTGTCGATGGCCGTTAACAGGTCTGGACGTTGCTGCAAGGTGAAGGCAAAGAGGTAGGGTTTGCGGGCGGGCGGTTCGGGCCGTTCCGAGGCGTCTCCATTGCCCGCCAGCAGTGCCGGGTCGAGCGTCGTGGCGACTTCCCGTCCCGTTGCGGTTTCGACGAAAGCCGCGGCCTCGGCTTCCCGGCAAGAAATGAAATCGAGGCGAGAGACCAGTTCCCGGAAGGTCGCCAGACAGGTGGACGACAGGTGCGTGCCGCCCAGGCTGGCGGCATAGGCGATTCGCCGCTTGCCCGCCGGAGCGAAATCCAGGAAATAGGCGGGATCCAAGCGGCCGCTCGTGATCTCGGGATTCCAGATTTGGTCGCTGCCGCATACGTAGGCATCCGCCTCCGGAGGGTTCGCCCGGAGTTCGGCATGCGAACGGTAGATTTGGGGGGACAACGGCAAAAAAGCCTGGCGAAACGCGGCAAAACGACGTCCGGTCAGCCACCATTCGAAATGGGCCGGGTGGAAACCGCGGAACCGGTCGCGCCGCCAATCGGGGGGATTTTCGATGGCGTCCGGGCGGTAATCGACGATTTCAACGGCATGGCCCGCCTGGGTCAGAAAACGGCAGAGCGCGTGGGCTTGCAAAACGGCCCCGTAGCTCCATGCGCAGTGGAAGGTGACAAGCGCGACTTTCATTTTGCCGACCGGTGTTTTTCGAGAAAATAACGGATTTTTCGCTTGAGAGGAAGACCCGCCAGCGACATGCGGGTGCCCGTCGCACGGTCCATTCTGGCATTGAGGGCAAAGTCGGGATACTGGTAATAGGGATGCTTTTTGAATGAGGCCAGTTCCCGCTCCAGGCCGTTGCGCAAAGGCATGAAATCCGCTTGTGCAATTTCGGTTGCGGCCAACACCTTGGAATTATCCATGATGCGGTCGTACATGCGGTCGAATCGTATCTGCGGAAGACGCCCGACGACGGCCGCATAGGTGGCGAGGTCCGTTTCCACGACGCGAAGATTTAGGAAGTCGCTGTAGTGCTGTGCGATTTCCGACCAAAGCCGGTGTTCGGCCGTCACAATATTGTAATCCTCTGCCAGCGCTTCCGGGTTCAAGACAAGCGGAACGATGAGCTTGGCAACGTCTCCTGCCCAGGTCATGGTGGTTTGTCTGGCCAGGATTTCCCGCGCCATGATGACGGGCAATCCCTGCAACGCGCGGAAGCAAACCGTGTTGGCCTCGAGCGTCCCGAACTGGAAACGGTTGTGAGAATAGGTGATTCCCGGGCGCAGAATGGTCCAATTTCTTAGGCCGGATTCGCGCAGCAGGTTTTCCTGGCGGGCTTTGGCCAGCGCATATTCGTCCGTGGCCAAGTAGGCTGGATCGTCGCAGACGTCCAGCAGGCGAGGGGAGCGCTCTGTCAACGGAATGGTCGAACTGTCGGCAAAGACGCGGTACGACGAAAGGAAAAGATATTGGGACGTGAAATCCAGCAGAAGATGACGCCTTGCGGCGAATGCTTCCGTACCATACGACATGAAATCGACAATGGCGTCGGGATGGAGGTTGGAAAGGAGGGAAGACAGGAACGCCATATCGCGTCCGTCGCCTTGGAGATACCGCAGGTTGGGATGAGTTGTTTCCCTATGTGTGCGGCTCGTGGCGAGCACTTGGAAGCCTGCCCGAAGCAATGCGGGGACGAGGTACACGCCCATCGCGCCCGTTCCGCCAAGAACGAGAATCTTGCGGCCGGTCATGGATGCAAAAAGGTTTTGATGGCGTTTTTGACGGAGGGCGGGAGAACCTGGCCGACGAAGCGGCGCGCGACGAAGGCGGCGGCCACCGTGTCGTCGAGGTGTTCCAACGCCTCCAGCGCATCCGAATCGTTCGCAAAATCGGTGAAACATTCGAAGAGGATGGACTGGTCCCGTTTCTGGGGATCGACGAATTCTTTGACGGCACCCTGGAATTCCGGCTTGTCGTTGGCGCAGAGATACCTGAAGCCGAGATCCTCGGCGTAGTGTTTCGCCAAATCCGGCGACTTGTTTCCGTAATGCCGGGCCGCCGCGATGAACTCGTTGGTTTGATGCCCGAACTGGGCGCCGATGTGGCTGTTGAGTTTGAATTCGCCGCCGCCGCCGTTGTTGACGAGCAGAATGCGCAGATTGGAACCGACGTGGCGGTTGCCGAGGGAATTGAGGTCGTAGAAAAACGCCAGATCGCCGACCACCCCGAAATGCAACTTCGCGGGGTCGGCCAGCGAGGCGCCGATCAGCGTGGAGACGCAGCCGTCGATGCCGAATCCACCGACGTTGGCGGCCGGCGAAATCGATGCCTCCACGTCGAAATAATTCCAGCAACGCAGGGAATTGAGGATGCCGAGGTGCAGCGCGCAGTCCGGGGGCAGCTGGGGGGCCAGCGTCTGGGCGATCCAGGCGTTGGAAAAGGGGAGGTCGGGAATGGCCGGCCGGAGCCGCGCCGCATAGTTCCGCCAAGCCTCTTGGTATCCGCCGGGAACCGCGGCGGCGTCTTGGGCATACCGGCGGAAGAAATCCGCTTCCCGCATTTCGAAAACGCGTTCCAGGCGCGAGAACCGATCGCGGACTTCGCCATCCTCGCTGACCCGCCAGACGGGAGCTGCGTTCATCAGAAAGCCTTGCGTCGGGTAATCTCCGGAGACTTCGCCGACGTGGATGAGCAGATCGGGCTTCAAGGCCGGATATTCGCTTTTGGCGGGCAGGTTTTGCGCGCACGGCAAGGCGGACAGGATCCGGCCCGGGCCCCGGTAGGCGCTCGTGTGGTCGCAGAACACGACCGCATCCCGCGCTTGCGCGAACGCGGCCAGCGCTTCGGCTTCCGCCGCGGCGAAAGGCTTGTGGGAACCGATGAACACCCCGATCTTGGCGGAAGCCGGCAGGGCCGGCCAATCGGTTGCGCCGGGGCCGATGCGCCGGACGACGCGGAGGGCCGGCAGTTCGCGGGAGTTGAAGGTGCCCTTGTAGGAAGTTTCCAGATTGAGATGGACTGGACCGCCGCCCTGGCGAAAGGCTTCGAGGATGGCCTTCTCGGCAAGGTGCTTGCAGGCGGAAGCCTCCGCGCGGTCCTTGACCGAGGGGAGGGAAACGCTGATCTTCGCCGCATCGCGGGGAAACAACGAGCGATCGATGCTTTGGGCCACGAGGTGGCCGACGCTGGCGAAGCCGGGGCCGGAAGTGATCGCGATCACCGGCAGTTTGCGGTAGTAGGCCTCCGTCAAGCCCGGCAGATAGTTGCGGCTGGCGGTGGCGCCCGTGCAACTCAGCGCCACGGCTTCTCCGGTGGCGGCGGCGAGGCCGCAGGCGATGTAGGCCGCCGAGCGTTCATCGGCGGCCGACCAGACTTCGAAGGAAGAATCGTTCTGAATGCTTCCGGTGATGGGAATGTTGGTCGCGCCCGGACTGGCCACGACCTTGCGGATGCCATGCGCTTTCAGGAGCGCGATGACGATTTGCGCGTTCTGCTCGTCCGTGTAGAATTTGCCGGAATCCATATTCCATCCTTGTTGTCGCCTGCCTTGACGGACTCGATCCGATTCAGTCAGGTCAAACTACCATCTTTCAAATGTCGGCGCAACCGGCCTAGCGCGCGGAAACGCCCCGAAGCAGTTTGTCCCATGCGGCGCCGAGCTTGGCGCCGAGAAAACGGCGTTCCGTCGGGCCGATCAGCAGCCAGAGCAACGCCCCCACGAGGCCGGCATTCGCGGCGGATCCCGTCAGGATGGCCCAGACCGCTTCGCCGGCCAGTTCCTTGAAGCCGAAGCAAAAAGCGAACGAGCCGCCGCCCATCAACGCCAAGGGAACGAGAACGACTCGGAAATACTCGCGCACCGAGACGCCGACGGCCTGTTTGGCGAACCAAACGCGCATCTGGTTGAGAATCAGGAAGGGCAGAAACCAGCCCAGCCAAAGCGCGGGGATGAGCGGGACGCCGTCGAGCAACAGAATCAGAACCAGCAGGCAGCGCGCGCCGTTCCCGATGCCGAGACAAGTGGTGTACATCTTGATCCGCCCGCTGGCCTGCACCAGCATCATGTACCCGGAAGTCAGCCGCTCCACCAGCAGGTTCAGGATCATGATGACCGCAATCTGCGCCGCAAATTGCGGAGGCGTTTTCAGCCACAGCGCCAGAATCCGGTCCGCATAGGCGATGAACGGAGCGGCAATCAGCAGCGCCATTGCGGTGGAGTAGAGACAAGCCCGCAGCGCAAGCTGCTTGGCGTGCTCGAATCGGTTTGCGCCGACCCGGGTGGTGAGTTCCGGCGCAATGGCGTCGTTGAAGGCCTGCGCCACGACGGACGACTTTTGGAACACCTGGTTCCCGATGCCCATCGCGGCATTGGCGGCCGGCCCGAAAAACTTGTTCAGGACGACCGCCACCCCGGAATTTCCAAACAACGTGCCCAGCGTCCCGAACAGCAGGAAGGAGGAATAGGAAAACATCTGTTGGAGCCGGCGGCGATCAAACCAATACCGGAAGCGGATTCGCGCTTCCGGGAATTGTCGCCGCGCGAAAATCGTGATGGCGACGTTCGACAGCAGGAGCAGAACGGTGGTGGCCGCCGCGTGGGCCAGCAGGCGATTGCCGCCGTAATGCAACAGCCACCACCCTTCGGCGGCCAAGAGCAAGGTGTTGACGATGCCAAAAAGGTTTCGGACGAAAATGAACTGTTTGGCGTAATACAGGGCTTGGATCGGGCTGAAAACCATGGTGGAGAACATGGAGAACAGCGAAAAGTAAAAGATGTACGTCGAAGACAGCCGCAGCTGTTCCGGGACGTTCAGCACGTGCCGGATGGCATAGGCGCCCACGGGACCGCCAATGGCGACCAGGAACGCCGGCACGACGAGTTGGACGCTCAGCGCCGTATTGAACCACTTGCACAACAAATCCCCGTCGACGTCCGGCCGGGTCTGCTGGCCCAGCGCAAAAGCGAAAAAACGGCCCGAACTGCTGATCAGCGTCTGGTTCAACACGGCCACGAACGCGATGAGCGAGCCCACGACGGAGAACAAACCGAACTGGGTTTCCCCCAGCGCGTTGTAGACCCAGCGCGAGCAAAACAGCCCGATGACCAGCGACACCAGGGTTTGGGCGTAGGTGGCCGCCATGTTCAGGCTGATTCGTTGGGTTGACATGTTGGGGATTCGGCGGGGGCGGCGGATGCCGGTCATCCATCGTGCAGACTGCTTGATTCGCTCATGAACGTGCTGGGCGGGCGGACGTAGCCTTGGACAAAGCGAACAGGCGCCACGACGAGATGATGGTGGCAAAAGTGCGCCGCCAATGGCAAGATTCATCCGTGCAAAAAACACGTGGCAGAAAAAGGGTCGGAGGAGGGCGGGGACTGGATCGCGGCGCCCTCACGGCGGCGGCCACGGCCGGAGCCGGAAGGCCGTTCCGGCGGTTCCCGCGGATTGGTCGAAGGACGACGTGACGCCCGTGCAAGTAACCGTCATCGTTCCGGTTTACAATGCCGGGCCTTACCTGGAGCGTTGTCTGGCCTCCGTTGCGGCCCAGACCCATCCGGACGTCCAATGTGTGCTGGTGGACGACGGCAGCACGGACGACAGCGTCGCGTCCGCCGAGCGGTTTCTTGCGGCGTACGGGGGACCGGTGGATTTCCGCCTCTTGCGCCACGAAAGCAACCGCGGCCAGTCGGCGGCCCGCAACACGGGGATTCGCGCGGCCACCGGCGACTACCTGTATTTTCTCGACAGCGACGACGAGATGTTTCCGGACACGCTGGCGCGATTCGTCGCCTGCGCCGGGGCCGGCGACCTGGATTTTGCCGTGGGCGAATTCGAGATCGAGGGCGGAGCGTTTCCCCGCTGGGCCGTTCGCATGGCGGCCGGCGCGCATCGCGGCCGGGACGCGATCCTGGGGGCGTATTTGCGCAGCGACTGGCAGACGCTGGTCGGCAATCGCTTCGTGCGCCGCCGGTTTCTCGTCGACCGCGAATTGTATTTTGCCGAAGGGTTGGTCCACGAAGACGATCTCTGGACGCTGATGGTGGCGTGCCGGGCGGAGACGATGGGCGTCGTGAAGGGGCCGACCTATCTCTATCGGGTCCACGGCCATTCGACCATGACGGCGAATCCGGTCCGGCGTTTCGGCGCTTGGCTCCAAATCCTCGGCATGATGGAGGCCTTTCTGGGGCGGGAAGGACTGGGCTCGCGCCCGGACGTCCTGCGATTCTTGGCCGTCCGCCGGGCCGAACTTGTGGACCGCGCGCGCCAAGCGGGCCTGAATGCTTATGCCGTGTATCGGAAGGACGTGCGGGCGGGCCGGCCTTTCCGTTGGAGCACGTTCCGCGGCATGGGCGGCGGCTGGAAAATCCGCTATCTGCACAGTTTGCTGCCGGTTCCGGTTGGATACGTTTATCTGAAGATGGCCATGCGGGCGGTCCCCTGGCTGGGCGCAGCCCGACGGCAGAACCGGAAAAGCGGGACCGGGTGCGCCGCGGGATGAACGGGCGGCGGTGCGCCGGGGCGCCGGAAACGGTTTGTCTTTTGGTGCTCGAAAGACCATAGTGCCCCTCCAACGTATGGATCAACCTCCCGCCCCAACCAAACTGACGCCCAGTCGGCGATCCAGCTACCAGTTTCCCGTGTATCGCTGGATCGGCTGGCTCACCGTGGCCGGCTACGCGATCGGGCTGACGGCCATGTTCTTCATCTCGGGGATGTTCGGGATTCCCGCGCCGCTGGGTTGGGCTTTCTTGGCGATTGTCTTCACGGCGGGCACCATGCTGTTGGACCGGCCCCGGATGCTGCTCGGCTTGATGATGTTCTATTTCATGCTCATGCCCAGCAATCGCTTGCTGGGCCTGTTGGGGTTGCCCTTGCCGACTTTCATCGACGAGTTGTTTTTCATGCCGTTCATCGCGGTGATCGCGATGAACTGGATTCAGCGTCGTCAGCTTCGCGAGGCGACCCTGTTCCCCGTGGTTTTTTTCCTGATTGCGGCCGTCAGCTGGTACGTCAACGGCAAGGGTTCGCCGTTCACGGCGGTCCAGGTCACGCTGGTGATGCTCAAGCCCTACATCCTTTGGTATTATTGCCGGCTTTCGTGCACGTTCGATGACGAGCGGTACATGCTCCGCTGGTTGTGGATCATCATTGGCTACGCGGCGCTGCAATATGCCTACAACGTCCTTTGGCAAAGAGGGCTGTGGCCACATTACCATCCGGACATCAGTGGCGGGGTGTTCGGGCCCGAGGGGACGGGGTCGGCCCACATCGTAGGATATCTAAGCGTTTTCGGACTGTTTTTGCTGGCCGGTTGGTGGATCGGCCGCGGCCGCGATTTGCCGAAACGGCGCCGATTCCTGGTGCTGTTGCTGGCCTTGGTCATCGGATATAATTTGGTCTTCATGACGGATACCAAGCACGCGTTGCTGTTTGCGCCGCTCGCTTTTCTGCCGTTTTTGTTCCACCCGGCCATCTCGTACCGGTTGCGGTCCGGATTGCTGACGGGCGGAATCGTCTTCATATTGGCGAGTTCCGCCTATTTTCTCTTATTTGCCGGTCGGCTGGATTTGCGCCGGAACTGGCAGCAGATGAAATATTCTCCCAAAGGCGAAATGTTCGTGGCCACCACGGTCGATTTCAAGTATCTCGTGCCGTATCCGCTTTTTGGCGCGGGGCCGGGACGCTTTTGTTCGGATCAAGCCGTGGCGGGCAAAGCCAGCTTGGCGCGCCGCTACATCATTCCCTACCGGGATGAAATCGAACGGAGCCGAATGACCTACGGCGGTTTCGGAACGCGAACGGGCGCCTCGCAATTGGCTTGGCCCCAGTCGGACTACTATACCCTGGTGGGCGAGTTCGGCTGGCTGGGGGTCGTCGTGTATTTCAGCTTCTGGGGTTGGGTGATCTGGCGGTTGCTGAACAAGGCCTCCGCCTCGCGGGCCCACCCGCTTTTCGTGGGGGTGTATTTGTCTCTGGCTTCTTGCATGATCTTCATGTTTTTCGTGATTCTGTTCATCAAGGTCGTGACCATTCCGGTCTTGTCGTTCCCGCTCTGGATGCTGGTGGGGCGGACGTGGGACATGAAACCGACGGCGCCGGATTTGCTTGAGGAACCGGCCGCTTGATCGACCGGACGGACCAAGTGGGCGAGGGGGCGCGCGCCAAAACGCCGGCAGGGCGCTTCGTCGTGTGTTTCACGCGGGCCGACTATCGGCAGGCCGCCTCGGGGCTCGAAAAATACCTGACGGAAGAAATCGAAGTGCTGGCCGGCGCCGGCCTCGCCGCCGTTTGCGTGTTTCCTTTCCGGACGCGGCGAAACCGCGCGGTGGATGCCTGGCTGTCGCAATACTGGGGCGTGGTGGCCGCCGGGAAATGGCGCGGGTTCATTCGCGCGGCGGAGTTGGCCGACTGGCTCGCGGCGGGGCCGGGAAAGGCCGGCGGCCTGTTGGAAGTCCAGTTGCACCACGTCCAGGATTTCCCCTTGGATTCGCTCGCGCGTTTCTTGGCGGCGGTGCCCGCGCCGGTGCGGTTGTTCGTCCATGACTACCACGCCGTTTGCGGCCAATACAATTTGCTGCGGAACGGCCGGGAGTTCTGCGGACCGACGGCTCCCTCGGCGGAAAAGTGCGCGGGGTGCCGCAGCTGGAATGCCGCCTATGCTCCGGCCATGCGGGCCTTTTTGGACAGCTTGCGCGGCCGCTTGTCCGTTTGGGTGCCCTCCGCGGCGGCCGCCCGCGTCTTTGCCGGCGCCTATCCGGAGTGGGCGGACCAGATGCGGGTCGTTCCCCACTGGCGGCCCGGCAACGCGCCGGCCGCCACGGGTGCCACGGGCGCCGCGGCCGGCGGCGAGACGTTGAAAATCGGTTTCGTCGGCGCGCCGACGACGGCGAAAGGCTGGGACGTTTTCGTGCGCCTCAGCCAGCGGCCGGAGCTGCGTCGGATGCCGATCGAGTTTTTCCATTTCGGCCGGCCGGCTTCGGATCCTCCCCGGACGGTCCGCAACGTGCCGATTTCATTCGTCCGGGACGGGCGCGGAGCCATGACGGCAGCCTTGCGCCGAGCGGGCGTGGACGTCGTGCTCCTCTGGTCGCTCTGGCCGGAAACCTACTGCTACGTTCTCTACGAATGCCTGCAGGCCGGGACGATGGTGCTTACCCATCCCGACAGCGGAAACGTGGCCGACGAAGCGCGGCAATCCGGCGTCGGGATCGTGTTGGAAAAGGAAACGGAATTGGTGGAATATCTGGCGGACGCGCCCCGCGTTCGGGCAGACGCCGCGCGATGCCGTTCCGCCGCCTTGGCCGGGTTCGGTTCCATGGCGGTGAACGACGAAATCCTCCGTCTGCTTCCCCGGACGGCAACGCCGTTGGCCGCGGCGAAGTACTTGCCGCCGCCGGCGCGGATCGCGGGAATGCTGCATGCGCTGAAGATGGCTTGGCGGCGCGGGGGATTTTCGCGGGGGCCGCGGACTCGGCATGGAAATTGACAGGGCGGCGCGTTTTCGGATAAGTGGGGGAATCCGCATGAAAAAGCGCCAAGCCAGAGTGATCGCCAATTACTTGCCCCAGTTCCATCCGATTCCGGAAAACGACGAATGGTGGGGCAAGGGGTTCACGGAGTGGACCAACGTGGCCAAGGCCCGGCCGCTGTTTCGCGGGCACTATCAGCCGCATATCCCCGCGGATCTGGGGTTCTACGACTTGCGCCTGCCGGAAGTCCGCGAGGCGCAGGCGGCACTGGCGCGGGAAGCCGGCATCGAAGGTTTTTGCTACTGGCACTATTGGTTCGGCGGAGGCCAGCGCTTGCTGGAACGTCCGTTCCAGGAAGTGCTGGCCAGCGGCCAGCCTGATTTTCCCTTCTGCCTGGGTTGGGCCAACCACGATTGGACGAACAAGACCTGGACGCGCCGCGCGGCGTTCAGCCCGGAAAAGATATTGATGAAGCAGACCTATTCCGAGGAGGATTACGTCCTGCATTTCCGGGCGCTGCTCGGGGCGTTCCGCGACAAGCGCTACCTCACGGTGGACGGCAAGCCGCTGTTCATGATCTTCGAGCCGAAGCGGATTCCGGACGTCAAGGCCTTCATCGCCATCTGGAGGGAGTTGGCGCAGCAAAACGGCCTGCCGGGCCTCCACTTGGTGGGGGCCCAGTCCAACGTGTCGTTTCGGAGCGCCGACGGCCAGGTCCAACTCCCCCGGCTGGACGAGGCCCAATCCTTGTATCAAGCGATTTTGGACATGGGGTTCGACGCGGTCAATTCGCGCGGGATCACGCGCGCGGAGGTGGCGGTCAAGGGGCGCTTGAATCGTTTCGTCCGGCGCACCTGGGATCGGTTCTTCAACGTGTCCCTGCTGGACCGCTATCGCTACGACCAGATCGTGCGGCACATGTTCGTGCCGGAAGACCGCTGGGAAAACGTCTATCCCACGCTGGTGTCCAACTGGGACCGGAGCCCCCGCTGCGGCCGCAAGGCGGCCATCTACGTGAACAGCACGCCGCAGCACTTCGAAACGGCGCTGTGCAAGGCGCTGGATCTGGTGCGGGACAAGCCGTTCGAGCAGCGGATCTTGTTCGTGCAATCCTGGAACGAGTGGGGGGAAGGCAACCATCTCGAGCCCGATTTGCGGCATGGCCGCGCCTATTTGGACGTGTTGGCCAAGCACGTGTGGGCCGCCGGCCCGGCCGCGGAGGCCGCGGGCCGCTAAGCTCCGGCGGCGGCGGGTTCGAGCACCCGCCGCAGATCCCGATAGTGGCGCTCCGGTGCGTATTCCCGTTCGCATTTGGCGCGGGCGTTCCGACCGAGGGTTTCGGCCAAGCCGGGCGTGGTTTGCAGCCGCCGGATTTTGTCCGCCAGATCGGCCGCGTCGCCCGGCGCATACAACAGGCCCGTGCGGCCGTCGTCGACGACTCCGGGAAAACAGCCGTGGCGGGGCGCGATCACCGGCTTGCCGTAGGCGGCGGCTTCGAGCAGGACGTTGGGCAGATTGTCGTACAGCACGGACGGGCAAACGAGGCCCAGCGCGCCCGCGATCAGCGCGTCCAGTTGCGCGCCCTGGACGAAGCCCTCGAAGTCGATCCGCTCCGCCAGGCCGTGTCGTTCGAGCAGCGCGGCCAACTGGCCGGTATGGTCGTCGGCCAACGTGCCGGTGAGTTTCAACCGCAGATCCAGATCGGAAAGGTGGGCCATGGCGGCGACGGCGAACTGGGGGCCCTTTTCGGGTTCCAGGCGGCCCAGATACAGAACGTAGCCCGCGTGGTCGTAGCGGGGCTGGATGGCCGCGCTGTCGATGAACGTCGGCACGAGGAAGATCCGCTCGGGCGCGACGCCGAATTCCCGCAGCTTTTGCTCCATGAAACGGTTGGTGACGACGAAGCCGTCCAGGCAATCGAACGCCCCGATCCAGCGGTGGAAGACCATGGACAGCACCCGGACCAGCGAAGCGCCGAACGAATGCTGGACGCACTTGTGGCGCACGCCGTTCCACAGCGATCCGGCGAGGCATTTTTCGCACGGTTCGCCGGCGCGCAGGAAATCGAAGCGGGGGCACATCGGATTGTAGTCCGACAGCCGGTGCACGACGCGCACGCCGGCCCGCCGGGCCGCCATGAAGACCGCGGGCGAGAGCAGGTTGTTCTGCTGCAGGACGTAGACCGCGTCGGGCCGCAGGTCGCGGATCATGCGCGTCAAGTTGCGCGCGGCTTCGGGATTGTAGAACGCCCCCTTCAATAGTTTGAGCGCATTGGCCGGCGTCAGCCGGATCCGGCGGAAATAGACGTCGTTTCCGCGGCCTTCGACGAAATAGTTTTCCTGGGGGCAGGGCCGGTTGCGGGCGTCCCGGGCGGACAATACGAAAACCTCGTCGCCGTGCCGCCGGAACAGATCCTCCACCTTGAACAGGTAGCTCTCGGGACCGCCGGAGAGGAAGTAGCGGTAATGGACGAGCAGGACCTTCATGGCGCAGGAACGTAAGGCGGCGGGAGCCGCAGCCAACGGCCGAAGTGGGCGTCCCATTCTTCCGGGACAAAGGGCGTCAGGCCGCCCCAGTGGGCAAACGTCAGCTCGCCGAAATAGATCTGGCCGTTGACGTCGTAGAGATCGACGCGGACGTGGGGCCACCCTCGCGACAGGGTCCGGGCCAGGGCCTTCATCTCCTCGAACGTCTTTGGACGGGGAATGGGCCGGCCGGAATTCGGATGTCCGTTCGTGAAGGGGAGCAGGCGGAAATCCATGTCGAAGAAGTCGAATTTGGTTTCTTCGGTTTTCGAAGCGCGGTCCGAAGCGATGAACAGCGCCCGGGGTTCGCCGTCGAAGCAGAAGAATTTGTAGTCTTTCAGCTCGCGCCCCGACTCGTCGACCATGAACTGCTCCGCGATCACGCGCGGGGGAATGTCCCGATAGGACCATTCGCGGCTGGCCCAGTAGTAGTTTTTGGCCAGATGGCGCGCGAGGGAGGCGCGGGCCTTCTCGACGTCGAGCTGCGCTTTGTCGGGGCAGAGGACGGCGCTGTCGGAATCGTGCGTGCATTTGAGCACGAACCGGTCGGGCAGCGCGTCGAAATCGATTTCCTCGGCCGTGTCCCAGACGCCGAGGAGCGGAATGAGGTGCTGGGCGCCGATGGTCTTCTCGACGTGGTCGCGGACGGCCAATTTGTCCGCCAGCCGGGTATAGTCCGGGCGGCGATCGTACAGTTTGAGCCACTGCAGTTTCTCGCTGAACGTTCGGGGAGAATCCAAATTCGGCCAATGCCCCATGCGGATGCGGAAACAAAGCTGGAGATAGAGCCGGTCGGGAATGAACTGGAAATGGCCGTCGAGGCCCAGTCTCCAGAACAGGAGAAACGGGTTTTGGACGTATTTGATGAATTTTCGAGGTTGCATGCGGTTCTTCCAGATGGAAAACGCCCGCGCGGCTGGTGAAGGGGCCACCTCTTGCGCGAAGCTCAGTTCCAGACGGTAGCCGTGAAGCCCGGACGGCGGCAAGAGCAAACTCGGTCGGCGCAAGTTCGGCGGGCTCCATCGATGGGCATGCCTGGCTAGCGGCGGAGGGGGCCCGGCGCGCGGTTGTGCGAGTTCGGACTTGTCATCCGGATGGCGAGCGGGTTGAATTCCGTCGCTCTGTCAAAGCCCGCGGGACGTCGAACCTGCGCCCATGAAGAAAGACCAGGGATCCATGAATGAAGTCAACTTGTCCGGAAGCCCGTACGCGGGGAGGCCGGCGCCGCGCTGGAACGTCGAGGTTTTGGGCGTGCTCTTGGCCATATTGGTTTTCCAACTGGCCTGTGCGGCGCTGGGATATCCCCGGTATCGCTCCCAGCATTACGGCACCGCCGTCATCTATGCGCAGACCTCGATCGATTTGCTGCGCCCGGTGATCGAAGGGTTCAACGCCAACGGGGTGCCCACCCCGCAAGAGCTGCCGCTATGGCAGGCGGCCGTGGCCATTTTTCTTCGTCTCTTCGGGGAGTCCGTCGGGTGGGCGCTGTTCGTCTCCTGGCTGGCGATCGTGGCTTCCGTGCCGCCCGTGTATGGGCTGGCGCGGTCATTCGGGGGAGAGCGGTTGGCGCGCGGTGCGGTTGTGCTCTATCTCCTGCAGCCCCTGGTCTTTTTCATCGGGGCCGCCGCCGGAACGGACGGAACGTGCCTGGCCTTGGCGCTGTGGTTCCTCTATTTCGCGGAACGCCACGTCCGGACCGGGTCGGCCGGGACCTGGCTGGGGGCGGCGCTGTTCGGCGTCCTGACGGTGCTGACCAAGGCGCCGTTCTTCTTCGCGGCCGGGACCGCCGCGTTCTGCTGGCTCCTGCAGCGGCGCGCGCCGTGGCCGCGCTGGTTGTCCGTGGCGGCGCTGGGCGGCGGCGCCGGGGCGGCCCTGATGCTGTGGACGGCGCATTGCAACGCCTGCCATGCCCAAGCCGAATTCCCGATGCTGGAACTGCGGATGCGGGAGAACCCGTATATGGTCTATTGGTATTTCGGCACTTGGCTGGAGCGGCTCCAGCCCCTGAATTGGGGCAAGGCGGGCTGGCGGATCCTGAATGCCTGTTTCGGCAGCTGGGCCTTGGCGGGGGTGGCCTTGATCGGCCTGTCGCAGGCTTCCACGCGCCTGGTCCGGGGCTGGTTGCTGGGCGTGCTGGCTTCCATGCTGGTGTTTTTCCACATCATCGTGGTGGCCACCCACCGTCATTATTATCTGATGCTCAGCCCGCCGCTGGCCATGCTGGGTGCCGCGGGATTCGGTTTCATCCAAGCGAACCTGCCGGACATGTCCGCCGGCATGCGGCGGTTGCTCCGGGGGGTGGCCGCCCTCGTTTTGGGGTTGGCGTTGGTTCAGGGGTACTTCGGCATGGAGGCGCATTACGCCTTCGATCGCTATCCGGGCGAGGTGGGGCGCCGGATCCGGGAACACACGGCGCCGGAAGACCGCATCCTGTTGGCCGGAGGAGCGGGGTGGGGCGATCCGCTGTTCCGGCTTTCCGGACGAAGCGGGCTGTCGTTGGGAACGCTCGCCCAACTGGAATCGCCCCAGGTCGTGGCGCGCCTGAAGGAACGGGGCTATCAGACGTTGGTCGTGGTCAACGAGTCGCCCTTGGCCGCGGCTCTGCAGCAAGTGAATCCGGGCGAGTCGGATCGTCGGCGGATCCGGCATGCCGAACGCCTGCCGGCCGTTGTTCGGGAGTGGCCCACCGTGTATGCGGATGAAGACCTGCTGATCAAATCCATCCCCTGAGGGGGCGGAATCGCGGTTTTCGCCCTTGCCAACTCCGCCGGCTTGGCCCAACATCCGCGCATCATGGCGACGATTCTGATTACCGGCGGGTGCGGGTTCATCGGGTCCAATCTGGCCGTGGCGTTCCGGAAACGGGGCGACCGCGTCGTGGCGCTGGACAACTTGTCGCGCAAGGGCTCCGAAATCCTTAAAGAACGGGTGGAAGCGGCCGGCGCGGAATTCGTCCGAGGGGACATCCGGAATCCGGCGGATCTGGAGCAGGTGGCGGGACCGGTCGATTTGATGCTCGAGTGCAGCGCGGAACCGTCCGTCTTGGTGGGCCTCGACGGCAACGACGCCGAATTCATGGTGCAGAACAACCTGGTGGGGTCGCTGCACTGCTTCGAATTCGCGCGCAAGCGCAAGGCGGCGGTGATTTTTCTCTCCACGTCCCGCGTGTATCCGTACGACGGGCTCAACCGGCAGGAATACCGCGAAGAGGCCACGCGGTTCGTGCCGGCCGGAACGGGACCGGGCTTCGGACCCGAAGGCGTCGGGCTGGATTTTCCGATGGACGGCGCCCGTTCGCTCTACGGCGCGACCAAGCTGGCGTCGGAAATCATGCTGCAGGAGTACAGCCGGCAATACGACCTGCCGGCTGTCATCACGCGCTGCGGCGTCGTGGCCGGCCCGTGGCAACTGGGCAAGCAGGACCAGGGCGTCTTCACCTATTGGCTGGTTTCGCACATGCTGCAGCGGCCGCTCGCGTACATCGGCTTCGGCGGGCAAGGCAAGCAGGTGCGCGATCTTCTGCATATCGACGACCTGGTCGATCTGGTTTTGCGGCAGGCGGAGCGCATCGGGGAATTCCGGGGCGCCGTCTTCCCGGCCGGCGGTTCGGCGTTTTCCAGCCTGTCGCTGCGCGAGGCCACGGACCTGTGCCAACGGCTGACCGGCCGCGCCGTTCCCCTGTCCGCGCGGCCGGACAACCGGCCGGCGGACGTGATCTGGTTCGCGACCGACAACCGGCGCACGACCGAACGGCTGGGTTGGAAGCCGACCCGCGACGCCGAAACCGTTTTGCGCGACATCCGCGACTGGCTGCAAACGCATCCCGACTTGATGGCCGCGATCTTCGGGAAACCCGCATGAGCGCGCCGTTTTTTTCCATCGTGATTCCGGCCCACAACGAAGAGGGCTGCATCGCAGCCACCTGCGAGGCCATCGCCGCGCGGTTTGCGCAGGAGGGGGTTTCGGACTACGAAATCTGCGTGGTGAACGACAACAGCCGCGACCGCACGGAGGAAATCCTGAAGGAACTGGCGGCGCGGCTGCCGGCCGTGCGCTACGTCAACAACTCGCCGCCCAACGGGTTCGGCTATGCCGTCCGCAAGGGGCTCGAATCGTTCGCGGGCGAATGCGCCTGCGTCGTGATGGGGGATTTGTCGGATTCGCCCGACGACATCCTGGCCTACTACCGCGAGATGAAGGCCGGGGCCGAATGCGTGTTCGGGTCGCGGTTCATCAAGGGCTCGCAAGTCATCGATTATCCGCGGCACAAGCTCTGGCTCAACCGGCTGGCCAATGGATTCATCAAGGTCCTGTTCCGGCTGGACCACAACGACGTCACCAATGCCTTCAAGTGCTACCGGCGCGACGTGATCGAAGGCATCCAGCCGCTGCTTTCGCCGCACTTCAATCTGACGGTCGAAATGCCGCTGAAGGCGATCGTGCGCGGGTATTCGTTCAAAACGATTCCGATTTCCTGGACCAACCGGCAGGCGGGGGAGTCCAAGCTCAAGATCAAGGAAATGGGCAGCCGCTATCTGTTCATCGTGCTCTACGTCTGGCTGGAGCGCCGGCTGGCCCGCGGCGACTACCGCCGCCGGGCATGAAAAAACCGCCGGAACCGGCGGGAACCGTCCGGGATTTGGTGGAGGGTAGGAGGTTCGAACTCCCGACCTCCTGAATGCCATTCAGGCGCTCTACCAAACTGAGCTAACCCCCCAAATCCTCAGA
>RZYG01000345.1 GCA_009930415.1 Spartobacteria bacterium | reverse complement strand
CTCAAGGCCGTCAACTCCGGCAACGGCCAGGTCACGGTGTCGTGGGCGATGCCCACGCGCGACGCCGCCAGCGGCGGCCTGCCGACGGGGTTCATCCTTTATACCTCCACCGACGGCCAGGGCTTCGCCAATCCCGTCGCCGTCTCCGGCGGCAGCACGACCAGCAAGGTCATTACCAACCTGAACGCGGGTGCCACGATTTTCTTCCGCGTCTGCGCCACGAACGCCGGCGGCGAGTCGTTCGATTCCGCCGTGGCCGGCGTGCGGGTGACGGCCAACGGCGCCAAAGCCGGCGTCCTGGTGGTGGACGGCTTCAAGCGCAACGACGCCGGGCTAACCCCGACGCGCCATGTCACGAATCGCACGGCGACGATCAGCTATGCGAACGTTTCGCTGGTCCGCCCGCGCATGATCAACGGCTTCGACTACGTCAAGGAACACGGCCTCGCGCTGGCCGCCGCCGGCCAGACCTTCGATTACGCCGATTCCACGCAGGTGACCGCGGCCCTGCTGACCAATTATTCCAAGGTCGTCTGGATGCTGGGCGAGGAATCCACCGTGGACGAAACCTTCAGCTCCGCCGAACAGACGGCGGTGACTGCCTACCTGAACGCCACCGGTCGGCTATTCGTGTCCGGCGCGGAAATCGGCTGGGATCTGGGAAGATCGACCTATTCCTCGCCTGCCGACATGAATTTCTTCACCAACATTCTGCGCACAGCCTACGCGTTCGATTCCGGCTCCAACCGGATGGTCACCGGCACCGCCGCGGGCTTTCTGAGCGGCGTGTCTATCGCGTTCAACTACACGAACCTGCTGCCGCAGGTCTATGCGGCGAATTATCCCGACGTCTTGTCCGCCAAGAACGGCGCGACCGTGGCTGCGGTCTACGGGACCAGCGCCGCCGGGCCCAACGGCGCCATCGTCCAGTACAGCAACGCGACCTACCGCACGATCGTGATGGGCTTCCCGTTCGAGACCATCACCAACGAGACGACACGCGCCACGGTGATGGACAAGGCGATGCAGTTCCTGAGCGATACGGCTACTCCCGGCGCCATCCGCGTCACGCTTTCGCCGACGGCCGTTACCAATGCGGCGCGATGGATCGTGAACGGCACCACCAATACGAGCGGCAGCACGCGGACCGGCTTGAACGCCGGCACCTACCAAGTGACGTTCCTGCCCGTGGCGGGCTACGTCACGCCGGCCGCGACGTCCGTCGTGGTGACGGCGGGCGCGACCAACGTCTTCACCGTCACGTATGCGGCGATAGCCACGGGCTCGCTGACCGTCACGTTGACGCCTGCGACGGCCGTAGCCGAGGGCCGCTGGAGCGTAGATGGCGGCGCCACTTGGCGCACAAGCGGGTCCATGCTGTCAGGAATGTCGAACGGCACCTATACGCTGACCTTCAAGGACGTCGCCAGCCATACGACGCCGGTGGATCAAAGCGTCGTCATCTTGGACAGCGCGGTTTCGCGAACGGGCGCCTACGTCGCCCTGGTGGGCGACCTGACGGTGACGCTGTCGCCCGTCGCGGTGCGCAGCCTGGGAGCTGCATGGAGCGTAGACGGCGGCGGCACCTGGTACGCCAGCGGCGCCACGGCTTCCAACCTGTTAGCCGGCCGCCAGTACTACACGTTCAAGCCTGTGACGGGCTACACGCCGCCAAGCACCACTTATGCGCTCATCGATCCGAACAGCAACAACACGAGGACCTGCAGCTACACGGCCATGCCGGGTTCGATCACGGTGACTCTCGGCCCTGCCGGTGCCCTGGCCGCCGGCGCGACATGGAGCCTCGATGGTGGCACCAACTGGAACGAGAGCGGCGCGACCGTCCAGGATCTGTCCGTCAAGACCTATACGATCACGTATTCCGCCGCTACCGGCTACGTCACGCCCACGGCGACATCCTACGCCCTGGCCGCCGGCGAGGC
>RZYG01000344.1 GCA_009930415.1 Spartobacteria bacterium | reverse complement strand
GCGAACTCCCGAACCGCAAGGCGGCTTGGCCTCCGAAGCCTTGGCGAAGGGGGCGGCCGCCTGCATCGCTCCGCGTTCGGCCGCCAGATTCCGAACCGCCGGAGCCCGTTGCGCGGTTCTGGCGGCTCGTGACCTCGCCACGCCACCGCTTGCGGGCGGACATTGGCGGAATTTCTCTCTCATAAATATTGACCCCACCCCCACCCGTGCGGTAGGATATTCCCATCTCGTAAGGTGGCCTTACACATTGGAGGAAATCATGCAGTTCGAAATCACGCGGCTTTCATCGAAGGGTCAATTCGTCATTCCCGGCAAAGTCCGCAAATTGCTGGGCCTGCGCACCGGCACCAAACTGGCCATGTTCCACGATGGCGAGAGCATCTTTTTGAAGCCCATCCCTGCGCCTGATATTCCCGGTTTCCGCAAATTGGCGAAGGAAGCCAAGAAAACCGCTTTGAATGCAAAGAAGAAAACGGGGGCCAAGAAATGAAATACTTCATCTATGCGCGGAAGAGCACGGACGACGAGGAGCGCCAAATTCTCTCGATCGACGCGCAGTTGGACGAGTTGCGGATGCTGGCGGCGCGGGAAAAACTGGAAGTCGTCCGCGAGTACATCGAATCGCAGACGGCGAAGAAGCCGGGCCGACCGATCTTCAATGAAATGCTCAAGGCGATCAAACGGGGCGAGGCGCAAGCGATTCTGGCTTGGCACCCCGACCGCCTGGCGCGCAACTCGGTCGACGGCGGGCGCTTGATCTACGACCTCGACACGGGACAGCTCGCCACCCTGAAATTCC
Organism: Spartobacteria bacterium; assembly: GCA_009930415.1. Classification (GTDB taxonomy): domain Bacteria; phylum Verrucomicrobiota; class Kiritimatiellia; order CAIQIC01; family Lenti-01; genus Lenti-01. The sequence continues at coordinate 1,145 of RZYG01000344.1, read as the reverse complement.
CCACGACTTGGTTTGAGAACACGCCCCAAGGCAAGTTCATGCTCAGCATCTCGTTCGGGCAGTCGAAATACTATGTGGACAGCCTCTCCGAGAACATCAAGCGCGGCATCCGCAAAAAACTGCGCGATGGCATCTTCCCGACCAAGCCCCCCATTGGCTACCTGAACGATTCCAAGACGCGGACGGTCTACATCGACCCCGAGCGCGGGCCGCTGGTCCGCAAGATGTTCGAAGCCTACGCCACGGGGCGCTACACGGGGGCGCAGATCAAAGCTTTGGTGACGGCCTGGGGATTGAAGACATTCAACGGCCTCCCCCTCCCGCTGAGCAAGGTGTATTGGACGCTGGACCACATTTTCTACACTGGGCTTTTCCGCTACAATGGCGAGACCTACGAAGGAAAGCACCCGCCGTTGATTTCGCGCGAACTGTACCAGCGCGCGCAGAGCGTCCGCAAGAACACGGGCCGGGGCCGCTATGCGAAGCCCGAGCCCTATCAATTGCGCGGTCTGGTCGTCTGCCACGAGTGCGGATGCTTGATCACGGCGGACAGGCAGAAGGGGCACCATTATTACCGCTGCGGCAAGCGTCGCGGCCCCTGCACCATGAAAACGATGCGCGAGGAAGCGCTTGTGCAACTGCTTCGGACGGCCGCGCGGATCGTTTCGATTCCCGACGCTTCGGCGGATTTGATGCTGGAGGAGATGGAACGGCGCATTCTCATGGACAGGGCCGCGCAGGCTGACTCGGTGGAGCGTCAAAAATCGGAACTTGCGGCGATTTCCGCCCGGCAGGATCGGCTTGTGGATGTTTTCCTCGCGGGCGACATCGAGCGGGAGGAATTCACCGTCCGCAAGGAAAGATATATTCAGGAGAAAGCCGCCCTTGCCGATGCCATCGCCAAATTCGAGGTGGAGGGCGCGAGTCGGTTGAAACCTGTGGTGGACTTCATAACCGCGTCGCGGCAAGCGAAGTACGACGCGCAAAATGAAAACATTTCGGAATTGCGGATTTTCTTCCAAAAGATCGGTGCAAACCTGATTTTCGCGGTTCGGAATCTGGCGGCCGAACGCGGAGCGATGCAGGCGGCCGCCCCCTTCGCCAAGGCTTCGGAGGCCAAGCCGCCTTGCGGTTCGGGAGTTCGC
>RZYG01000343.1 GCA_009930415.1 Spartobacteria bacterium | reverse complement strand
CGCCGTCCGTCGCCGTGCATTCCAGGCCGGCGAACCGCATGACGGGCGCCTGCTCCTTGACCGGGAACGTCGTTTCCATGATCGCGGTGAAATTGTCCTCGACCATGACGGGATACTGTTGCAGGGCCGCCTGCTGGACGTCGGGATCCATGCCGGATTGGAGGATCAGGGACAGGAACGAGTCGGAGACCAGCACGGGCGCGCCGTTGGAACCGACGACCGCGTAGACGTTCGTGGCCGTCGGGATTTGCTCGTACTGGAAGCCGGCGCCGCTTCCGGCCGCCTCCAGGGCGGGCAAGGCGTCCGGGGCGGGCGGGGCGCCGGCTTGGCCGAACGCCAGTTGGGCGCTCAGCGCGCAGACCACGCCGAAAGCGATTCGCGGAATAGTCACGGTTTTGGTTTTCACGTCGCGGAATTGCCGCCAGCGCAACGACGCGCGGACGGCAATTCCGGATGGGGGATTCTACGGATGGCGGTTACAGCCGAACGTTTCTAAGCGCTTGAGCCTCGATGTAGCGGCCATAGTAGACGCTGTAAAGGTAGGCCACGTGGACTTCACCGTAATTGGGCTGGTTATATCCAAGCCAGTAGTCGTAATTGACGTAGCCGGGGGTGGCGTATTCCCTCCAGCCATGGCCCGGAGTATAGTCCCAGATCATGGCCCAAAAAGATGCCCCGTTGGCTGTGAAGAAGACGCGCTGGCTGGTCGAAATGTAGGGGACGGCGCCGGCCGGAATCAGCGTTCCCAGCAGTACGAACACGGCGAGAAACAGAATCAGACTCTTTTTCATCGTTCAATCTCCTTGTTGTGTCTACTCGATGACGGTCCCGGACAATTCTGATTCTCTTGTATTTTGCATGTATGTCAAAGAATTAAATGAAAGAAACTCGTTAAGACGCCCGCCGCGGGCCGGTGGTGGCGGGGCCTGCATGGTTCCCGGCTCGATGCGGGGCCTGCGTTTGTGTCGGCCGGCGCGCCGACAACAAAAAGGCCGGGTCACCTCGATAGCGGTCGCCCGGCCCGGGAAGGGCTGGAATTGCCAGTCGGCCGGAGGATTAGAGCAGTCCGAACCAGGACAGGATCGTGGCGTTGAGCAGGACGGGGATCCGGTCGGTCCCGCCGTGCACGACCTTCCGGTTCGCCAAGGTGGTCGACTGGCGGATGAACCACGTGCCGGAGGCGGGGTGGTACATGGCGATGTCCGTCGCACCGTCGCCGTCGTAGTCCGCGGCGACCGGCGTCATGGTCTTGTAGCCGTATTGCAGGGACAGGCTGCCGCCGCCGCTGTAGAGGACGTTCCAGGTCGCGGTTTCGCGCTGGAGCGCCGCGACGTCGGCCAGGCCGTCGCCGTCGTAGTCGCCGGGCACCGGGATCATGGACGCGCCGCCGAACCGGGCGACCCGGCTGCCGCCGCCGCTGTAGACGATGTACCAGGTGCCGTTGGCGGGGCGGTAGACGGCCATGTCGAGGGCGCCGTCGCCGTCGTAGTCCGCCGGCACGGGGACGTCTTCCGGTCCGCCGAACTGGACGGAGAAACCGCCGGCCGTGGTGCACAAGAAGTACCAGCGGACTTGTTCGGGATAGTAGAGCGCCCAGTCGGCCCGGCCGTCGCCGTCGTAGTCGCCGGGCAACGGCACGGTCTTGCTCCAGCCGAAGCGGATCTTGCGGGAGCCGCCCGAACTGTACAGCAGATACCAGTCGCCGGTCGCCGGCTGGAACAGGGCGAAGTCCACCAGGCCGTCGCCGTCGTAGTCCGCCGGCACCGGCAGCATCGCCTCGGTGCCGAACGGCATGATCCAGCGATGGCCGGCGCTGAAGAGCGCGTCCCACTTGCCGGTGGCCGGCTGGTAGGTGGCGACGTCCGCCTCGAAGTCGCCGTCGAAATCGCCGTCGGCCGAAACGAGCGGATGGGTGGCGGCCGGCCATTGGTAGACGGTGAAGGTGCG
>RZYG01000105.1 GCA_009930415.1 Spartobacteria bacterium | reverse complement strand
CGGCGGGGCAATTGGATCTGCCTGGCGGCAGCCGGCGGCCTGTATCTCCCCTATTTCTTTTTCCACTACTACGGCTTCGAGCTGGAAGCGCGCTACGCGGCCGCCGCGGCGCCCTTCCTGGTGGCGATCCTCGCCCGCACGTGGGTCGCCGGATGCCGGAATCCCGTCGCGCGCCGGCCGCTGCTCGCCTGGACGGCCGCGTTTTTCCTCTACGCCGGGTTCTACTACTGGCCGCAGCACGTCGCGCCCCGCTACGCCGGAGCCTACGAAGAAGCCGACCCTGGATTCCACCGCGCCGCGCTAACCGCGAAACTGGAATTGCCCGCGCTCGTGCTGCTCCCCGACGCCGGCTTCGGCTACTCCTCCGGCTTCCTCCACAACGACCCCCTCCTGAAGGCCCCCCTCCTCTACGCCCGCGATCTTCCCGGCGAAACGGACTGCCTCCGCGCGGCCTTCCCCGGGCGCCACGTCTATCGCGCGGACCTCCATCCACCCGCGGGGCCCAGCTTCCAGCACGTGCCGCCTCTCCCGAAAGAAACCCCATGATCAAGGCACTGGATTCATTTCGTTTTTATGCCTTTTTGGCGGTGTTTCTCTTCCACGTCGAATTGTTCGATGGCGGCTATCTCGGCGTGCAGGCTTTTTTCGTCCTCTCCGGCTTCCTGCTGACGCCCATTCTGGTCGAAACCCAACGGTACATGTCGCTGCGACGCTACATGGCCAACTTCTACGGCCGGCGCATGCTCCGGATCTTTCCGCTCTATTACCTGTACCTGCTGGCCGCCGGCCTCTTCGTCGCCATTGCCTTCGCGCTGGGGCACCACCACGAACCCGCCCTCGTTCTTTTCCGCAAGCAATGGCTGTGGGCCGCCACCTACCTTTACGATTTTTTCTATGCTTCCGCCGCTTTTCGCGAGACTCCGCTGCTTTCGCACTTCTGGTCGCTGGCGGTGGAGGAGCAGTTCTATCTGGTGTGGCCGCTGTTCATCTGGCTGGTCCCTCGCCAAAGGTTGGTGGGCGCCCTCTGGTTCGTCGTGCTCTTGGGCCCCCTGGTCCGTTTCGGCATCTACTGGGCCGGTGCCCACACCGGTCTGTCCGGCTGGGTCTTCTATCTGCCCCAGACGGTGTACGGCTTGCCGTTCTCCCACTTCGACGCCTTTGCCGTCGGCGGCCTGGCCGCACTGGCCACGGGACCGCAATGGCGCCGGTCGGCCTATCCGCTGGCGCTGGCCGCCGGCCTGGCGGGCCTCGCTGCGCAAGGCATTTTCGCCGAGCAAATCAGCTGGAAAGCCTTGGGCTATCCCCCGTTCATGTGCGGCGAGTGGAAGCTGGTCTGGGGCTATTCGCTGCTCAATCTCGCCTTCGCCTGCATCCTGAAAGCCGTGAAAACCAATGCGTTTCTGCCGGCGCTGTTTTCCCCCGCTCCGTTGCAGTATCTCGGCAAAATCTCCTACGGGCTCTACGTCTACCATTACCCGGTGATTTGGCTGTTCGAGCGGGCCGGGAACGGCCGGCTGCCTCCGCTGCTGCTCAACGCGCTCATGCTGGCCGGAACGATCGCCGTTTCGGCGCTGAGCTACGAACTGTTCGAAAAGAAGTTCATCGCCCTGAAAGACCGCTGGTTCCGCAAGGACGGCGGCAAGCCCCGGCATTGAGAGCCGGCCATCTCAAGGCTTGCGCAAAACGGCGAACAGGGACTGTCCGACGACGGGGCGCACCAGTCTTTCCACGGCGGACAGATAGGGCACCAAACGATCCACGAACTGCGCGCTTTGGGGAGACACCACGTCCCGCCCCAGGACGCGCGAGTGCCAAAACCATCCGAACACGCCGGCGAAATTCACGTAGATGCAACGTTCCAGTTCGAACCCGACCTGCGCCGCCAACTGCCGGATCCGCCGCTTGGAGTAGCGCCGGAAATGGCCCAATTGCCGGTCCAGATGCCCGTAGGCCCAAGGTCCGGCCGGAACGTAGAGCAACAGGCGGCCGCCCGCCTGCAACAAGGATTCCATCTGTTCCAGCGCCTGGGCGTCGTCCTCGATGTGTTCGAGCACGTTGACGCAGACCACGGTGGCGAAGGCCGCCGCGTGTCCCCTCGCTCCGGCGCAATCGGCCAGTCCGCCGGAATAGACTTGCAGGTTCAAATGGACTTGCGCCAGCCGGCGCAACGCGTCGCCGTACTGCGCTTCCGGTTCAATGCAGAGCACGCTCTGGGCGGGGAGGAAAAACTGCGTTAGATTGCCCGTGCCGGCCCCGACTTCGCAAATCGTGTCGCCCAGATGTTCCCGCAGCAAGGAATAGATCCAATGGTTGTAGTTGTAGGTGTCCTTCAACAGGTCCAAGCTGTGGCTGAGGGCATGCAAAGAAGGGTTGAAAGGGGTGTCCATGGGCTTCCTCGGCCGTTCAACCTACCATCGCCGCCCGCCCCCGTTCCAGTACAATCTCCCTACCGGCGCTCCCGAAGATAGGCGCCCGCAAAACGGTTCGAACCCACCGGAACAAACCGGTGTTGCCGCCAAACGGATTCGGGCCAGCCGGTGCCGCGCAGGACGCTTTCCAGCGTTTGGCCGCCGTAGGCGTTGACCACGAAGTAGACGGCCTGGGGCGAAGCCAATAGGTCTTCCGGCGGATATTCTTCGGGGATGAACCACAACCGGCAATCCAGGCCGTTGCGCAGATGATAATAGTACAGCGGCCCCGAGGTCGGTTTCGCGCAGACGAAATGGTCCCCCGGCGCCACCCTGCTCGTGAGCTCGGCCATCAAGGCGCGCACCCCCGGCGCCGGAAAGCCCACCTCGGTGAAACCATGCCGGTTCTGATGGAACACGTTGGCGGCCAGCAGCAACGCCGTCAGCCCGGCTAGAACGGCGGCGGCCCGCTCTTGGCCAAACGCCCCCCCGCCCGCCCGCTTCCACAAAAGCCCGCACGTGCGCGCCAGACCGACGCCCGCCACCAGGAAATACGCCATGCCGAAATAGAGCGCGACCCGCACGTAGGGCACCATGCGCAACGCGACGGACACGCCCAGGATCGCCGCCAGATTGAACGCCAACAGATGCAGGGGGCGCTGGCGCCACGACGCGATCGCGCCGAGAACGGAAAACGCCAGCAACAAACCGACGATGGGCCCGGGAACGTCTTCGTTCCACAAGCGGAATGCCCCGACTAAAAACCAACCGAGACGCATCGGCAGGAACCGCCAGGGGACCAAGGCGGAGGCATCGTCGCCATCGACGCTGTACCAGCGGTCGGACGCCACGTAGGCCGGCAGATACGCCAACGCGGCCAGCCAGATCGTCGTTGCGCCGCAGAGCACGAGCCGGCCGACGTCCGTTCCCCAAGCCGCGCCCGGTTCGCGGCGCCGCGTCCAAGCAACGAGCGCAAGCCAGCCGTACGTCCCGGCCAACGGGTAGGCCATCGTCGGCAGCGCCACCAACCCGACGACGCCCGCCAGCACGAGCGCGGCATGCCCGCCCCGGCTCGGACGCTCCGCCAAACGCGTGGCCGCCAGCCAAAGCAGCAGCACCATGCAGGCATGCAACGTATAGGCCCGCCCGTTGACGCTGAAATGCACGAAGACGGGGCTGGTCGCCAGCAGGATCGCCGCCAGCAAACCGGCCGGGCGGCCAAACCATTTCCGGCCGATGGCCCACAACAGCGCCGGCAAGCAAATGCCCGCCAAGAAGGCCGGCAACCGAATGGCCCATTCCGCATTGCCGAAGAGTCGCACGACGGGATAGTCCAAAAGCGTGTAGAGCAAATGCTGCGGAGCGCGATAATCGGAGATGGCCAGCGCAAACGGCCGGGCCGTCCAGGCATAGTAGCCGCGGACCTCGTCCGAACTTCCCGGTTGGAACAGAAAGGGCAGGCGCAGGACCGTCGCCAGGGCCAAGACCAACCAGGCGGTCCGATCGATCCGCAGCCGCATTCCGTCCCCGCTGGCCGGCGCAGAGCCGGCGGCGGACTCCCCGTTTCCGGCCGCAGCGGCGCCGGCGCGGCGCCGCAGCCCGATCCACAGGCCGACCAAGGCCAGCGCGCTCGCCAGGCAGAAAACTCCGGCCCATTTGGCGCGGAGGAGCGTTCCTGCGTAATACGACTCCGTGAAAAATCCCGCTCCATCCAGATTGGATGCGGCCACCAGCATTTCGCGAACCCGCGCGAAAGGAAACAACGTCCCCGCCATGAAAAGCATGCCCGCCGCGAGCGCGAATGCCGCCCCGCCCAGGACGATCCCGATCAACGCCAGGCGTTGCCACGTTTGCCGCCTCAAAGAATCCGCCATGACCTATTCCCCTTGAAACACTTGTCGATATAGGCGCTCGAAGCGCGCCAGCACGTTCGGCGCGGCGTGGTGCCGCACCGCTTGCTCCCGGCCGGCGCGGCCCATCTGTTCGGCCTGGTCGCGATCGCGCAACAGGTCAAGCCACGCCGCCGCCACTTCCGCCGGCGCGGCGGACATCGGCAGCAGCACGCCCGTGTCCCCGCTGCGAACCAGTTCGCGGTTGCCGCCGCAATCCGTCGCCAGCACCGGCAAGCCGGCGGCCATGTATTCCAGGATCGTGTTGGAAAGCCCTTCGTTGCGGATCGGCACCAGCGCCCCGATCTCGCACAACGGCAGCAGCGCCGGCACGTCGTGGATTTCCCCGAGAAAACAAACGGCGTCCGCCACGCCGAGCCCCGCGGCTTGGGCGCGCAGCGCCGGCATGTCCCGGCCGGCGCCGGCGACGACCAGCACGGCATCGGGAAATTCGTTGCGGACCAACGGCAGGGCCTCGACCAGCAAGCCCACGTTCTTTTCCGGATCCAACCGGTTCACGACGACCAGCCGCCGGCCGACGGGCAATTCCTTCGCCCGCGCAAACGGAACGGCCGCCAGCCGGTCCTGTTCTTCCAGGTCCAGCAGATTGGGCAGCACGACGATCTTGCCCGCCGGCACGCCCCGCGCAACGAAATGGCCGCGGACGGCCTCCGCGTTGGCCACCACGCGGACGGCGCGCCGGTCGGCCCGCCGCATCAACGCCATCTTCCAGCGCGGATAGATTTGGCCGAGATCGCGCCGGCTGGTCAGGAACCGGGTTCCGGCCAGCCGCGCGGCGAACGAACCGAAGATCGCGGCGTCCGCATCCCACGCATGCAAAACGTCGATATGCTCCCGCCGCAGCCACGCCGCCAGCCGGCCGATTTCGCGCAGCGTCGCGAAGCGCGCCACCCGACGGATCGCCACCTCGTGCACGGGTCCGCAGGCCGCCTCGACCGCCTCCAGAAAATACCCGCGGCGATGGAAAACCGCGACCCGCTGCGGCAGGCCCCGCTGCGCCAGGCCCATGGCGACGCGCGCGCACTGGCCTTCCGATCCGCCGCGGATGAGATCGAACACCAGATGGGCGACGCGAGGGGCCGTCCGATCCAAGGCCGTCGGTTCTCGAAACTGGCCCGCGCCGTTCATCGCCACCCCGCTCGGGCCTCCATATCGCGGACTTGTTCTGCGCGCAAATTCAAAATCAGCGCGGACGTGCAACCGGCAATCAACAGCATCGGCGGATGCCACGGATGGGGGCTGAAGGCCCCGCCCACGACGAGCGCGACGCCTTGGAGCCGCAGCGTCCAGCCCATGGCGCTCACCGCCGGCCAATGCGCCGCGTTCTTGCGCACCCAACCGCCGCCGAGCAGGATCACGGCCATGGGCCACACGTACAAGATCATGCCGATGGAGCCCATCATCCGTCCCGCCATCAGGATTTCGCAATGCACCTGGCCCGTCGCCATCGGGAAACGATCCTTGTAATGATTGGCGTCGCTATGAACGCCGACGCCGAAAACGGGATACTCCTTGATGAGCGCCCAGGTGTCCCGGTTTTTGGCTTGGCGCTCTTCCGCGCTCTGATCATCCTGGGAAAGCGGCCCGGTCCGCTCCCGTTGCTCCCCGCTGAAAAAGGTTTTGAAGGACTGGGGGATCGTTTTGAACCGGCGGATGTTTTTCTCCCCGGTCATCGGGAAAATCAGGACGATGACCGTCGCTACCAGAATCAGCGTTTTCCACCGGTGGCGCCCGTAGTACGGGACCAGGAAAATCCCCAAGGCGATCAGCGTCACCAGCCCCGTTCGGCTGCCGGTTTCGAAAATGATCCAAACCGCCGCGAGGGCACAGGCCAAGAAGGAGATCCGCACCCACCGCCGGGTGGCCTGCTGATAGGCGTACAGATACAGCGGCAAAAATATGCACATCACGAAAGCAAACCCGTTGGGGTTTTCAATCATGGAGACGGCGATGCCCATCAGCCGGTCGCCGGAATAGGTCGCCCCCATCGCCGACAGGCGCAGCCCGCCCTTGATCCACCACAGCGTGGCGAACAAGGTCGTCATCTGCACGGCCCAGACCCGCTCCACCGAATAGGCCATGGCCTCGACCATGATCAACAGCAGGCAATTCTTGACGATGTAATCGATGGTCGGGTTCCAGCCCGAGGTGATCTGGTAGATGCCCACGTGCTGGGACAACGTGGCGAACACCAGCAACACCAAGGCCGAAAGGGTGGCCGGCCCCAGCCGGATCAACGGCCGCCGCTCTTCCAGACAGGCGAGAACATGGAGACAGGTCGCGATGATGAACGACAAATTGGCGATCCGCAGCGGCCACAGGAACGTGAAGCGGTTCTGGGGCTGCACGAACAGGATGCAGACGTACCACAGCAGGAAGCGAAACGCCCACAGGCCGAAGTTCATGCCGCCCCCGCGCGGCTTGCGCGCCGCAACCAGCAGACCCGGATTGAAAAGGCCTTTTCCATCGGCCCCGCCACTATAGGGGGGCTCTGTGGCCGGGCGCAACGGATTTCCACTCGACCCGGCAGCCGGATCGAAAGACAAACAACGAAATACGCGAATGACACGAAAGAAATCCGTTCAAGACCGCTTGGCGGGAAAACAGGAAACAACAGGAAAACAGGTTGTTAGCCGTCAGGATCGGACGGCCGTTTTGACAATTGGTCGGACCTCCGACTTCGGACCTCGACGGCCCCCTGTCTCCTGCCCCCTGCCCCCTGTCCCCTGCCCTAAAAATCCCGCATCAGCCCCAGTTCCACCAGCTGCCGCCAGCCTTCGTATCGTTTCGCCCCCGGATGCCACAGGGAGAAATCGCCTTCTTGCCGGAAGCGCTCCGCATAGGCCTTGTATTCGGCCGATGCGTTCCAATACGCCCCCCGTTCCGCCTCCCGAACGGCCTTTGCCTTGAAGTCCTGGAGATACTTGAAATGCAGGACGGCACCCTGCGCCGCCGAAATCGGAGCCCCTTCGATCGTGTGGAGCCCGCGCCGCAGGAACAGATTCGGCGAATACTTGAAGAAGGGATATTTCGAGCATCCGAATTCCGCGGCGAACACCCGCCCGCGCGTGCCGCCCATGTAGATGAACTCCGGCGCCGGACCGTCAAAAACGGGATGGTATCGTTTCCGGACGTAGCCCTCCGGATCGAACCAGGGCGCCGCGGCGCGCAGGTCGTCGCCGGACCGGTACGCGACCTGGCCGATGGGCTCGCGGGAAAACATCTCGAGGAACAAGCCATGCAGCGCCGCGGCGCCTTCCCGCTCCAGTTGGGCCGCCAATCCGGGCAAATCCAGTCGGTCCATGCGCGGATAGACGAACAGTTCGTCCGCATCCAGCACCAGGCACCAGCGGCCGACGGCGAACCGGCGCAGCAAGGGCTCTTGCCAATACAACGGCCCCTTGTAGCGCTCTTTCGACGTCCACACGTGGATGCGCGGATCGGCCGCGGCGAGTTCCCGCGTGCCGTCCGTCGAATCGTTGTCCACCAGCAGCACCCGCGACACCCCGAGCGCGAAGTGGTATTTCAGCATGAACGGCAGCCGCAGCGCTTCGTTGCGGCAGACCACGATCATCCGGACCTCGTCCGGTTCCCACTCTGGGATGGGCCGGACATCCTGCGGTTTCATGCCCAGCCATGCGGTCTTTCGCCGCACCCAGCGGTTCGCGCGAATCCGCAACTGATCTGCCATTCGTTTCATCTATCCCCGCCGGGCCATCACGCACGCGACACTTAAATGAGGACACTGCAAGCGGCACCGTGGAGCCTCGTGCAATCCGAAGGCCAAAACGGCCAGAGTGGAACCCAGCCCACCCAAAAACCGCCCAAACAGCCTTTTTTCGCCTCTGGAGGGGCAACCTCCGTCGAAGACCTCGCCTTGGAGCGGGTGTTGCCCGGATTCGTTTTGCAAGAGGCTCATTTGAAAAATGGTTAAGTTCACGGCAACTGGGACAACAAGGTTCTTGCGGGAACAACAATCGGCTTGCTCTGGTCAAAACAGTCCGCCAAAACGAAAGGCATCTCCACCACGGCCTGGAACGCGTGGGAAGCTCCGGTTTGGCGCTGGTAATATTCCAGCGCGGGAGAGAGGGATCGTTCGGCCTGTTTGACCTCGACCAAAAACCACGGCTGGTCGTCTCGCACCACGAGGAAATCCACTTCCCGTTTCTCCTTGTCGCGCAGGTAGCGCAATTCGAAGGCCCCCTGCCCGGTCTCGGTCCAGAGATTGACGGCTTTCAACAGATGGCACGCCACCAATGTCTCCGCCCGCCGGCCGGGATCCTGAATCCCGGACCAGTCCCGCAAATACCATTTGGGTTCCTTGCGCAACGCCCGGCTGAGATTCCGATGCCACGGACGCACGACAAACCCGTGCAGCATCGAGCAGAGGGTCGAAATCCAGGACTGAACGGTCACCTCGCCGATCCGGACCTGCTTGGCCAAGGAACTGTAAACCAATTGCTGGCCCGAGCGGTCCGCCAACAGGCGCTCGAGCGCCGCCAATTGGTCCAATTCCTGGATGCGCGTCAGGTCGCGGACGTCTTCCCGCAACAATTGGACTCGGCGCAGGTCGCGCCAGCGAGTGGAAAAAGAGTTGGAGCGCTTGCAAAACGGCTCGGGAAAGCCTCCGAAGCAGAGCAACGCCTGCCAGTCCTCCGCGGAAATCTCGCGGGGTTTCTGGATCAACGCCCCCAAATCCCACCCACCGGCCAATTCGCCGACGGAGAAGGGATGCAAGTGATAGTTGAAATATCGCCCCATGAGGCTGTCCCCGCCGCGTTGATAGACGTCCAGACGCGACGAGCCCGTCACCAGCACCCGGCAGCGGCTTTCGTAGGTATCGAAAAATCCCTTGAGGAATCGCTTCCAACGGCTGTATTTGTGGATTTCATCGAAAACGATTACCGGCGGGTGCTCGTTCAATTCCTCCAACCCCGCCTGCTTGGCCACGGCATCGGGACCCGCCAAAACGAGGTCCCGGTGCGATTCATTGTCCCAATTGAAATAGACCGGCCCCAACTTGCGGCAAAGCGTGGTTTTCCCGACTTGGCGGGCTCCGGCGATAAAAGCCATCTGCCGATGCTCTGCAACATGGCGCTCAATCAAGTCCCCGTAAATTCGCGGACGGTAGTGCATGCCGAC
>RZYG01000342.1 GCA_009930415.1 Spartobacteria bacterium | reverse complement strand
TTGCCGCTTGTCGCTAAATCCCGGTCCTTTTGGGCCGCGGGAACTATCCGTTTACGCCCTGAATGTTTGAAATGTGTAAAAAAGAGTTGATTGCGGTCCTGATATAAATTAACTTGCCCGCGTAAGTAAAAACGCTTATAGGCGAATTACTTTACTCAAGGAGTGTCCATGAAAAAGCTGGTGTGGGGTTTGGTTGGTGTGGCCTTGGCCGCTTCCGTCGTGGCCGCTTCGGCGCAGGAAGTCCTCAGCGCCAATACCATCGGGTATATCAAGAAGGAATTGCCCGGCAACAACAAGATCATTTGCCTGACCATTCCGCTCTTCAGCATGACGGAAGGCTCAAACGTCTTTGGCCGGACTTCCATGGCTCAGGAAGCGCCTAATGGATCATGGGTTTATTTCTGGAACCCGGTCAGTCAGACCTGGGTGGGTGGCGGCAAGAGTTCCAAGGGGGCTTGGGCCGGTGCTCAGTCCAACTATGTGATCAAGGCGGGCGAAGCTTTTTTCCTGAAGTCTACCAACGCGACTCCGACAGAAATCACGATCGCCGGCGAAGTGCCGGCGCTGGCCTCGCAGACTCGCGCCATTGCGGGTGCCTCCGCGCTGGGCACAGTGGGCAATCCCTACCCGGCCGACTTTAAGTTCGGCGAATCCGATTTGGCCAAGAATGCAGCCAACGGCTCGTGGGTATATTTCTGGAACCCGGTCAGTCAAACTTGGGTGGGCGGCGGCAAGAGCTCCAAGGGGCTTTGGGCGGGCGCGCAGTCCAACTACGTTGTGAAAGCGACGGAAGGCTTCTTCCTGAAGACCAGCAATGCGACCTCGTGGGTGTGGACGAACGCCAAGCCCTACACTTGGCCTTAAACCGGCCGGTTGCGAAAAGGGACGCCTGCGGGCGTCTCTTTTTTTTGGAGTGCGGCGGCTCGACGCCGCCTTAGAGCGTCTCCAAATTTAAGGTAGCCGGCCCCGTGGGGCCGGGGCTGTTTTTTTCCGTGGCCGGCCTCGCCGAGGCCAGCTACAACAAAACCAAAAACGCCTTAGCTGCCGATCGGTTGTCTAGTCCGCCGTAGCCTTGGCGAAGGCAAAAGGTGGCCCCGGCTTTCGTGGCATGCGGCTCTGCCGCGTGTCGGTCTTGGATCTGCGCGGGGCGGGAGCCCCACGCTACGAGGGGAGTTTCTTCGCAGCCGGCTTTTCGTGGCATGCGGCTCTGCCGCGTGCAGGTTTTGGATCGGCGCGGGGCGGGAGCCCCACGCTACGAGGGGAGTTTCTTCGCAGCCGGCTTTTCGTGGCATGCGGCTCTGCCGCGTGCGGCTGGAAAAAACTGCGCGGGGCGGGAGCCCCACGCTACGAGGGGCGCTTTTGTGCCGAAGATTTCCGCCGGCCTCTTCCGCGCCCGTTTTTACCGATTTTTTGTCCAATTTTACTAAAATTTCGCCGCGGAAGGCCCTCCAAGACCGATTTGGGCCCAAAATCGGCGATTTTGGCGCATTTTTAGGCTTTTTTGGTCCTATTTTGCCGTTTTCTGGCGATTTTTGGGCTGTAAAACGGTTCGGAATCCGGAGCTGGTTTTCGGGAAATTTTACCGAAATTTTTTCTGAATATTTGCTTGCGCACGCACTCGCCTCTTGGCTATCTTGTCACCCGAGCGTTGCAAAGGGTTTTCGACGCGGACGATTTAAAAAAGCAGCTCCAAGGAAAACAAGATGAAGAAAATTCTCCTGGCTCTCGCGGTTCTCGCCGTGGCGACCGCTTCCGCCTTCGCCGGCGTCGGCATCAACTGGACAACGCTTTATGGCGTCTACGATCACAATGCGGTGAATTTGGAAGGCGCCACGGGCGCCATCGGTGACAACTACGCCGTGACTTGGCAGCTCATCTACGCGGGCGCGAACAATGCGGCCGATGTTCCGGGCACCAGCCTTGGCGGCGCGGGCATTGCGGACGACTACGTGACCGGCGACGAT
>RZYG01000104.1 GCA_009930415.1 Spartobacteria bacterium | reverse complement strand
GCGCGGCGAGTTCGGCCGCCGTTTTGAAGCCGAGATGGAGGCTCAACGGGAACGGCCGGTCGGGCGCGACGAGCTTCTTGACGGCGAGGGCATGGCCGTGCAACGCGCGTTTCGTTTCGCGCCAATCCGCCGCCGGATGGACGTTCAGGCAATAGGGAATGGGGAACGGCGCCTTCACAGGCGGGCGGCCAGCGCGGCGATGCACTCGGCCATGAGGGCCATGTCCACGGCATGGACTTCCCGCCGGGAGCCGAAAGGAGCGGGATACGTCACCGTGAGTTCGCCGCCCAAGTGCGCGCGGAATTCCTCGAGGCCGGCGAGAACGGCTGGCCGGCCGCGGCGGTCGGTCCGGGACAGTTCCGGCGCGAACGTCGGCAGCCCGCAGGTGCGGAGCATCGCCACGAGGCGGTCGGCCTCTTTTTGCGGCAGCAGGCCGATCCGGGCGGCGTAGAAGGCGTCGAGGGCGATGCCGATGGCGACGGCGTGGCCGTGGGACAGGCGGTGCTTCGACAGCAGTTCCAGCTTGTGGGCCGCCCAATGGCCGTAGTCCAGCGGGCGCGCAGTGCCGAGCTCGTAGGGATCGCCCGAGGTGGCGATGTGGTCGAGATGCAGCAGGGCGCAGCGCTGGAGGATGCGCCGGATGGTCGGCAGGTCGCGCGCTTGGATTTTCCGGGCAGAGCGCTCGATCAGGCGGAAGAACGCTTCATCCTTGATGGCGGCGACCTTCACGGCTTCGGCGATGCCGTCGAGCAGCAGCGGCAACGGCAACGCCTCGAGGAAATCGGCGTCGTTCAGGACGGCCCAGGGCGGGGCGAACGTGCCCAGCAGGTTTTTCGCGCCGGCGTAGTTGATGGCATTCTTCACGCCGACGCCGGAGTCGCACTGGGCGAGGGCGGTGGTGGGCACGCGCACGAGGCGCACGCCGCGATGGAAGAGGGCGGCGGCCAGCCCGGCGGCGTCGAGAAACGCCCCACCGCCGACCGCGATGCAGAAGGAATGGCGGCAGATGTTGCCGGCGCGCAGGGCCGCCAGCATCCGACGGACCGGCGCGGCCGACTGCTTGATGCCTTCGCCGCCCGGCAGAACCAGCGGGGTGCGCGCGAGCTGCAGCATCTTCGCATGGGTTTCGAAATAGGCGCCGACCTGCTCCGGCAGTCGGGGAAAGGCCGTCTGGACGCCCTGGTCCAGCAGGACGAGGCACCGGTGACGGCGGCTGTCGCCGTCGCGCGTCAGCGCGTCGCGCAGCGCGCGGTTGCGCGGCGAAAACAAATGCCGGGTGAACACGACGGGGAAGTCGTGGCGCACGACGATGCGTTGCACGTGGACGGTCACGGGAGCGGATTTCCTCTTGTTCATGGAAACGTTCCGCGGGGCCGTCGGGTTCACGCCGTTTTCCAGGAATCCTTTAGGGTGACCGTGCGGTTGAAGACGGGGGCGCCGGGGCGGCCGTCGGGATCGGCGGTGAAGTAGCCGATGCGCTCGAACTGGAAGCGGTCGCCGGGCCGGGCTTCGGCCAGACACGGCTCGACGAGGGCCTGGACGACCTTCAGCGAATCGGGATTCAGGTGCGACTTGAAATCCACGTCCTTGTCGCCGTCGGGCTCGGGCACGTTGAAGAGGCGGTCGTAGAGGCGGACTTCGACGGCGGTCGCGGCGCGGGCCGGCACCCAGTGGATGGTGGCCTTGACCTTGAGGGCGGCGTCCATCGGCGCGAAGGTGCCGCGCACGGCGACGACTTGGCCGGCGGCGTCTTTTTCGACGCCGGTGCAGGTCAGGAAGCCGGCGTTGCGCAGGCGCACGGCCTTGCCGGGGCTGAGGCGGAAATACTTCGGCGGGGGCACCTCGGCGAAGTCCTCGCGCTCGATGAACAGCTCGGGTCCGAACGGGATCTCGCGCTCGCCGGCGGCCGGATCCTCGGGATTGTTCGCGCCCTTGACGGAAGCCGGCAGGTCCTGCGGATTCTCGATCACGACGCGGAGCGGATCCAGCACGGCCATGGCGCGGCGCGCGGTCTTGTTCAGTTCGTCGCGGATGCAATGCTCGAGCAGGGCGACGTCGGTGAGGGAATCGTACTTGGTGATGCCGACGCGTTCGCAGAATTCGCGGATGGCGGCGGGGGGCACGCCGCGGCGGCGCAGGCCGCACAGCGTGGGCAGGCGGGGATCGTCCCAGCCCTTGACCAGCTTGAGCTGGACCAGTTCGAGGAGCTTGCGCTTGCTCATGACCGTGTAGGTCAGCGACAGGCGCGCGAACTCCATCTGCTGCGAAGGAAACAGGTTGCAGTTCTGGATGACCCAGTCGTAGAGCGGCCGGTGCACCTCGAATTCCAGCGTGCACATCGAGTGGGTGATTTTTTCGAGGGCGTCTTCGATGGGGTGGGCGTAGTCGTACGCCGGATAGATGCACCACTGGTTGCCGACGTGAGGGTGGGGCACGTGCCGGATGCGGTAGAGGACCGGGTCGCGGAGATGGAGATTGGGCGAGGCCATGTCGATCTTGGCGCGCAGCACCTTGGAGCCGTCCGGGAACTCGCCGGCGCGCATGCGCTGGAACAAATCGAGGTTTTCCTCGGGCGAGCGGTTGCGGAACGGCGATTCCTTGCCGGGCTCGGTGGGGATGCCGCGGTAGTCCTTCCACTGCTCGGCCGTCAGCTCGCAGACGTAGGCCTTGCCGGCGCGAATCAGGCCGCAGGCCAGTTCGACCATTTGCTCGAAGTAGTCCGAGGCGTGGTAGTAGTGCTTGCCCCAGTCGAAACCCAGCCAACGGACGTCGGCCTTGATGGAATCGGTGTATTCGACGTCTTCCTTGACCGGATTGGTGTCGTCCATGCGCAGGTGGCATTCGCCGCCGTTTTCGAGCGCCATGCCGAAATCGAGGCAGATGGCCTTGGCGTGGCCGATGTGCAGATAGCCGTTGGGCTCCGGCGGGAAGCGCGTGACGACCTGGCCGCCGTATTTGCCGGTGCGATTGTCCTCCGCGATGATCTCGCGGATGAAGTGCATGTTCTTGGCCGGGGTTTCCGGCGCGGGGTCGGCGGGAGGGTTCATGGTTCGCCTTGGGTGGGGTCCAGGGTTTTCTTGCGCGAGAAAAAGGCGGCGGCCTTCTTGCGGAGGGCGGCCAGGCGGGGATGGTTGGATTCCTTGACGGCGGCGCCGAACGCGGCCAGCAGGTCGGCGGCGTTGCCGTGCAGGCCGGTGGGCACTTCGATGGTGACGGCGATATAGTGGTCGCCCGTGCCGCCGCCGCGGACTTCGGGCAGGCCCAGGCCGCGCAGGACGAATACCTTGCCGGGCTGGGTGCCGGCCGGGATTTTCAGCGGCACGTCGCCGCGGAGCGTGGGCACCTGGATTTCGCCGCCGAGCGCGGCGATGTGGAAGGGGATGGGGATCTCGCAACGGGTGTCCGCTCCCTCGCGCGAGAACAGCGCATGTTCGCGCACGTGCAGCACGACGAACAAGTCGCCCGGCGGGCCGCCGCGGGCGCCGCCTTCGCCTTTGCCGGCCAGACGCATGCGCGAGCCGGTGTCCACGCCGGCGGGGATGTTCAGGGAAATCTTGCGTGCGACCTTGGCGCGACCGGCGCCGCCGCACTGGCGGCACGGATGGCGGATGATTTCGCCGGTACCGCCGCAGCGCGGGCAGGGCTGGCGGACATGGACAAAGCCCATGTTCTGCACGACCATGCCGCGGCCACCGCAGGCGGAACAGGTCTCGCGCTGGCTCTTGCCGTCGGCGCCGGTGCCGTGGCAGGCGGCGCAATCCTCGACGACGTCGAGGGTCAGCTCGCGCTTGGCGCCGAACGCGGCTTCCTCGAAATCGATTTCCAGGTCGTAGCGCAGGTCGGCGCCGCGCGAGCGGCCGTCGGAATCGCGTCCGCCGCCGCCGCCCATGCCGCCGAAGAGGCTTTCGAAAAAGCTGCCGCCGAATCCGCCGCCGCCGCCGCCGAACGCGGAGGCGAAGGCGCGCATGGCCTCTTCCAGGTCGATGTTTCCGCCGAATCCGCCGCCGCGGCCGTTGCCGCGCTCGAACGCCCCCCAGCCGAACTGGTCGTAGCGCGGACGCAGCTCGGCGCTCGAGAGGATTTCATAGGCCTCGGTGGCTTCCTTGAATTTCTCCTCGGCTTCCTTGTCGCCCGGATTGCGGTCCGGGTGGTACTTCATGGCCAGCTTGCGGTAGGCCTTCTTGACCTGATCCTCGGAGGCGTCGCGGGCAAGGCCCAGCACGTCGTAGCAATCGCGCTTCTGGCTCATGGGCGTGCGGGACCTCCTCAGTCGGCGGGACCGGAGGAAACGACGACCTGGGCGGCGCGCAGAAGCTTGTCGCCGAGCTTGTAGCCGCGGCGCGTCTGGGCCACCACGTGGTCGGCGGGCACGTCGTCGGAGGGCAGATGGGTGATGGCTTCGTGGACGTGCGGATCGAAGGCGGCGCCTTCGGCGTCGATGGCCTGCACGCCGGCCTTTTCGAGGGCCGCGCGGAGCTGGTTGCAGACGAGCTGGAAACCCTCGACGAACGCGGCGGGCGCGCCGTTCTTGGCGCTGTCGGCCAGGCCCAGTTCGAAGTGGTCGAGGACCGGCAGGAGTTCCAGGACGAGCTTTTCGCTGGCGAAAGCGATCCAGTCCTTCTTTTCGCGGTCCATGCGCTTGCGGTAGTTGTCGAAATCGGCCTGCAGCCGCAGCAAACGGTCCTGGAGGACCTCTTCCGGCGACGGTTGCGGTTCGGCGGCGGGGACGGCCTCGGCCGGGGCGGGCGAAGGCGTTTCGGCCTCGACCGGGGTGGATTCTTGGGTCGTCGATTCGTTTTCGCCCTCGGTGGGAGGGGGGGCGTCGGGGCGCCCATGATGGGGGTGCTTCTTGGACATATCAGAGCGCGAAGGATACGCCGCCGATGCGGTTCCGTCAATCTCGGTTGGTCATGGCCGAGGGGCGCCATGCTCCGCCGGGGCTTCCGCACATTTTCCTTTCCGCGCCGGAGCGGAAACGGTAGGACGGCACGATGGAAATCCAATGAAAGCGACTCGGACCGGCATCCTGTTGCGGTTCGCGCGGCTTATGCCATTGGTCATGGCGTGGCCGCTGGCTTGCGCGCCGGCGGTGCGCGACGAGCCGGTGGACGTGGCGGCCTATCCTGCGACGATTCGTTTGGCCTGCGTGGGCGACAGTCTGACGGGGTGCCCGGGCACCTGGCCGGTGCATCTGGCAAAGGCGCTGGATGCGCGCTGGGAAATCCGGCCGTTCGGCTTGGGCGGGGCCACGGTGCTGTCGTTCGGCGACACCCCCTACGCCACGCTGAAATTGCCGGAGGTGCTGGCCTACCAACCCGACGTGGTCGTGATCCTGCTGGGAACCAACGATTCGAAGATGCGCCATTGGTACTATCGCAAGGAATTCGAGCGGGATTACCGGAAGATGGTTGCGGATTTGCAGGCGTTGCCTTCGCGTCCGCGGATTTGGATCTGCCTGCCGCCGCCGGCGTTTCCCGGCCAGTGGGGCATCGATGCCGGGCGCATTCGCGAGATGTTGCCGGTCATTCGCCGCGTGGCCCGGCGGCAAGGTGTGCCCGTGATCGATCTGCACGCGGCCTTGCAAGACCATCCGGAATTTTTCCCCGACCAGATCCATCCCGACGTCCGCGGTTCGATCGAAATCGCGCGGCACGTTTACCGGGCCCTGACGGGGCGGAAGGCGGAATTTTAAGGCGCGGGACTTATCGCCGGCGCCGGTTTGGCCAGGGCGCGGGCAAAGGCTTCCGTGAGTCGCCGGCGGCCTTCCGGGCCGACGTGGGTCATGTCGCGCCACAGGTCTTCCGGCAAGTCCAGCACCTGTTCTTCGCGCGGAACGAAACGCACGGTGCCTTGCCGGTGCAGGCGCTGCAGGAGGTCTCGCGCTTCGCGGGAAAGGTCCGCGAGTTCCCCGCCCGGATAGGCGGGGTTGACTTGGCCTTCGAGCACGACGATTTCACGGCAGCGGCCGGCCAGGTCCGCGAAGAAGCGCGCGAGCGCTTCTTCGCACAGCGCGACCATCTCGCCGTTGGCGCCCAACCGGGCATAGGCATCTTTCTGCTCTGCCGTGGCGGTTTCGTTGGCGGCGGCAGCGGTTTCGGCCGCTCGGAAAGGGTGTTCCAGCAAGAAGCGCGCGTAGTCCCGGGAGCGCCAGAACTCGCAGGCGGCCGCGCTGCCGAGATCGACCAGCGCGCGCCAGCGGCGCAGGAGGAAACGCGCGCGGGCGGCACCCAGCAAATTCCGCAGGCCGGACAGCGTAGCCAGAGGCCGGATCGCCTCCGGAAAGAGGTCGTGCCGGGCGCCGAGATCGAATCCGGAGAGCATCAGCACCACGCGGTTGTCCGGATGGAAATCGAACCAGCCCTGGCTGGCGACGAGTTCGGTCGGGAACATCCCGGCCGCGGCGCGCCGATGAACCGGCTGGCCGGTCAGCGCCGCCAGCTGCGCGCCGTCGATGCCATAAACGAGCTGGCTGGATCCAGCGAGCACGATTCCGGGCCGCGGGGTGGCCGCCTGATCCGCCGCTTCCAGGCGGAACAGGCTGATTTCACGAGCCTGATGTTGTTGGCCCGAACGCGCCAGCACGGCCTGCCAGAACAGCGATTGGCCCAGATTCGTGCGCAGCGCCACATCCGCGAGCAGCAGGGCCAGCGCGGCCAAAACCGGGGCAATCGACCACCGCCGCGTCCGGGGCCAGCGCCGTTCGAACCATAGGCCGGCAAGCCACGCCAGCGGCAGCGCGGCGATGGCCAGGCCGATGGCGAGGCCCTTCGCGTCGAATCCATCCGTCGCCAAGGTCGGGACCAGCAGGACAGCCGGCCACGTCTTGCGGCCGATCCAGAGGCCGAGCGGAATTCCCGCGAGGGGAAGCAGCCAGCCATAGCGCCGCAGCCAGCGGCGTTCGGCCGCATCCGGCGTTTTGGGGTTTGGTGGGTGGGGAAGGGGATTCATGGCTTCAGAACTGGAAATAGATGAAGGCGCGGCTGCCCGTGTTGGCGAACAGGATCAGCCCTCCGGCCGTGGCGGCGTACAGCAGGGTCCGCGGCACGAGCGACAGGCGCAGCGGCGCGAGCGAATCGCCCGTGCGTTCCTGCAGAACCTGGACGAACCACAGCGGCAGGGAGAGCAAAACGATCTGGAACGTCCACGCGCTGCACGCCGCGCTCCAGCCGGGATTCCGGACCAGGGCGGCCAGCATGCCGGCAACGTCCCGCAGCGATTCGGCGCGGAACAGCAGCCAGCCGAAGCAGACCGCATGGAACGTCGCGAGCCGCCGCCACGCGGAGCCGAAAACGGTCGGCGGATCGACCTGCGCCGTTTCGCCGCGGACGAAGCGATGGATCGCCAGCAGCAGGCCGTGGAACAGCCCCCAGAACACGAACGTCCAGGCCGCGCCGTGCCACAACCCGCCCAGCACCATCGTCGCCAGCAGATTGAGATACGTGCGCCGCGGCCCGCGGCGGTTTCCGCCCAGCGGAATATAAAGGTAGTCCCGCAGCCACGAGGACAGGCTGATATGCCAGCGCCGCCAGAAATCGCTCGGATCCCGGGCGAAATACGGATTCCGGAAATTGATCATGATGTCGAAGCCCAGAAAGCGGCCGAGTCCGCGGGCCATGTCGCTGTAGGCGGAAAAATCGCAATAGATCTGGAGCGCGAAGGCATAGACGCCCAGCAGCACGGAACCCGAAGTCCACGCGACGGAACCGGAAAACACCTGATCGGCCCAGCCCGCCACGTTGTCGCCGATCACGACTTTCTTGAACAAGCCCCAGAAAAACAGCCAAGTGCCGGTTTGGATTCCGTTCCACGTGATGGTGCGCGGCCGGGTGATTTGGCCAAGCAGATGCGCCGCCCGTTCGATGGGGCCGGCGACCAGCTGGGTGAAGAGCGACACGAACAAGGCGTAGTCCAGGAAATCCCGGGTTGGCTTGAGCTGCCGGCGGTAGACGTCGATGGTGTAGCTCATCGACTGGAAGGTGTAGAACGAGATGCCGACCGGCAACACGAGGCCGAGCCGGAGGCCCGGCGGATCGAACCCCAAGGTCCGCGCCAGCGCCTCCGCGCTGCCCACGAAAAAATCGAAATACTTGAAAAACCCCAGCACGCCCAGATTGACCGCCATGCTCAGGAACAGCAGGCCTTTGCGGCGCCGGGGGTTCTCGCTGCGGTCGATGCCGCGCGCCACCGTGAAATCCACCGCCGTGGACAGGGCGATCAGCGACAGGAAGCGCCAGTCCCAGCAGCCATAGAAGAAATAACTGGCGACCAGCAGCAGCCGGTTCTGGCCGCGCGCGGGCAACGCCGCATAGGCGGCGAAGACCACCAGGAAGAAGAGCGCGAAATCTAGCGAATTGAACAGCATGGAAGCGGCGGATTCCGGGCGGGCCTCATGGCGCGGCGCGGCGCGGCGGCGGCCCGTCGGCCGCCAGTTCGCCGAGGGTGCGGGTGGCGAAGATTTCGAGGGCGAGCTCGGGATCGACGGCGGCCCCGCCGGTCATGGCGGCCTGGGCGTCCACGGCGGCGTTGAGCCAGCGGTACCAGCGGGCGGGGGGCAGGCGATTGGCCTGGGCCGCCATCTTGGCGACGGCATAGGGGTTGCCCTTGCGCGGATCCTTGGCCAGCCCGGCCAGCAGCGCTTCGCCCTCCGGCGGCAGGGACCAGGTCAGCCGGGGCCAATCGCCGCCCGACACGCGCGCCCAGCCGCGCTTGAGGCAGTCGGAGAGCACCACGATCTCGCGCAGGCGGTTCTGGAGGTTCACGATCAGCGCCACGGGCGAGACGCCCTGCGCGAACATCCGCCGCGCCATCTGCAGGGTGTCGGCCAGATCGCCCTTGCAGAACGTGTCGGCGAACTCCCAGAACTTGCTTTCGCGCATGGGGGCGACCATCGATTGCACGTCGGCGGCGGCGATCGTCTTGCGGTCGCCGACGTAGAGCGCGAGCTTCTCGATCTCGTTCTCCACCTGCCGCAGGTTGTAGCCGGTGCGGTCGAGGAAGGCGGTGAAGACGCCGCGCGGCATCGCGAGGCCGCGGTCCGCGAGCATCTGCTCCACGCGCGGGATGAAGTCTTCCGCGGCTTCCTTGTCCTTTTCGGGTTCGTCGAAAACGTGGACTTCGCCCGCGGCGTTGAAGGTCTTGTAGAACGCGGTGGACTTGTTGACCTTGTCGGTCAGGAGAATGAGCGCGACGCCGGCGGGCAGGCCTTGCTTGAGCAGCTCCACGAGGCGTTCGACTTCGGCTTTCACGGAGACGAACTTGCCCGGCTCCGTCAGCGGATCGAAATACGGCGCGCCGCGGACGTAGACCGTCTTGCCGCCGCCGAGGAACGACGGCGTCCGCAGGGCTTCGCCGACGTTGCGCAGGAAGGCGCAGACGGCGTCGGCGTTGTCGGCGCCGGGCTCGGGCTGGAGGGTTTCGAGGCCGAACGCCTGTTCCTCGGGCGGGCAGAGCCGCGCCGCGATGTCGTCGGCCTTGCGCGTGGCGGAGAGATC
>RZYG01000341.1 GCA_009930415.1 Spartobacteria bacterium | reverse complement strand
CTTGGAGCCGCCGTCCCGGGCCAGGGCCTTTTGCTTGGGCGGGCCCCATGGCCTTGCGCCATGGGGGAGCCAACTTTGCTCCCCACGGCGCAAGGCCGTGGGGGAGCGGATAAACCGGAGCCGGCTTCAGTCCTGCGCCGGCGGAATCAACCCGTCCAGTTGGCCGAACGGATTGAACAGGGTGCTGGGCGCCGGGCCGTCCTGCGCCGCGCCGCCGCCGTAGCCCGCCATGCCGTTCTTTTCGTGCTCGTGGTCGTGGCAGTAGAGGCAGAGCAATTCCCAGTTGCTGCCGTCGGGCGGATTGTTGTCGTGGTTGTGGTCCTTGTGGTGGACCGTCAGTTCCTTCAGCCGCGCGCCGGAAAACTCGCGCGCGCAACTGGCGCAGACGTGGGGAAACAGCTTCAGCGCCCGCTCGCGATATCCCGCCGCCCGTTGCGCCGTCTCGCGGTGCAGCTGGTCCAGCACGCGCTGGCGCTCCGCGCCCGTCAACGGCTTCTTCGTCGGCCCTCGGCTGAATCCCGGTTCCATGTCTGCATCCTCCGCACAAAAATATCGAAGTCCGGCCAGGCCCCCGCGTCCCCTACGGATCCTCCCCCGCCTTGTACTCCCCCGGCGGCTCCCCCACAGCCGGCGCCAAGAGCCCTTGCCGCCGCGCGAGTTCCATGAACCATTTTTGCATCTCCACCAAACCGCTGCTTGTGCGCGGAGTGCCAAAGCGTACTCCGATGTCCGCAAGAGCCGCCAATCCATCGGTGTCGGGATGGGTACCCAAGGCGCGCAATTCCTCCCGCCGAATGCGCTCCAGTTCGGGACCGGCACGCTTCCAACCCTCCACGTATCGGCGATACAGATCTTTCTCCGCCGGATTCATCGGGTCGTTTCCACCAATTTTCGGAACCGGGCCACGATTTCCGGCGTTTCCTTGAGTTCGCACAAGGGTGCCAACTGGCGCAGCACAAGTTCCACGTCCAGCTGGTTGCCTTGCCGGATCAAAATGCCTTCGACGTCCAGCCAGTCCTTGGGCCGATCCGCAAAGGCCTTGGCCACCACCAGATCCTCGGCAGAACAAGTTTTCAACCGGCAACCTTCGCCGTAATCGAAAACCGAAGCGCGCCCCATGATTTCTTCTTCAAAAGGGAAACCGGCCAGCGCCACGTCCACCCCGACTCCGTTTGCCGCCGACAGCAACAACACGCGATTGAGCAAGGCCTTGCCCCGCGGATCCGCGCCCCGCGATCCGAACCCGGCCAGAAGAGCATCGATGAACCGTTCTTCTTCCCCGAATCCCGTCAGCAATGTGATGTCCACGTCCTGCGTAGTGCGCGGCTCCCCCCATCGCATCACCGCCAACCCGCCGATGACGCAATACCGCCATCCTCGGGCCTCCATGAAGTCCGCCATTTCCTTGGCTGCCTGGAACAATGCGTTCACGACTGTCGTTCTTCTCTCCGGAAAGAAGCATACCCCAAAACGCGGGTCCGAAGCAATTTGGGAAAAGGCCCCGGCCGGCTTGCCGATCCAAATCCCGGCCCGCGTGGAAGCGGGCCCTCCATCGGAACGTCCGCACTTGATATCCAAACCGCCCCCGGCTGTTCACTTGAACATTGGATATTGAATATTGGTTATTGGATATTGAGGCTTTTCCCGCCTCACCCGTACGGGCGCGGATCGATCTGGTAGCCTTTGATCTTGTAGCCGAGGATGCGCGGGGTGGTGCCGAGGGCGCGGGCGGCGGAGGCCACGTTGCCGCGCGTGGATTTGAGCGCGTCGCGGATCAGGTCGCGTTCGTAGGCGCCGACGAGGGCCTTGAGGTTGCCGGAGGTAGGCGCGCCGCTGGCTTCGGCCGTCTGCAAGGTCGGCGGCAGGTGGTACGGATGGATCACGTTGCCTTCGGCCACCAGCACGGCGCGCTCGATGCAGTTTTCCAGCTCGCGCACGTTGCCCGGCCAATGGTAGCTCATCAGC
>RZYG01000103.1 GCA_009930415.1 Spartobacteria bacterium | reverse complement strand
CCGGCCGAGCAACGCGGGCACGTGGTCGTTCACGCGATAATCCAGCCCGGACAGCTCGCGGTCGGCCGCCTCGAAATGCCGCTGGTAGGCATTGGCCTGATACTGCTCGACCGCCAGCGCCTCGAAGGCCCAGCGCGAAGCCGTCAGCTCGCCGAACCACGGCGGGCAGGCATGCGGCGCGGCACGCGAGCGCAAATCGTCGAAGTCCACGATGAGTCCGCCCAGCAGCATCTGGGGCAGCAGCAGCAGCGGCAGGAGGACGTAGACCGTGACGGCGGATTTGAACCGCGCCGAGACGTTCAGGCCCAAAATGCCGCCGAAGACCGCCGCCGAAAAAAGCGCGAGCCACAACTTGCCGAAGAAATCCGGCACGCGCAGGCCGACGACGCCGATCGCGGCGCAAATCGCGGTCTGCAGCAGGGCCAGCCCGGCGACGTGCAGGATCTTCGCGCCGGAATAGGCGCTCCAGCTCAGGTGCAGGAACTTCTCGCGCCGCAGCACGCGGCGATCGCGCACGATTTCCTCGGCGCTGACGCTCAGGCCCAGGAAGATCGCCACGATCACGGCCATGAAGAAATAGACGGCCAGATACGGGTTGCCGCCGAGGACGTAGGTCCCGCCGGCCGCGCCGCGGCACAGCCACACCGTTAAACCGGCGAGCAGCGGCGGCTCCAGCAGGTTCACCCACACGTAGGCCCGGCTGGCGAGACGCGCGCGCACCGTGCGCGACAGGAAAACGCGAAGCTGCCCGAGCCAGCCGGGACGGCTCAGGTGGCGCGGCGGCGGTTCGCCGGCCGGTGCGCCGGCCGCGGCCGGTGCCGGAGCGCTCTTGCGCCAGGCGTCGTGCCAGAACTCCGGCGGAAACCGGCGCTCTCGGGTGAACCGCCCGTCGGCGTCGGTCGCCTTGGATTCGATGAGCGCGAAAATCTGCTCGGGATGAACGTTTCCGCATTCGGGACAGGCGCCGCGTTCGCCGCCGGCCAGATGCGCGGTCTCGCGGAAATGCCGCGCGGCCTCCAGCGGATGCCCCATGTAGACGGGTACCCCGCCCTTGTCCAGGATCCACAAGGCGTCGAACTGCCGGAACAGGTTGGACGACGGCTGATGCACGATGGCGATCACGAGCCGCCCGCGCGCGGCCTGCGCCTTGAGCAGGCCCAGCACGACGTCGGAATCGGCGGAGGACAGGCCCGACGTGGGCTCGTCCACGAACAGGACGGACGGCTCGCGGATCAATTCCAGGGCGATGTTCAGCCGCTTGCGCTGGCCGCCGCTGATGGTTTTCGACAGCGGGTCGCCCACCTTCAGGTCGGCGATTTCCTCCTGCTGGAGTTCGGCCAGCATCCGACGGACGCGCTCGCCGCGTTCGGCGGCCGACAGCCCGGCCAGGCACAGACGGGCGTTGTAATCGAGATTCTCACGGACGGTCAGGTCCTCGAACAGCAGATCGTCCTGCGGCACGGTGCCGACGACGCCTTCGAGCGCGGCGGGATTCCGGTGCAGGTCGATGCCGTTGAGGAGCACGCGGCCCGCCTGGGGCTTCAGGCTGCCGTTGAGCAATTGGACCAGCGTGGATTTGCCCACGCCGCTGCCGCCCATCACGGCCACGAGCCGCCCACCCGTCTCGCGGAAGGAAAAGTCCCGGATGCCGCTTTCGCCGCCCGGGAACCGGTATTCAAGGGCTTCGGCCTCGAACCGGATCGGCGCGAAGGCCGCGGCGCCGCCAAAAAGCCGCTCGATTTCGCACCGATAGACCGCCTGGCCGCCCCCGTCGCGGAGGATCGCGCCGGGTTCGAGCGGATAGAACCGACTCGCCACCGTCGGATTGTCGTCGACGGACACCTCGCCCCGCAGCGCGCGCGCGAAATACCGTCCGGTCCACGGGCTGTGGAGCACGGCGATCTCGGCGCGCCAGCCGGCGCGGCCGAAGCGGCGGCACAGGCCGTCGTCGACCAGGTCCGGGCCGGCGGAAACGAAACGGCGCCACGCCGTCCATTCGGCTTCCGGCACGCGAAAGGCCTCCGCCGCGCCAGCCAACAGGCGGTCGGCCCCTGCGCCAGCATCCGGGAGCGCCAGGCGCACCTGCAGCGAATGCAGCAGGAACGATTGCTTTTCGTCCGGCGACAACGTCGCCGCCAGCCGCTCGCAGACGCCGGCGAGCGCGGTTTCGGGCGCGGCGGATTCGGCCGGCCCCGCGTACAGCTCCAGCAGATCGGAAAAAATGCCGAAGCTGGGATCCGTGCGGCGCAAGCCCAGCGTGCCGACGAGGTATTCCTCCACGCGGCGGACGGCTTCGTCCTTCCGGTCACCCGTCCGCGCGCAAACCACGGCGAAGAGGTGGACGATGCCGTTCAGCGCGTGCTCATGCATGGAGCGGAATCCGGGCCGGCGTCAGCGGACGAACTTGTCGCGCGCCTGGACGATGGCGGGCCGCAGCGCGTCCAGTTGCGCCGGCGCGATCTCGGGCTTGTCGCCCAGGATGACGAAGACGGAGGCCAGGAAGTTCATCCGGTCGTGCGCTTCGACCCAGCCGGCGAATTCCGGACTGCCGCCCATGCGGTCCAGCAGCCGGTTGTAGGCCTGGAACGAATCGCGCAGATAGGCGACGTAAGCCATGGAGGCCGGATCGTAGTTGGACAGATAGCACAATTCCGCGGTCAGATAGAGTCCTTCGAGCAGGAAGCCGTAGAGGTTGTCCGCCGCGAATTCCACGCCGTCGCTGTTCTGCAGCCGATCCTGCCAAAGCTTGCTCTGCTGCTGCTCCTGGACCAGGTTCCGCAGCCGCTCGTCGCCGCCGGGTTCGTCGATCTGCTCGAGAGCCTCGCGGTAGCGGCGTTCCAGTTCGGGCTGGGGATATCCCACCAGTTCGAGCAACTGGCAGACGGCCTGCCCGTAGCGGGCGGCATCCGCCTGCCGGCCGAAGGTCGCGGCATAGGTCAGATCCATCAGATACGTTCCGGTCATGATCCGCCGCCGCACCACGCCCTGGTAGCGGTCGACGTCGACGGGCGCAACGAGTTCCGGAACGTAGGCCGCGCCGATCTCGCGCAGGGCCGCCATCACTTCGCCCATCTGCGGGGTTTCCTTCTCGATGGCGGCCAGGTCGCTTTGCAGCGCCTGGCGCAACTCTTCGGAAATCTCCGCCGCCGATGCGGCCGCCGCCGCACCCAGCAATGCCCAGCCCAACATCCATCCGATCGCCTTCGTCTTCATGCCTGTCGTCTCCCGCAAGGGAGCGCCCCGGTCGGGGCCCTACCCTTGTGAAATGCTGAACCTTTCACGGAATCGCGTCAATGGGTTTCGCGCTCGCGGCGGACAAGTTGGACGCCCTTAACCCGCTTCGCCCCCCGCCAAACGGACCGCCCGTTTCCGGATCGGGAACGGGCGGCCGGCCGCGCCTCGGCGGCGTTCTCGGAATCCGTAGCGGCCCCCCGGCCCAGTGAACACGTCGTCGATAGCCCCAGTTGGAAGAAAACGTCGTCCTGAATTCCTTGGCGGTGGGGCCGACCTGTGCTATGACCGTAGCAGCAAACCAAGAAGGAGAACGATGGCCAGACCCAATTACGCTTTCGCCAAACGCCAACGCGAACTCGCCAAAAAACAGAAAAAAGAAGAAAAGCGCCGGCTCAAAGAAGAGGCCCGCCAGAAAACGACGGGAGAAGCCGCCCCCGCGGCGGAGGCGCCGCCTCCGCCCGTGGCCCCGGCCTGAGCCCCGCCCCGGAGACCGGTTCGGCCGGATCCCGCCGCTAGGCCGGCGGATCGGCTTCGTCTTTGGGCAGGAACCGCCGCCGCAGCGCGGCGGAGAAATCCTCGGCCACGCTGTACATCGCCGGCACCAGCACCAGCGTCAGGATCGTCGCCATCCCCAAGCCATAGATCACGGCGATGGCCATGGGCTTCCACATCGCGCTGGTTTCGGTCCCGGCGACGACCGCGGGCGGCCACGTGTGGACGTCGATGCTGTAGCCCAGCGCCATCGGCAACAGGCCCAAGATCGTCGTCGCCGCCGTCAGCAACACCGGCCGCAAGCGCAGGCGCCCAGCCGCCACCACCGCCTCGGCAACCCCCATTCCCTCCGTTTGCCGCTGGCGGATGCAGTCGATCAGCACGATCGCATTGTTCACCACGATGCCCGCCAGACTGATCAA
The DNA here is from genome assembly GCA_009930415.1 of Spartobacteria bacterium. Classification (GTDB taxonomy): domain Bacteria; phylum Verrucomicrobiota; class Kiritimatiellia; order CAIQIC01; family Lenti-01; genus Lenti-01. The sequence goes on along the minus strand of RZYG01000103.1, from coordinate 5,386 downwards.
CCCCACTCCGGTCATCACCACGCCGAAGCGCATGTGGTTCAGCAACAGCCCCCACATCACGCCGACCATCGACAGGATGACGGAGAAGAAGATGATGATCGGCAGCACCGCCGAATTGAACTGGACGACCAGGATGACCAGGATCAGCCCGGCGGCGACCGCGAAGGCCTTCATCAGGAATATCCCCGACTCGCGCATTTCCTCCGTGTCGCCGGTGTACTCGATCGCGTAGCCGCGCGGAAGCGGCACGTCCCGAATGCGTTCCTGGACGTCGGCGAGAATCTTGTCCACCCCGCGACCCTGGTTGTTGCCCGTCAGGGTCGCAACGCGCTTCTGCTGCTTGCGCTGGATGGCTCCGCGTCCGCCCGTGTACTCGAGACGGCCCAGCGACGACAGCGGCACCGCCGCGCCCGGCGGCGTCGGAATGAACGTCTGGTCGAGCAGGTTCATCGTGCTGCGCTGCGCCCGCGGCAGCCGCAGCGTGATGTCGTATTCGTCCTCGTCGGCGCGGAAGCGGCTGCTTTCGATGCCGTAGATCGCCATGCGCAGGAAGCGGCCGATTTCGGCCGTGTCGAGCCCCAGCAGCGCGGCGCGGTGCCGATCGACGTGGAACCGGATCTCCGGCAGGGCTTTCTCCAGATCGCTCTGCAGATCCACCAGCCCGGGCACCGTCTCGATCGCGCGCTGCACGTCCGCCGCCACCTGCTCCAGCACGTCGAAATCGTCGCCCGAGATCTCGATGGAGACGGGCTCGCCGGTCGGCGGACCGCCCTCCTCCACCTTGACCTTCACCTCTGCGCCGGGAATCACCCCGACGTCGCCCCGGATGGCGTCCACCACCTGCAGGGAATTGGTCTGGCGGTCGGCGGGTTCGAGGAACTCGAGATAGATGCTGCCCTGGTGCGTGGCCGCGGCGCCGCCGTACATCATCCCGCCGCTCTGCGAACCGACGGTCGTCAGGCAGAACTTCACGTCCGGATGCCGGGCGATCTTTTCCTCGATGGATTTCAGCGCCGCGTCGGTGCGCTCGATGCTGGTGCCCTGCGGAAACTTGACGTCCACCGTGGCGTTGCGCGGATCCGTTTCCGGGAACAGCTCGAAGCCCAGATCCTTCCAGGCGTAGATCTGCACGCTCAGGATCAGGAAGGCGAAGCCCAGCAGCAGCACCGGCGCGCGGTGGCGCAGCGCCGCCCGCAGCACCCGCTCGTAGCCTGCCACGAACCAATGCGTTTTCCCTTTCGCGTCCCGCGGCCGCGCCTGGATGAACACCGAACAGATCGCGGGATTGATCACCATCGCCACGAACAGCGAGGCCGTCAGCACCACGATCAACGTCCGCGGCAGGAAGCCCATGAACTGCCCCATGACGTCCGGCCAGAACGTCAAGGGCCAGAACGCCACCAGCGTCGTCAGCGTCGAGGTGATCACCGGCCAGGCCACCTCGCCGGCGCCCCGCCGCGCCGCTTCCTTGCGCGAGAGCCCCTCGGTCCGCAGGCGGTAGATGTTCTCCACGATCACGATCGCGTTGTCCACCAGCATGCCGACGGCCAGCACCAGGCTGAACAGCACGATCATGTTCAGCGTCGTGCCCCGGATCGCCATCAGCGCGAACGCCGTCAGCATCGAGAACGGAATCGCCAGCCCCACGAACGTCGCGTTGCGCAGCCCCAGGAACACCAGCAGCACCGCCACCACCAGCAGGAAGCCCGTGGCGACGTTGCTTTCCAGTTCGCGGATCATCATGTCGATGTAGTACGACATGTCCATCACCTCGGTCAGGCGCACGTCCGGCGGCAGCCCCGCCCCGGCCAGCACGTCCTCGACCTGCGCGATCAGCCGCACCGCGTTGATGCCCGTCCGCTTCTTCAGGCTCACCGACACGCACGGTTCCCCGTTGAGCCGCGAAATCGACTCCAGGTCCTTGAACGTGTCTTCGACCGACGCGATGTCGCTCAGGTAGATCGGACGTCCGGCGCGTTCGGCCAGCAGGATTTCCCGCAGTTCGGCCGCCCGCTGGAATTCGCCGGGGATGCGCACCTGGAACTTGTCGCCTTCCACTTCGATGTTGCCGGCCGATACCGTCACGTTCTCCTGCGCGATCCGGCCCATGGCCGTTCCCAGCGGAATCCGGTAGGCGATCATCCGCGGCAGATCGATCTCCACCCGGATCTCGCGCTCGCGCGTGCCCGCCAGGTCGGCGCTGCGGATGCCCGGCAGCCGCTCGAGCCGGTCCTGCAGGTCCTCCGCCAAGATCTTCAACCGATCCAGATCGTCCGTGCCCGACAAGGCGAAGATGTAGACCGGGAAGTCCGAGCTGAAGTTGAAGGCGTCCACCACCGGCTCGTCGAGGTCCGGCGGCAGGTCCGGCTTCGCCAGATCCACCTTGTCCTTCACGCGTTGCTTGGCCTGCTCGATGTCCTCGCCGGCCATGAACTCGACCACCAGGCTGGCCACGTTTTCCGCCGAAGTCGAGCGGACCTCCTTGACCCCCTCCACGTCGTTGAGCTGCTTCTCGATCTGGACGGTGACCAGTTTTTCCATCTCTTCGGGGGCGGTCCCCTCGTAAAAGGCCGTCACGAAGACGTAGGGGATCGTGATGTCGGGGGTGCCTTCGCGCGGCAAGCTGACGTAGCTGACCGTGCCGGCGACCACCAGCACGGCGATGAACACGAACACCGCCGTGCGGAATTTGATGGCGTAGTTGGACAGGATCATGGCTTCGTCCGATCGAACCCTATTCCCGCGGCAAGGCGTCGACCACTGCCAACGCCATGCCGTCCTGCAAGCCGCGATGGCCTTCCACCACCACGCGGTCGCCCGCCGCCACGCCGGACTCGAGCACCGCCTCGTGGCCGAGCATCGCGCCGATCAGCACCCGCCGGCGCACCGCCCGGCCGTTGCTCTCCACGAAAACGTAGTGTTCGCCCTTGCGCGGCACCACCGCCGCCAGCGGTATCACCGCCGCCCGCTCGCGCATCCGCCGCAGCAGCGACACCTCCGCGATCATCCCGGCCTTCAGCGCGCCGTCGGCGTTGTCCGCGTCCAGCTCCACCGCGAAGGAATTGCTGTCGCGCGCGGCCTGGCTCGACACGAACGAAACGGTCCCGGTGAATTCGCGGCCGGGCAGCGCCGCCAGAACGAACGGCTTCTCCTGCCCCGGCGCGACCGCCGCGACGTCCTGCTCCGGCACGTCGAACGCCACCTTCACCCGGTCCAGGCGCACCAGCCGCAGCACCGCCTGCCCCTCGTTCGCGTAGTCGCCGACCTCGACGAAGCGGTCCACGATCTCCCCCGCGAACGGCGCGCGCACCTCGCACTGCTCCAGGAACGTCCGGGCTTCCTCCAGCGCGATCTCGGCCGTCTCTTGGCGGCGCAGGACCGCCTCGTAGTCGCTGGCCGAAACCGCGCCCGTCTTTTCCAGTTCCTTCCAGCGGGCCAGATCCCGCGCGGCATCGCGGGCTTCGATCTCCGCGCGGCGGCGGGCCGCCTCCCACAAGCGGCCATCCACCCGCAGCAACGGCTGTCCCGCCGCGACCCGGTCGCCTTTTTCGGCAAGCAACTCGATCACCTGCCCCGCCCGCACGGCGGGCAACTGGGCTTCCTGCGCCGGCTCGATCCGCGCCGGCAGCCGGATCGCGTCCGGCACCCGCCGCGGTTCGATTTCCAGCACGCGGACCGCCACCGGGCGTTCCCGGTCCGGGGCGACTTCCTCCTCGGGCTTTTTCAGGCGGGCAAACGCCGCGATCAGCGCCACCACCGCCGCCAGCGATCCCCACGCCAGCAGGGACCCTTTTCGTTTCCAGATCCAACCGCCGCTGCTCATGGTTTCTCTCCCGCCTCGAATGCCTCGCCGCTGGCCTGCCGCAGGCAGGCCAGCGCATTCACGTGGTCGTGCAGCGCCTGCAGGCGCGTCAGCCGCGCCACGCTCAGCGCCAAATTGGCGTCCGCGTAGTCCAAGGACGTCGCCAGGCCGTTTTCATAGCGCGCCCGCGCGATGGCCAGGCTCCGGTTGGCCAGTTCGACGGTCTCGCGGCTCGCGTCCACCGTTTCCGCCGCCTCGCGCGCTTCCAGATAATGCGACTGGATCTCCAGCGCGACCTGCCGCTCGGCGTCGGCGAGCGTCTCGCGCGCCTTGTCCAGATCCAGCTGTTTTTCCCGCACGCGGTTCCGCCGCAGCAGGCCGTCGAACACCGCCCACTCGGCGGTGATTCCCGCGTTCCAGCCCCACTCCCATTCATCGCGGGCCGTTCCGCTGTCGGGATTGTTCCCGGCGTAGTTCGCGAAGGCCCGGATCTGCGGCAGGTAGCCGCCCTTTTCCGAGCGGACGTCCGCTTGCCGCATGCCCAGGTATTTGCGCATCTCGACCAGTTCCGGCCGGTGTTCCGCACCCTGCGCCTGCCAATCGGCCAGCGACCGCTTGTCCGGCGCGAACGCCAGTTCGCCGCGCAACTCGAACGCCTCCGCGTCCAGCTGCACCAGGTTCCGGAATGCCGCCCGAGCCAATTCGGCCCGCTTGCGCGCCGCGATGACCAGCGGCCGGTGGTTCGCCACCCGCACCCGCGCCGACAGCACGTCGAATTCGGCGACGGTTTGCTGGCGGAACCGGCTTTCCGCCTGCTGCAGCAATTCCTCCAGCTGCGCCAGAGAGGCTTCCTGCACGCGCACCTGCTCGTCGGCGAGCAGGATGCCGTGGAACCCGACGCGGACGTCGCGCACCAGCTCGTTGTCCACGGCCTGCATCCGCGCCTGCGCGGCGGCGCGGTACAGCTTGGCTGCCCGCAGCGCTTCTCCGACCGACCCGCCCGAATACAACAGCTGGCTGGCTTCCAGGCTGGCGGCCCAGTTGTCCTCGCGGCCCATTTCGAAGCTCTGGCCGTCGAATTCGAACGCGGCGACCTCGTCCAGCCGCGTGTAGCTGCCCTTGGCCTTCAGTTCCGGCAGCGCCTGCGCCCGCACCTGGCCGATGCGCGCACCCGCGATCTGCTCGTCGCGGCGCGCGTTCAGCGCCGCCGCCGCCTGGCGGCGCGCCAAGTCGATGCATTCCTCCAGCGTGAAGGCCGGCCGGACTTCCGCCGGCTCCGCGCCCGCGACCGTCCCGGCCCAGCAACACCCCATCAGGCCGATCCCGGCCCACCCGATTTTTCGCTTCATGACGTCGAATCCGCGCCCGTTTCGGACACGGCCCTTGGATTCTCCCCGCCAGCCCAATGCGCGGGGCTCAAAACAGCCGACGATTTGCGCACAAACTCCTCCACAAGTCGAGATTCTTTGTCGGATTCCACGGCACCCCGAATCCTTAGCGAAGGGCGGAAGCGGCCGCCTCGGCTTCTTCGTTCAATGCGGAATGGCCCTTGAGGCACCCGCAGGTCGGTACAGAAGCGCACCA
>RZYG01000005.1 GCA_009930415.1 Spartobacteria bacterium | reverse complement strand
GGGCGCACGGGGCTGGACAAGTTCAAGCCCGTCGATGAATTGGAAATGTTCCTGTGGATCAAGGGCCTGTGGGAGCAGGCCTCGGCCGCGCTGAACCTGCGCGGCGCGGCGCTGCGGCCCGCCGACCGCCCGTGGAGCGAGCCGGGGCGCGGCATGGAGATCGTCGTGGACGGCGCGGTCGTCGGTTGGCTGGGCCTGTTGAACGCGAGCATCGCCAAGGAATGGCGCCTCCACGAGCCGGTGGGCCTGCTGGAAGCGGAAGCAAAGCCGCTGGTGGCCCAAATTGCTACAATTCACGGGCTGACCCCTCCGCCGAGCTATCCGAGCATCCGGCGCGACGCGGCGCTGATCGTGGGCACGGACGTGCGCCACGAGCGGGTGGTGGAGGTCGCGCGCGCAGCCGCGCCGACGGAACTCGAGAAGATCGAGCTGTTCGACGTCTACCAGGGCAAGAACCTGGGCGAGGGCCGCAAGAGCATGGCCTATGCGTTCACCTACCGCTCCAAGACCGGGACGCTGACCGACGAGGTCGCCAACGGCTTCCAGGCGAAGGTCAACGCGGCGCTCAAGGCGCAGCTGCCGGCCGAAATCCGGGAAGGATAGGCGGGGTCAACAATCGCGCGGGATTCCGACTTGACATTTGCCGGGAGTGGAAATAGTTGTATCCCATATTCAACATTTAATGTTGATAATGAGATATTGAGGATTGCCCCATGCCTTATGTCCAACGGTTTCTCGAGCGCGAATTGATGCGTTCCCTGAAGCATTTCCCGGTCACGGCCATTGTCGGGCCGCGCCAATGCGGGAAGTCCACGCTCGTGAAAGAGGCGCTGAAAGGACATTCGCGGGTCGTCTATCTGGATTTGGAGAATCCGGCCGATTTGCGCAAGTTGGAGGATGCACAATGGTTTTTTGAGTCGCAAAAAGGACGGTTGATCTGCATCGACGAAATCCAGCGTCGCCCGGAGTTGTTCCCCGTGATTCGCAGCACCGTGGACGAATGGGGCGGGAACGGCCGCTTTCTGGTTCTGGGTTCGGCCTCGCGGGATTTGCTGCGCCAGAGTTCGGAGAGTCTGGCCGGGCGAATTGCCTATCGCCGCTTGACTCCGTTTTTATGGACGGAGGTGGCAAAGTGCCGCTCCATCGAATCCTACGTTACCCGGGGGGCGTTTCCTCCGAGTTTGCTGGCGGCCAGCGCGACACGTTCATTCGATTGGCGCGAACAATTCATCACCTCGTTTCTGGAACGGGATTTGCTCCAATGGGCGGGCGTTTCGCCCGTGGCGATGCGCCGCTTGTGGCAGATGTTGGCGCACTTCAACGGACAGACGGCCAACTATTCCGCGCTGGCCTCTTCGCTGGGGGTTTCGGACATGACCGTGAGGCGGCATATCGATTTGCTGGCCAACGTCTACATGGTGGAAGTCGTGCCGCCTTTCGTATCCAATCTCGGCAAGCGCCTGGTGAAATCGCCCAAGGTTTACATCGCCGATTCGGGTTTGGCGGCGGCGTTGCTGAACGTGCGGAATTTTGAAGATTGGCAAGCCCATCCCGGTTTGGGGGCGGCATGGGAGCAGATCGTCCTTTCCAATCTGAAGGGGCGATTGCCCGGGGTGGACGTATCGTTCTATCGCAGTTCAAGGGGCGCCGAGATGGATTTCGTGGTGCAGCGGGGCCAGAAGGTCGTGGCGGTGGAGTGCAAGTGCTCGCTGTCGCCAAGCCTGACCAAGGGAACGGCGTTCGCCTTGGAAGACATCCAGCCGCTAAAAACCTTCGTGGCGGCGCCCGTGTCGGAAGGCTGGGCGATGAAACCGGGCGTGGACGTGGTCAGCTTGGGCGAATTGTCGGGCAAGGCGCAAGCCGTTTTGGCATGATGGCGACCGGCAGGGGCAGCAGCGAGGGCGGGACAATGGGGTTGACGAACCGGTCGCCGCCGGCAGAGAAGATCGCCTTGTTCCGTGCGTTGTTCCGGGGGCGGGAAGACGTGTATCCGCGGCGGTTCGAGAGCGCGAAGACGGGGAAATCGGGATATCAGCCGGCCTGCGCGAACGAATGGAACCGGCGGTTTTGCGACAAGCCCAAGACCAAATGTGCCAATTGCCCGAACCGGCGGTTCATGTCGGTGACGGACGAAGAAGTGAAATGGCATCTGACCGGATCGGATTCGTCCGGCAAGCCGTTCGTGATGGGAGTCTATCCGCTGCTGGCCGACGAGCATTGCTGGTTTTTGGCGGCGGATTTCGACAAGGATTCGTGGCGCGAGGACGTGGCCGCTGTGGCGGCGACTTGCCGCGAACTGGATTTGCCCGTGGCCGTGGAGCGCTCGCGATCGGGCAACGGGGCGCATCTGTGGTTCTCTTTCCGTGAGCCGTTGCCGGCGCGGCTGGCCCGCGAACTGGGGGCGGTTTTGCTGACGGCGACGATGGAGCGCCATCCGGATTTGGGATTGGATTCGTACGACCGATTGTTCCCGAACCAGGACACGATGCCCAAGGGCGGATTCGGCAATCTGATTGCGTTGCCGCTGCAAAAGACGGCACGGGACAAGGGCAACAGCCTTTTCCTCGACGAGCATTTCGAGCCCTACGAAGACCAGTGGGCATTCCTGGGCGGCTTGCGGAGGCTTTTCCGCGCAGAAGTGGAGCGCGTCGTCGAGCCGGCCCGGCGGGAGAATCTCATCTTGGCGGTGGACGACCCGGTGCCGGAGGAAAGCGACGCGCCGTGGTTGCTGTCGCCTTCGCGGGAGCGCAAAGAGCGGCCCATCGCCGGGGCGCTGCCGGAAGTACTGGAGGTGGTTTCCAGCGACCAGCTCTACGTTGCGAAAGAAGGGCTGAATCCCGCGCTGCGCGGGCGGCTGATCCGTCTGGCGGCATTCGCCAATCCGGAATTCCATAAAGCGCAGGCAATGCGGCTGAGCACCTTCGGCAAACCGCGGGTGATTTCCTGCGCGGTGGATTATCCGCAGCATCTGGCGCTTCCGCGCGGCTGCTTGGACGACGTGCGAGAATGCCTGTCTGCCTGCGGGGTGCGGCTGCGCGTGCGAGATGAACGGAATCCGGGTATTCCGCTGGACCTGTCTTTTCGCGGCGAACTGCGTCCCGAGCAGGAATTGGCGGGCAAGGCCATGTTGGGGCACGAGACGGGCGTGCTGGCGGCGGGGACGGCGTTCGGCAAGACTGTGTTGGCGGCGTGGTTGATCGCACAGCGCGGCGTGAACGCGTTGGTACTGGTGAATCGGCGGCAATTGCAGACACAATGGGTGGCGCGGCTGGCGACTTTCCTGGGCTTGGCGGAGAAAGAGATTGGGCGCATTGGCAGGGGCAAACGGCAGGTCACGGGCCAGGTCGACGTCGCGTTGATCCAAAGCCTCGGACGCAAAGGCGAAACCGACGACATGGTGGGGGATTACGGCCATTTGATCGTGGACGAATGCCACGCGATATCCGCGCCGGCGTTCGAGCGGGTGGCGCGCCGGGCCAAGGCGCGTTTCGTGACGGGATTGTCGGCCACGCCGATCCGCAAGGATGGTCACCATCCGATCATTTTCATGCAGTGCGGTCCCGTGCGGCATCAGGTGAACGCGCGCAAGATGCATCAAATCCAAGCGTTCGAGCATACCGTGTGGGTGCGGCCGACGAATTTCGCGGGAGGTCCGTTCCCGGGCGAGGAAAGCGCGAAGGTGTCCTTCCATGCGTTGTGCGAGGACTTGGCACGCAACGAAGCGCGCAATCGCCTGATCGTGGCGGACGTGCTGGCCGCGGTAAAGGAAGGGCGTTCGCCCGTGGTGCTGACCGAGCGCAAGAACCATCTGGCCGAACTGGCGGAGTTGCTGGAAGGGCGGGTGCCGCATCTGGTCGTGATGCGCGGCGGAATGGGACGAAAACAGTTGGCGGCCATTGCCGCGCAACTGGCCGCGATTCCAGACAACGAGCCGCGCGTTCTCCTGGCGACGGGTGCATATTTGGGCGAGGGATTCGACGATGCGCGGCTGGACACGCTGTTCCTGGCCATGCCCATTTCGTGGCGCGGGCGCATTGCGCAATATGCCGGCCGGCTGCACCGGGTCCACGCCGGGAAGCGGGAAGTGCGGATTTGCGACTACGCGGATCTGAACGTGCCGATGCTTTCGCGCATGTTCGATCGCCGGTGCCAGGGCTATCGCGCGCTGGGATATTCGGTCCTGCTGCCGTTGAAGTCCATGCCGGGCTGGCCCGACGAGGTGCCGTTGCCGGTTTCGTCGCATTGGCAGGAGAGTTACGCGGACAGCGTGCGGCGGTTGGTCCGCGACGGGCTGGATGCGCCGCTGGCGGATTTGTTCGTGGCGGCTACGCAGCGGGCGGCGCCGGCGGCGGACGCGGAAGGCGAGGCGCGCGCCCGCAGCGCCGCGGAAGCCTTTCTGTATCGCCGCCTGGAAACGCTGCCGGCGACGGCCGGGCATTTCCGCCTGAACGTTTCCATGCCGATCCCGTTCGACGGCAATGGATCCATGGAAGTGGATTTGCTTTGCGCCGAACGGCGGCTGGCGATCGAGCTCGACGGGCCGCACCATTTCGCCCGCCCGGAGGCCTATCGACGGGACCGGCGCAAGGACGTTCTGCTGCAGGAAAACGGATATCGCGTGTTGCGATTCCTGAGCGCCGACGTCGCCGAGCGCCTCGACGAGGTCCTCGATGGCATCCTGCGCGCCTGGCATCACCGCGCGGGAGCGGCAACGGATGCCGGCCACGCGCCGCAAAACCCGCCGCAGGGTCTGCGGATGAATATGCGTGATAATCAAGCGGGGTTGTGCAACGATGCCCGGCGAGATCATAAGGAGCTTCGATGAGCAAAGGCATGATTCTGGGACTGCTGATCCTGGCCGCGTTCGTGATCGTCCTGATCATGACCGGGGGGAACGCGACGGTGAACCTGTTTTCGATGAAGGTGACGCTGAAAACGTCGTACGCCCTGCTGGCGGCGGCGGGCGTCGGGGTGGTGGCGGGAGCGTTGCTGCGCAAATGAAAGCGACGGAAGCCTTGTTGGCGCGCGGGGTGAGGATCGCAGCCCCGGCGGCGGTGGAGATCGGCGACGACGTGGATCCGGAACGCATCGCGCCGGGCGTGGTCATCCACGCGGGCTGCAAGGTGTTTGGCGCGGCGACGAGCATCGGTCCCGGCTGCGTGCTGGGGCGCGAGGCGCCGGCGACGGTGGAAGACTGCCAGCTCGGCGAAAAGGTCGAGCTGAAGGGCGGCTATTTCAGCGGGGCGGTGTTCCTCGACGGGGCGGCGATGGGCAGCGGCGCGCAGGTGCGGCCCGGCACGATCCTCGAGGAAGGCGCCGAGATGGCGCATACGGTGGGCCTCAAGCAGACGATTTTCTTCCCGTTCGTGGTCGGCGGCAGCCTGATCAATTTCTGCGACGCGCTGATGGCCGGCGGCAAGAGCCGCAAGGTGCACAGCGAAATCGGCTCGTCGTTCATCCATTTCAACTACACGCCGCACGGCGACAAGGCGACGGCGTCGCTGATCGGCGACGTGCCGCGCGGGGTCATGCTGGACCGGGACCCGATTTTCCTGGGCGGGCAGGGGGGGCTGGCGGGGCCGGTGCGGATCGAGTACGGCACGGTGCAGGCGGCGGGGCTGGTGTCGCGCAAGGACGTGCTGCAGCCGAACCAGCTGGTGGTGCCGGAAGCGCCGGCGCCCGGCACGAAGCCCTACGGGACGGGGTATCGCTCCGTCGCGCGCGTGGTGCGCAACTGCGCCATCTATCTGGGGAACGTCGCCGCGCTGCAGGTCTGGTACGAGCAGGTGCGCCGCCCCCTGCTGGAGCGGACGCCGCACGGCCGGGCCTGCTGCGAAGGGGCGCTCAGGCAATTGGCGGCGGTGCGCAAGGAGCGCCTGAAGCGCCTCGACGACGTGATGGAAAAGATCGCCAAGGAAAACCGGGCGCAGCTGGCCGCCGAGCTCTGCCGCGAGCACGAGAAGCTGTGCGGGGGCTGGACCGCGGCGCGGGCGCGCCTGGCCGCCGCGGGCGACGTGGAGTGCGCCGAAAAGGCGGCGTTCCTCGCCGCCTGGAACGCGGCGCAAGAGGAATCGCATTTGGCGCGGATGCAGGCGTTGCCGGCGGAAGCCAAGGCGGCGGGTACCGCGTGGTTGCAGAAAATCGTGGATGGAGCCGGTGCGCCGGCATAGAAAAGAATCGGAGTTTGCGATGGGCGAAAAGAAACTGTTCGGAACGGATGGCGTGCGCGGGGTCGCGAACCGCGAGCCGATGATGGTGGAAATGGCCGTGAACCTCGGCCGCGCGGTGGCCTACGTGCTGATGGAGCGCAAGCACGGCAAACGGCCGCGCGTGGTGATCGGCAAGGACACGCGGCTGAGCGGCTACATGCTTGAAAACGCGCTGGTGGCGGGGTTGTGCTCGATGGGCGCCGACGCGCTGCTGGTGGGCACGCTGCCCACGCCGGGCATCGCGGTGCTGACGATCGACCAGAAGGCGGACGCGGGCTTCGTGATTTCCGCGTCGCACAATCCTTTCCAGGACAACGGGATCAAGCTGTTCTCGTGCGACGGCTATAAGCTGCCGGACGAGGAAGAAGCCGAGATCGAGAAGTTGATGACCAGCGGCAAACTGCCGAGCCTGCTGCCGAAGGCGGGCGGCATCGGCAAGTCCTTCCGGGTGGAGGACGCCTTGGAGCGCTACATCGCGTTCTGCATCGGGACGTTCCCGAAGGAACTGGACTTGAAAGGCGTGCGGATCGTGTTGGATTGCGGCAACGGGGCGACCTACAAGGCGGCGCCGGCGACGTTCGAGCGGCTGGGCGCGCACGTGACGACGCTGCACAGCACGCCCAACGGGCTCAACATCAACGCGCGCTGCGGTTCGCAGCACACCGAAGCCCTGTGCGAGCAGGTGCAGGCCGAACGCGCGGACGTCGGCCTGGCGTTCGACGGCGACGGCGACCGACTGATCGTCGTGGACGAAAACGGCGTCGAATTGTCCGGCGACCACGTTCTGGCGGTTTGCGCGAAGGATCTCAAGGAGCGCGGCAAGCTGAACAACAACCTGGCGGTCGGCACGGTGATGAGCAATTTCGGGCTGCACGCGACGATGCGCAAGCTGGGGATCGACTTCGGTTGCAGCGCGGTGGGCGACCGCTACGTGCTGGAACTGATGAAGGAGAAGGGCGGCATCCTCGGCGCGGAGTCGTCGGGCCACATGATCTTCCTGGACAAGCATACGACCGGCGACGGCATCGTGTCGGGCCTGCAGTTGCTGGCGGTGATGCGGCGGACCGGCAAGGAAGTGTCGGAATTGGCCTCGATCCTCAAACTGTCGCCGCAGCACCTCGTCAACGTGGACGTGGCCAGCCGGCCGCCGCTGAAGGATCTGCCGGGCGTGCAGGCCGCAATCCAGGCCGCGGAAAAGGAACTGGGCCAGGACGGGCGCGTGCTGGTGCGCTATTCGGGCACCCAGAACATGTGCCGCGTGATGGCCGAAGGGCCGACGGACGAAATCGTCCGGCGCCTGTGCGATTCGATCGCCGCGGCGCTGAAGAAGGAAATCGGCTGAGTCCCGCGCGGGACCGGGCCGGCCGGCGGCAATCGCTGGGACGGCCTTTTTCGTTTTCCGGGGCGGGGCGCTTCAGCCCATCAGGCCGGAAACGGGATCGCGGGCGAATGCCAGATCGGCCACGCGGACCGTCGCGGCCTGCGCGGAGCGGTCTTCGATGGCGATGCCGCGTTGCTCGATTTCGTCGCGCCGGGCGAGGACGCCGGCGGCGGCTTCGCGGTCGATCACGTAGACCATCTCGCCGCCGCGCTGCGCAAAGAGCTGGCCGTAGGAAATGGGCACGGCGGGGGTGGGGTCTTCCGCGAGGGAGGCGGCGACGGGTTCCGCCTTGCGCTTGCCGGAGGCGAGGAGCACGACGCACTTGGCGCGGTACACCAGTTCCGCGCCCATCGAAATCGCGTAGAGCGGACTGTCTTCCCGGCGGGCGAAATGGCCGTCGGCGACGGCGTTGGCGACCGTGTTGTCGTCGAGCCGGACGAGCAGCATGCGGTTGTTTTCGAAGGGAATCCCGGATTCGTGGAACGCGACGTGGCCGCGGCCGCCGACGCCGACCACGTGGAGGTCGATGCCGCCCGCGCGCTGGATCTTGCGCTCGTAGGCATCGAGGATTTCGGCGCGCACCCAGCGGAGGCAATCCGATTTCGCGTCCGGACGGATGACGATCGCCTTGCCCTTGTCGGTGCCTTGTTCCTGCCAGTCGTCCGGGTGGTCCCGCAATTCGGCCGCCAGCCTGGCTTGATCGATCAGGCAACCCCACGGCACGTTGGTTTCGCCGAATTTCCCGCGCAGGAGGCCGAAGAATTCCTGGATCATGAAGAAGGAATAGCTTTCGGGATGGAGCGCGCGGGCCTGGGCGTTGTCGCCCGGCAGGCCGACGTACTCGTCGAGATTGAAACTGCGGATCCGGGCGGGATCCAGTTGGCCGGCATTGAGCGCCTTGGCGAGATGCTTGTAGACGCCGGTGGGGGAACTGCCGGTGGCGAGACCGAGGACGAAGGCGCGTCGCTGGGCCTGCGATTGCGCGATGCGGACCTGGATGAAGGCGGCGGCCACTTCGCTCATGTGGTCGAAATCGCGCGCGATGATGACCTGGTGGGGCATGGGTTGTCCTTGGGTGGGATGGTGAAAAACGTCGTGGAGAATGAACCGGGACAACCGGCAAATCAATACGGAAACGTCGGCGCCGCGGTCAAAACCGACAAATGCGAAACGCCGGCTAGTAGATTTCGTCGCCTTCTTCGCGGGTGAAAAACAAGTCGAGGGCTCCCGTTCCGGATGCCGCGGTGGCGATCGGATCCCGCAGGATCCGCTCGGCCGCGAGGCGGTGGGCTTCGGCGGCGCTTTCCATCGCGGCCAGCTTGGCGCGGACGCCCGAGGCCTCCACGAGCCGCACGATTTCGTCGAACAGGAAGGGCGACCCGTAGAGCAGCCGGCATTCGCAGAGGATCTTGCAGGCGACCATGTGCTCGAAGCGGTCGAAGGCCAGCTGCTGGCGGACCTTTGCGAGCGGCTTGAGCACGTAGTCGATTTCTTCCTGGATGTCCGGATGGGTGAGAAGATAGTGCTTTTGGCGATAGATGGCGTCGTCCAGCGCGCGGCCTTCGTCCTCGGGCAGGTCGTCGGCCACGACGACGATGACGTCGAGGTCCGAGCCGCGGACCATCTGGCCGGAACTTTTTTCGGGGCGGGGGACGCGGTGGGCCATCTGGTAGGTGACGTCTCCGGCGATCAGAAAGGTGGCGCGGCGAAGCAGGCGGGTTTCGTCGGCCAGGCCGGCCATGGCCATGCAGATGCTTTCGCGGGCCAGATCGATTTTTTCTCGGGAAACGGCGGCGACGTCCCGCTCCAGGTCGGCGGCGCGCGCTTCGAGAGCGGCGCCCTGGCCGGCGAGGCCGATGAGAGTATAGGTTAGGAATTCGCGGCGGATGGAGGGGGAGAGGCGGGCATAGCCGTCGACCGCGTGGTCCAGCCGCAGATAGCGGCGACCGGTGCGGCGCAGGACGAGCTTCGGCGCGTGGCAGGCGCGCCAAAGGCCGAGGACGTCGGCGAAATCGCCGGCGGCGGCCAGTTCGGCGCCGGTGAGCGGGCCGCGCTCGGCCAACAGGTTCGCGATGGGAGACATGGCCGGGAGTATGGCGGTTGCGCGGCCGGAAGGGGAGACGTTTTTGCGGCCGGTTTGCGGCTTGTCCGGGGCCTGTGCGAAGCGGTAAAATTCAGCCGTTGGCCCGAGGCGTGAAGCGTGGAAACCTGGTTCGAAGAAGAATGGCGGGAGATGCGGCGGCCGGCGCGGGCCTCGCGCCGGCGGGCGGCGGTGGGGGTGGCGTTGCCGATCCTGGCGGGGACGGCGACGGGCATCTGCGCGCCGGTTTCGCCGGCGTGGTTCTGGGGCGCCGGCGCGCTGCTGCTGCTGCCGCTGTTCGTCTGGGTGCGCCACCGTTGGTCCGTAGCGCCTTTGATGGCGGCGGCGTTCCTGTTGATGGCGGCGCATGCGCGGCTGGCGACGGGCGGGGGCGGGTCGGCGACGCTGGCCGCGGCGCTGGCGCGCCCGATGGAATACGTGCAGGTCGTGGTGCGGGTGTCGGAGGACGCCGTGCCGCAGGCGGCGCAGCCCGGCCGGTCCGCCGGCGCGACGTTCGTGGCCCAGGTGGAAGGTCTGAACCGCGACGGCACGTGGCAGCGGATCGACGATCGCCTGCGCGTGACGGTGCGCGGGGCGTTGCCCGCCGGCCGCCGGCCGCGCTACGGCGAGCGCTGGCGCCTGCGCGGGCTGGTGTGTCCGGCCCAGCCGCGGCGCAAAGGGTTGTTCACGCTGCCGGAAAACCAGGCGATGGTGGATGCGGACCGGATGTTTTTCCTGGATGCCGGGCATGGAAATCCATTCGTGGAGTGGTGCCTCGGGCGCCGGCGGACCTGCCGGGAAATCCTGGGCCGCGGATTGGAAGACTGGCCCGAAGAGCGCGGCGTGCTGCAGGCCTTGCTGCTGGGCTACCGCGAGGATTTGCCGCGCGCGCTGCGGCGCGATTTCGCCGCGACCGGCACGGTGCATATCTTTGCGATCTCCGGCGCGCACGTGGGCATGCTGGCGCTGATGATCGCCGGATTGCTGCGGGCGCTGCGGATTCCCCTGACGCGCTGGTTCCTGTTCCTGGCGCCGCTGCTGGCGATCTACGTGGTCGCGACCGGCGCGGCCACCAGCGCGGTCCGCGCCGGCATCATGGCCGTCCTGATGCTGGCGGCACCGTTTTGCCGGCGCCGGCCCGATGCGGTTTCGGGTCTGGCCGTGGCGGCCATCGCGATCCTGCTGGCGGCGCCGGGGCAACTGGGCGATCTGGGCTTTTTGCTGTCGTTCACGGCCGTGGCCGGCCTGCTGGCGATCCAACCGCTGTTCGATGCCGCGGCCGTGCGGTGGTTTCGGCGCGACACCTGGCAATTGCCGGAACAGGAACAGCCCCCGGGGCGCTGGCTGCGGGAAGGCGGTCTGGCCGCGACGCGCTTCGGCCTGGTATCCGTTTCGGCCTGGATCGGCACGACGCCCTTGACGGCGTATTTCTTCAATCTGGTATCGCCGATCGCGCTCGGCATGAACCTGCTGGTGATTCCCGCGGCGTTTTTCATCCTGATGGCGGGCGTCGTCAGCCTGATGAGCGCGCCGCTTTCCGAGTGGCTGGCGACGACGTTCAACCACGCGGCGGCGCTGTTGGCGGCCGGTCTGGCGCGGTGCATCGGCTGGGCCGCGGAATTCCCCGGCGGGCATTGGTTCGTGCGGGCGCCGCCGACCGCAGGCGTGGTCGTTTGGTACGCGGTGCTGGCCGCCGCAACGACGATGGCGCGCCGCATCCGGGGCGCGTTTCCGGCCGGGTTGGGGATCCTGGCCGCGCTGGCGGTGGCGTGGCATGCCCGCGAGGTTCGGCGCTGCCGGATTGCCGCGCTGGACGTGGGCGCGGGGAGCGCCACGCTGGTGCAGGCCCGTTCGGCGCGGATTCTGGTGGATACGGGCTCGGCGTTCGCCGCGGCGGACACGCTGCGGGAGTTGCGGGCCGAGGGCGTCAACCGGTTGGACGCGCTGGTCTTGTCGCATGCGGATGCCCGGCACGTCGGCGCCGCGCCGGACTTGATGGCGGCGTTGCCGATCCGGGAATTGTGGGTGCCCGCAACGCGGTGGCCTTCGCCGGTCATGAAAGAGATCTTGCGCCGGGCCGAAGCCGCCGGAATGCCCATCCGCCAATTGACCGCCGGCGATGCCGGCGATTGGCCGGGCGACGTGTACTGGGAAGTGTTCTGGCCGCCGGCCGGCCTCGAGATGGCGTGCGCCGACGACGCCTCTTTGGTGCTGCGCGTCGCGCGCGGAGGCACCGCGGTCCTGCTGGCCGGCGATGCCGGGCGCGCCGTGGAAAAGCAATTGGTGGCGTCCGGAAGGTCCTTGGCGGCCTCCGTCCTGGTGGCGGGGCGGCAGGGCGACGCCGAAGCCACCTCCGCCGCCTGGCTGCAGGCCGTGCGGCCGCGCGACGTCCTTTTCAGCGTGGGACCGCACGCGTTCGAGCGCCATCCCGACGAAGCGGTGCTCGCGCGGTTGGCTGCGCAAGGCGCGCGCGCGTGGCGGACGGATTTGGATGGGACGGTCTGCATCGAGCCGACGCGGGATCCCGCGCGCTGGCCGCAGCCCGGCTATCGCATCTGGGCGGCCCGGCGGCGATGACGCGCGTCAGCGGACGAGGGCTTCCGGCGGCGTCTCGCGCAGCGGCTGGATGTCTTCTTCCGAGATCGGGGAGGAGAAGGCCATGCGGGCCTGATCCGCCATGCGCGCGGCCAGGCGGTCGCCTTCGCCGGAGAGGCGGATCTCGCGGAATACGCCGGATTGGTAGGTGCGGACGACGGCCTGGATGGGATTGCCGTTGAGGGCGGTTTCGAGATAGCGGAGGGCTTTTCCGGTCTGGCCGAGGCGCGCGGCGAGTTGGGCGGCTTCGAGGAACAGGGGTTGCTCCGGCGGTTGGTTTTTCAGGAATTTTTCCAGAAGCAACAGCGCTCGGTCCGTGCGGCCTAGCCGATCCAGCAGCGTCGCCTGCAGCCGCAAGGCCGTGACGTCGCCGGGGCGGCGGCCGAGGTATTGTCCCAACCGGCGCACGGCCTGTTCCGGCTGGCGGTCGGAAATGGCGCAGAGGGCGAGGTTGTAGAGGGCCGGGGCGAATCCGGGCTGGATCTGTTCGGCCGCGGCGAACTGCTCGGCGGCTTGCCGCATGCGCCGCTGCTGGAGATAGGCCGCGCCGAAATCGTTGCGGACGTCGGCGCTTTCGCCGTCGATGGCCAGAGCCATCCGCAGGGCGGAAACCACCGCCTGCGCATCGGCCTTGTTCGACAAGCTTCGCGCCAGGATGAGCCAGCCGTTCCTCCGGGTGAGCGGATCGGTGGCCAGTTGCGCCAGATAGCGGTCCGCGGCGGCGGCGGGCGGGACGTAAGGCTGGCCGGCCGGTCCGGCGGGCGCTTGCGCCGGTTCTTCGGCTGGGCGGGGCGCGCCGGAAGCCCAGGCGCGCTGCTGTTTCTGCGTCCAGTCTCGTTTCAGGTATTGGACCGCCAGCAGCAGCAAGGCGGACATCAGCACCAGGCTCAGGGCGGTGGCGATGGCCAGCCGGACGACGTGGGTGCGCATCGACGGCTGGGGCGGAATGAGCGCATTGCGCCGGGGGCGGTAATGGTCCCGGGGCGGGATCGGCGACGTCGCGGCCGCGGGCGGGCGCTTGCTCGCAGTGGATTGTTTCCCTGATGAAACCATTTGCCGGCATATCTTAGAAGGATGCCGCAATTGAGCAAGAACCGATTGCGGCATCCATCGTCCGCCAAAGTCCCTCCGACTGCTCGGTGTCAGGCACTAACAAAGTTAACAATCTCGCCAGATTGTTAACTTTGTTAGTGCCTGACCCTGACGGAGCGGCCACCTGTGATTTTTATGCCCAGTCGGGGACGGGTCGGGTAACATGCGTCGATCATGTCCGGTTCGTGGAAAAAACAGATGGCGTTCGTGTGGGCGTCGCAGTTCCTGGCCATCATGGGTTTTTCCTTCGCGCTGCCGTTCGTCGCGTTTTTCTTCCAGGAAGATCTCGGGGTGACGCGGCCGGCCGAGATCCGGATGTGGGTGGCGCTGTTTTCGGCGTCGACGGCGGTGACGATGGGGGTGGCCGCGCCGCTGTGGGGGCTGTTGGCGGACCGCTACGGCAAGCGGATCATGCTGATCCGGGCGAATTTCGCGGGGGCGGTGGTCATGTCGCTGATGGGGGCGGCGCAAACGCCGACGACGTTGATCGTGCTGCGGTTGTTGCAAGGGGCGCTGACGGGCACGATGACGGCGGCGCAGGCGTTCCTCGCCGGCGAGATGCCGCGCGAACGGCGCGGGCTGGCGGTCGGGGGCTTGAGCGCGGCGGTGTTTTCGGGCAGCATGGCGGGGGCGCTGCTCGGCGGCTTCGCGGGGGAGTGGCTGGGCTATCGCACGGCGTTTGCGGTGTCGGGCGCGCTGCTGCTCGCGGCGGGGCTGCTGGTGCTGGGCTGCACGCGCGAGACCGTGGTGCCGACGGTGCGCAGCCACGTGCCGGAGGGGATACCCGAAAGCGCGCGGGTGCATTGGCGCGATCTGTCGTCCGCGTTCTACGGCGTGCTGGCGCTGATCGGCGCCATTGCGTTCGTGCGCCAGTCCGACCTGGCTTTCCTGCCGCTGCTGGTGCAGGAGATCCACGGCACGCTGGAGCGGGTGTCGCTGTGGAGCGGCGCGCTGAACGCCTGCGGCAGCGTGGCGGGGCTGCTGGCGGGGCTGGCGACGGGCTGGCTGTCCGACCGGCTCAATCCGCTGCGGCTCGTGATCCTGGCGGCCATGGTGGCGGCCGCGTTCAGCGGGGCGCAGATGTTCGTGGATTCGTTCGCCGTGCTGTTCCCGGTGCGGTTCGGCGCGGTGTTCTTCGCGGGGGCGCTGGAACCCGCGCTGAACGCGTGGCTGGCCAAGCACGTGCCGGAGTCCCGCCAGGGCGTCGCGTTCGGCTTGGCCAGCACGACGCGCTCGATCGGCTGGGCGGCGGGACCGATCGCGGCGGGGGCCGTCTCGCTGCTCGGCCTGCGCGCGGTCTTCGGGTTCTCGGCCGCGGGGTTCCTGGGATTGGCGCTGCTGTTCGGCGCGGCCTTGCGCCTCCGCGCCCGAAAGGATACAAGAATCGCATGAGCGCGACCGATCCCGATTGCCCGTTCCCCGAAACCGCCGACATCCACACGTCGTCGGACGAATACGCCACGCGGTTTGCCGGCGCGGCCGGCGAGTGGATGCTGGCGGTGCAGGAACGGATCGCCCGGCGCCTGCTGCGCGGGTTTGCGGGCGCGACGCTGCTGGACGTCGGCGGCGGCCACGGGCAGCTGGCGGTGCCGCTGGGCCGCGCCGGCTGGAACGTGACGGTGCTGGGCAGCGACGAATCGTGCCGGCATCGCGTGCAGGCCGCCGTGGATTCCGGCGCCTGCACGTTCGTCGTCGGCAACGTGGTCGCGCTGCCGTTTCCGGACCAGTCCTTCGACGTGGTGCTGTGCTTCCGCCTGCTGACGCACTGCGAGCGGTGGCCGGAGCTGGTGCGCGAGCTGTGCCGCGTGGCGCGGCGCGCGGTGATCGTGGACTACCCGACGGGACAGAGCCTGAACGCGATCGCGCCGGCGCTGTTCGGCGCGAAGAAGAAGTTCGAGAAGAACACGCGCACCTGGGCGCTGTTCCGGCACGCGCAGGTGACCGGCGAATTCGCGCGGAACGGCTACGCGCCGGCGGCGGCCGGCAAGCAGTTCTTCCTGCCGATGGTGCTGCACCGGATGCTGAAGAGCCGCGCGGCGTCGGCCGCGCTGGAGGCGGTCTGCCGCGCGCTGGGGCTCACGCGGCTGTGGGGGTCGCCGGTGATCGTGCGGTTCGAGCCGGCGCACGGCCGCTGAAACAATCCGGGATCGACCCGATGGCCGGATCGGCCGGATTCAATAATTACAATATATGAGTTCATGTATTGTAATTAATGAAATCGCGGTTTACGTTCAACGAGGCGTTGTGGAAGAACCGGTCAGGCTTGGAGCCAGGCGTACCAATCGTCGAGGCCCGCGCCGGTTTTGGCGGACAACTCGAGGATCTGCGCCCGGGGGGCGGTCTGGCGGATGGCGGCCAAGGCCTTTTCGCGGTCGAAGCCGACGGCGGCGGCCAGATCGGTCTTGGTGACGAGCACGAGATCGGCGTTGCGGAAAATCACGGGGTACTTCAGCGGTTTGTCTTCGCCTTCGGTCACGGAGAGCAGCACGACGCGTTTCGTTTCGCCTAGGTCGTAGGACGCGGGGCACACGAGGTTGCCGACGTTCTCGATGAACAGCACGTCGAGATCGGCGGTGTCCAGTTGGTCGAGGGCGTGGGCGACCATGTGGGCGTCGAGGTGGCAGGTCGCGCCGGTGACGATCTGGATGGCCTGGGCGCCCGCGGCGCGCAGGCGGTCGGCGTCGTTCTCGGTCTGCAGGTCGCCGACGATGGCGGCGGCGCGGGGCGCGGCGCGGAGCGTGCGCTCAAGCAGCGCGGTCTTGCCGGATCCGGGGGAGGAGAGCAGGTTGAACACCTTCAGTCCCTTGGCGCGGAACCAGCCGCGGTTCTGGTCGGCCAGGCGCTGGTTGAGTTCCAGCGCGGATTTCTGGACGGGGACCGTCCGGACCGGCGGCGGGTGGCCGTGGGCGGGGTCGTGGCCGTGCGCATGGGGATGGGCGTGGTCGTGGGGATGGTTGTGGGGATCGTTGCAGCCGCAGGTGTCACACATGGTCGGGTACCTCGATGGAGACCAATTCCAGTTCGTTGCCGCCGCGCAATTCGCCGTCGGCGGCGCCGCAGCCGGGGCATTGGTAGGCGCCGATGGGCGTCTCGTAATCGGCGCCGCAGCGGGGACAGTGGAAAGCGGGGGCCGTTTCCTCGACGTCGAGCCGCGCGCCGGCGGCGCAAGTCTCGGGCGAAAGGGCCTCGAACGCGAAGCGCAGGGCCTCGACGACGACGCCGGACAGCGGGCCGACGCGGACGCGCAGGGCGCAGATCGGCGCGCCATCGGCCGCCGCCGCGGCATCCGCCAGCAAATTCGACATGAGGCTCAGTTCGTGCATAAACGCGAGCCCGTACCATAACCGGCTTGGCGGCGCGGCGCCACCGGAAAATCTCCCGCCGTCCGCGTGCGATTATCTTGGGAAACGACGGATTTCGGCCGGATGTGCACAGGGGTTTTCGGGACGGAAAAACGGCTCGTTTTCGAGGGATTTCGCGGCTTTTCAACCGGGGGTCCAAACCGCCTGTGGATAAGTTGTGTACAGGCGGGGGATCCCCGGGGTTCTTGGATATCGCAATATTCTCTGCGGCAAGGAGATGAATATTCAAAAAATTTTGTCCTTTTTTCTGTTGACGCTTGGTGGGGCGAAGTGGGATAAAGTGCATCAGAAGGTGAGCCGAATGGAGCGTCGTGTCACAACCGAAATGGAGGAGCTGTTGAACGCCGGCGCGTTCGTGGGCAGCTACGTCCATTCGCTCGACGCCAAGAAGCGGGTGACGATCCCGGCGGACTGGCGCGAGGCGGCGGGGAATCCCACGCTGTTCGTGCTGCCCGGGGTGAACTTCAAGTGTCTCTACGTGGTGACGGCCCGCGAGATGGCGCAGCGCCTCGAAACGGTGCGCGCGGCGTCGGTCGCGAACGTCCAGGCGCAGAAATTCATGCGCGAATTCTTTTCGCGGGCGGACCGCGTGGCGCTGGATGGGCAAGGGCGCATCCGGGTGAAAGACGAGTTGCTGGATTTCGCGGGAATTCTCAACCAGATGGTGCTGGTCGGCACCGGCAGCCGATTCGAGTTATGGAGTCCGGAGTCATGGAACGAGCAGAGTTCGCAGCTGGATCAATCGAAGTTCGCGGAAGCCGCCCAATACATCGGTTTCTAAGCTTCCTCGGCGCGTTTTTCCTCGGCATCGGGCCGGACGCGCGCGAAGAGCGCGACGCGGAAAACTGGTGGGATCGCGATCCGGCCCCGGCCCGCGACGACGCGGTGCCCATGGTGATCGGCCGGCAGGCGGAACTGTTCGACGCGGCCGGCCAGGCGGTGGCCGTGCCGGCGGCCCGACCCGCGGCGGCCAAGGCCGCGCCGGCGCCGCCGCGGACCGTCGTTTCGGTGCACGCCAAGTCCCGGACCGGCGCGCGCGTCGTGGCCACGACCCGCGCGGTCGCGGCGACGCGCGTGGCGGCGGTGCCCAAGACCGCGGCGGGCACGCGGGGCGAGGTGGCCCGCCATCTGTTCATGAGTCAATCCCTTTCAAGCGGCAGGGAGGCATCGCGCTGGTTCTCCGTTCCCCAGCGCACCCTCCTGCCGCGTTTTCAATTGTTCGAAGGCGCCGATGCGGTCGTCGAGGAACAGGGGCGGCTGCGGATCGGCTCCCCGGCCTTGAAGACGCAGCGGGGCCGGGTCTGGTTCGTCTGAGCGCGCGGAGGTGTCCATGTTGCACGTGCCGGTTTTGCTCGCGGAAACCGTTGCCAGGTTGGTGACGGCCCCGGGCGGTTGGTACGTGGATGCGACGGCGGGGGCCGGGGGCCATGCGACGGCGGTCCTGGCCGCGGCGGGGCTCGATGCGCGCCTGCTGGCGCTGGACCGCGACGGCGAGGCCCTGGAGCTGGCGCGCGCCGCGCTGGCGCCGTTCGGCGACCGCGCCGTCCTGGAGCGGGCGAATTTCGCGGATCTCCCCGCCGTGGCCGCGCGGCACGGCGTCCGCGACGTGCGCGGCATCCTGCTGGATCTGGGCGTGTCGTCCATGCAGCTCGACCGGCCGGAGCGCGGGTTCAGTTTCCAGCACGACCACCCGCTGGACATGCGGATGGACGACCGCCAGGAGCTGACGGCGGCGCGGCTGCTGCAGACGCTGCCGGAAGCCGAACTGGCCGACGTGCTGCGGCGCTACGGCGAGGAACGGATGGCCCGGCGCATCGCCAAGGCCGTGGTCCAGGCGCGCGCCCGCGGCGAGACGCCGGCCACGACGAAGCAGCTGGCGGATCTGGTGGCGCGGGCCAAGGGCGGCCGGCGCGGGCATGCGCATCCCGCGACGCAGACGTTCCAGGCGCTGCGGATCGCGGTGAACGGCGAACTGGACGCGCTTGAACGGGCGCTGCCGGCGGCGCTGGACCTGCTGGGGCCCGGCGGGCGTCTGGCGGTGATCAGTTTCCACAGTTTGGAAGACCGGATGGCGAAGCGGTTCATGGTGGCCCACGAGGGGCGCATGGAAGCGCTGGCGAGAGGCGGTTCCCGCTGGGTCGGGCAACTGCCGCGCGCGCGGCGCGTGGAGCGCCGGGCGCTGGTGGCCGGCGCGGACGAAACGGCGCGCAACCCGCGCGCCCGTTCGGCCAAGCTGCGGGTGTTGGAAAGGATGGCGTGACATGGCGAGACGGAACCGCAAAAACGGCGAAGAGGGACATCGGGCGATGCTGTGGAGCTTCGCGCTGCTGGGCGTGGCCGCGGCCTTGGCCGGCATCTATCTCGGGCTGGTCAACGCCTGCGACAATCTCGGCCGCCAGATCAAGACGCTCGAAGCCAATCGCGCCGAGCTGCGCAAGCAGGTGGTGAACGAGGAGCGCAACTGGACCATGGCGCGCTCGATCGGCAACATGGAACGGCTGCTGGCGGCCCACGGCCTCGCCATGACGTTCCCCCAGGAGCGGAACATCATCCGCCTGCAGGCGACGGAGCCGGACCAGCCGGCCCAGTACGCGCTGCGCAGCGCGCCGCCGCTCCGTGATTGACCGCGGCTACATCTGGCGCACGACGCTGGTGGTGGTGGCCCTGCTGGCGGTCTGGGCGGGACTGGCCGTCCGCCTGGGCTATCTGCATCTGGGGCCGAACGAAACGCTCCGGGAACGCGTGCGCCAGATGCGCTCCGTGGAACAGGAAATCCTGGTGGGGCGGGGGCGCATCCTGGACCGCAACGGCCAGTTGCTGGCGCTGGATCTGCCGGTCAAGAACATCATCGTCGAGCCGAAGGTCGTCCTGAGCAACGGCCAGGCGCGGGCCGTCAGCGCGCAGCTGGCCCGCGTGCTGGAGCTGCCCTACGAGCAGGTCTTCGCCCGCGTCAACAAGCCCGGCGATCCCTACGAACCCGTGGCCCGGCTCGTCCGCGAGGAGGTCGCCGAAAAAGTCATGCGGCTCCAGCTCAAGGGGGTCTATCCCGAACCGCTGACGACCCGCTACTATCCGCACGATTCGCTCGGGTGCCACCTGCTGGGGTTTTCCAACGCGGAGGGCGTCGGCAGCGCCGGCCTCGAGCAGCGCTGGGACGCCTTGCTCAAGGGGCGGCCCGGCCTGCGGCAAAGCGAGCGCGACGGCGTCCGGCGCGAAATGGTCTTGCGCCGCACGCTCCAGATCGAGCCGCAGGAAGGCGCGGACGTCCACCTGACGCTGGACCTCAACGTGCAGTATTTCGTCGAAAAGGCGCTCGACGCGGCCATGACCAACCTGCAGGCGGAAGCCGCCTGGGCCATCGTGCAGGACGTCCGCACCGGCGCGATCCTCGCCATGGCTTCGCGGCCGGCCTACGACCTCAACGCCTATGCGAAGACCGCGCCGGAAACGCGCCTGAACCGGGCCGTGGGCGTCAACTTCGAGCCGGGGTCCATCTTCAAGATCGGCGTCGTCGCCGCCGCGCTCAACGAAGGCCTCGTGGCCACCAACGACGTGTTCGACTGCGAAAACGGCATGTGGTTCTACGCCGGGCGCCCGCTCAAGGATTTCCATCCGTACGGCGATCTCGACGTCACGGGCATCCTGCGCAAATCCAGCAACATCGGCGCGGCGAAGATCGCCGTGCTGCTCGGCGAGGAGCGGCTGCACCGCTACCTGTCCGCCTACGGGCTGGGGCGGCTCACCGGCATCGAAGTGCCCGGCGAGGAAACCGGCATCCTCAACCCGTGGCGGAAGTGGGCCAAGATCGACGTCACCCGCGTGGCGATGGGCCATTCCGTGGCCGTCACGGCCTTGCAGATGCTCAACGTCCTGTGCTGCATCGGCAACGACGGCTTCCTGATGAAAAGCCACGTCGTCCGCAAGGTGGTGGACGTCGACGGCGTCGTGCTGCAGGAGAACAAGCCCGAAGCCCTGGCCCGGCCCATCACCGAGCGCACGGCGGCGCTGATGCGGCGGATGCTGGCGGAGGTCACGGGCGCAGACGGCACCGGCAAGCGCGCCGCCGTGGCGGGCTATACCGTCGCCGGCAAGACCGGCAGCGCCGAAAAAATCGTGGCGGGCCGCTACGTGAAGAACGCCAACGTTTCCTCCTTCATGGGGATGCTGCCGGCGGAGCGGCCGGAGATCGGCATCATCGTGGTGCTGGACAATCCGACCGATCCGGCCACGGGACTGCGCACCGGCGGCATCACCGCCGCGCCGGTGTTCGCGCAGATCGCCGAACCCGTCGCGCGCTATCTCGACGTTCGCCCGCTCGACGCCGCCGAAATGGTCTATTACCGGAAAATCCTGGACGGCGCGCCATGAACCGGGACGGTCGCGGAGCCCGGCCGGTGAAGCTGGGCCGCCTCTTGCAGGCGGCGCCGGCGGCCCGCTTGCGGGACGGTTCCGCCGCCGCGGAAATCGCAGGGCTGGCCTACGACTCGCGCGCCGTGCGGCCGGGCTTCCTGTTCTGCGCCTTGCCCGGGGAGAAAACCGACGGCGGCCAGTTCGCCGAGGAAGCCATCCGGCGCGGCGCCGTCGCCGTGCTCCATCAGAACGGCCTGCGCCTGCCGCGCGGCACGGCGGACGTCGCCGCGCCCGACGCCCGCGCCGCCATGGCCGATCTCGCCGCGGAATTCTATGGCCACCCCTCGGCCGAGCTGCCGGTCGTCGGCGTCACCGGCACCAACGGCAAAACCACGGTCGCGTACATGATCCGCGAGATTCTGCGCGCGGCCGGCCGGGAATGCGGGCTGATCGGCACGATCCAGTACGAATACGGCGGCCGGCAAATCGCCGCGGCCCGCACCACGCCCGAAGCGCCCGATCTGCAGCGGATGTTCGCCGAAGCCCTGGCCGCCGGCTGCCGGGCCATGGCGATGGAAGTGTCCTCGCAGGGACTCGCCGCCGGCCGCCTGCGCGGCACGCGCTTCGCCGCGGCCGTCTTCACCAACCTCAGCGTGGACCACCTCGATTTCCACCAGACCATGGAGGCCTATTTCGATGCCAAAAAGCGCCTCTTCGACCTTTTGCCGCCGGCAGCGCCCGCCATCGTGAACGTCGACGATCCCTACGGCCGGCGGCTCGCGGCGGAACCGGGCTTGGCCGGCCGGCTGGCGACGTTCGGCATCGGCCCGGAGGCCGCCGTGCGGGCGGCCGACCTTCGCTTGTCGGAAACGAGTTCCGCCTTCCGGGCCATCGGCCCGTGGGGCGAAACGCCGGTGGAGCTGGCTTTTGCGGGACGCTTCAACGTGATGAACGCGCTGGCGGCGCTGGCCGTATGCGGCGGGTTCGGCGTGCCGCCGGAAACCATGGCCGCCGCGCTGGGCCGGATGGGGCCCGTGCCCGGCCGGCTCGAACGCATCCCCGATCCGGCCGGCCGCCACGTGTTCGTGGACTACGCCCACACCGAAGACGCCTTGCGCAGCGTGCTCCAGACCTTGCGCGAGACCGCTTCCGGCCGCCTGATCTGCCTGTTCGGCTGCGGCGGCAACCGCGACCGCTCCAAGCGCCCGCGCATGGGCGCCGCCGTCTCGGAATTCGCCGATTTCGCCGTCCTCACCAGCGACAATCCGCGCCACGAAGATCCGCAGGCCATTCTCGCGGACGTCCTGGCGGGGATGGACCGCGCCCGGCCGCATCTCGTCGAACCCGACCGCGCCGCGGCCATCCGCGCGGCCTTGCGCGAGGCCGGGGCGGGCGACGTCGTGCTGATCGCCGGCAAGGGCCACGAGCCCTACCAGGAAGTCGCCGGCCGCATGCTGCCGTTCGACGACCGCGAAATCGCCCGCGAAATCCTCGCCGCCGCCGGCCCGTAGGCGGCCCGAAAGAATTTGCCCCCCGCGGCCGAAACTCCTACATATTCACCCTTCGACATGGATCTCCTCTCCCCAGAATCGGCGGCGGCCTGGTGCGGCGGCCGGTGGCACGGCGCGCGGCCCGCGGCGCCGCTGCGCGCCGTGGCCGTGGATAGCCGCGCGGTCGGCCCCGGCCACCTGTTTCTCGCGCTGCCCGGCGCCCGCGCCGACGGCCACGATTTTCTCGCGACCGTTGTAGCCGCCGGCGCGGCGGCCGTCGTGCGCACGGATTTCCCGGCCGACCGCTTGCCGGCGGGCGGCGCGTTCCTGCGCGTGGACGACGTGCAGGCCGCGCTGGGGCGCCTCGCGGCGGGTTACCGCGCGACGCTGCCCGCGCGGATCGTCGGCATCGGCGGCAGCGTCGGCAAGACCACCGTGAAGGAACTCGTGGCCGATCTGCTGGCCACCGTCGGCCGGACCGCGCGCACCGCGGGCAATTTCAACAACGAGATCGGCCTGCCGCTGAGCGTGC
The DNA here is from genome assembly GCA_009930415.1 of Spartobacteria bacterium. Classification (GTDB taxonomy): domain Bacteria; phylum Verrucomicrobiota; class Kiritimatiellia; order CAIQIC01; family Lenti-01; genus Lenti-01. The sequence continues at coordinate 12,766 of RZYG01000005.1, read as the reverse complement.
TCGGCGTGGACGGCGCCTGCGCGTTCGCCGTCATCGAGGCCGGCATCAGCCATCCCGGCGAAATGGCCCCGTTGCGCGACGTGCTGCGGCCGAACGCCGCCGCGATGACCGCCATCGGGCCGGTCCATATCGAATTCTTCGAATCCGTCCGCGCCATCGCGGAAGAAAAAGCCGCGCTGCTGGACAAGCTGCCCGCGGACGGTTTCGCGGTGCTGGATCGCGACGATCCGTTTTTCCCGGTCCTGCGCGCGCATTCGTCCGCGCCGGTCGTGGTCCTTTCGCTGGTCGATCCTGCGGCCGACTATTTCGGGGAAATCTTGCCGTCCGGCGCCCTGCGCGTGCGCGAAAAAGCCACGGGGGAGCGCGCCGAGTTGCCGGTGCCTCCCCCGGGCGGCTACATGGCGCGCAACGTGCTGACGGCCGTGGCCGCGGCGCGGCGATGCGGCGCGGCATGGGACGCGCTGGCCGCCGCGTTGGCCGCGTATCGCCCCGTCGGCATGCGCTGGGCGGTGGAAGACGTCCGCGGCTGGACCGCCGTCAACGACGGCTACAACGCCAATCCCGTCAGCGTGCGCGCCGCACTGGCCGCGTTCGCGCCGTGGCCCGTTTCCGGCCGCCGTTTTTTGGCGCTGGGTCCCATGCTCGAACTGGGTGGCCGCGCGGCCGCCGAACACGAAGACATCGGCCGCGCAGTGGCCGCCGGCTCCTGGGCGGGCGTGGCGCTCGTGCCCCATCAGGCGGCCGCCGAACCCGCGGTGCGGGCGCTGGCCACCGGGCTTCGCGCCGGCGGCTGGCCCGCGGAAAAAACCGTTGTCGCGCCGGATGCGGCCGCCGCCGCGGATTGGTTGCGCGCCCGGCTGCGTCCGGGCGACGCCCTGCTGCTGAAGGCCTCGCGCGGCGTGCGCATCGAACGCGTCCTGGAATCGCTGAAGCAAGAAAGCTGAGCCATGCTGTACTACCTGTCCGAACTGACCCAGTGGTTCACGCCGCTGAACCTCTTCCGCTACGTCACCTTCCGCGCGGTCATGGGCGCGGGCACCGCGTTTGCCCTGTCGCTGCTGCTCGGGCGCTGGATGATCGGCAAGCTGCGGGCCTACAAGATCGGCCAGATCGTGCGGCAGGATCCGGAAATGGAACGGATCATGCACCATGGCAAGAAGGGCACGCCGACGATGGGCGGGGTCCTGATCATCTTCGCTACGCTGGTCGCGGCGCTGCTGTGGTGCGAAACCGCCAATCCGCAGGTCTGGATCGTGCTGGCCACCATGCTGTTCATGGGCGGCGTGGGCTTCCTGGACGATTGGCTGAAACTGCGCGAAAAAAATTCCAAGGGCCTGCTGGAATGGCAGAAGCTGGCGCTGCAAGGCCTCTGGGTCGTCGTCGCGTTCGTCGCGATCGAGGCGGTGCCGGGCACGCGGCCCCACGCGCGGGAACTGATGGTGCCGTTCTTCAAGGCGCCGGTGGTGGCGGATTTGACCGTGCCGGGCGCGCTGGTCTTCATGTTCCTGGTCCTCGTCGGCACGACCAACGCGGTCAACCTGACGGACGGGCTCGACGGGCTGGCGGCGGGCTGCATGAACTCCGTCTCGGCCGCCTATCTCGTGCTGGCCTACGTGGCGGGCAACGTCGTCATGTCCACCTATCTGCAGGTGCCGTCGATCAGCGGCGCGCACGAACTGGCCGTGTTTTGCGGCTGCCTGCTGGGCGCCGGCCTCGGCTTTCTCTGGTGGAACGCCTATCCGGCCAAGGTGTTCATGGGCGACACGGGCAGCCTCGCGCTCGGCGGCACGATCGCCATGGTCGCCATTCTCATCAAGCACGAGCTGACGCTGTTGATCGTCGGCCTGGTGTTCGTGGGCGAAGCCGCCAGCGTGCTGGTCCAGCGCGCCAGCTGCAAGATCTACCGCCGGTTCACCGGCCAGGGCCTGCCGCCGGAACGCCGCCCGTTCCGCATGACCCCCATCCACCACCACTTCGAGATCATTTCCAAGGAGCGCGCCAAAGCCGAGGGCCGCGCTCCGGAAGCCGCGGAAAATTCCGTCGTGATCCGCTTCTGGATCGTGTCGATCGTCTGCGCCTTGCTGGGCCTGGCGACGCTGAAACTGCGCTGAGGGCCGCCGTGGAGACGTTTCGCCAGGCGATGGTCTGCGGGCTCGGCGCGAGCGGCGCCGCCGCCGCGCGCCTCCTGCGCGCGGCAGGCGTCGCCGTGACGGCCGTCGACGAGCGCGAATCGCCCGAAAGCCGGGCGCGCGCGGCCGCGCTGGCGGAACTCGGCTGTGCCGTCGCGCTGGGCGTCTCCGCGCCGCCCGCGGGGGATTTCGACGTGGCCGTCGTCAGTCCCGGCTTGCCGGCGCAAGGCGCGTTTCTCGCCGCCGTCCGCCGCCGCGGGATTCCGCTGTTATCGGAGATGGAATTGGGCTGGAGCCGGTTTCGCGGCCGCACGCTCGCGGTAACCGGCAGCAACGGCAAGAGCAGCGTGGTCAAGGCGCTGGCCGAAGCCCTCGCCGCGTCCGGCCAACGCGCGGTGCCTTGCGGCAACTACGGCCTGCCGGTCTGCCAGACCGTTCTCGACGAACCCGCCGCCGACTGGCTCGTGATCGAAGCCAGTTCCTTCCAGCTCGAAACGTGCGCGGATTTCCGGCCGGACGTCGCCGTGCTGCTGAACGTCCTGCCGAACCACCTGGATCGGCACGGCACGCTCGAGGCCTATGCGCGCCTCAAGGCGCGGACGTTCGCGCGCCAGCGCGCGGGCGATCTCGCCCTGACCCCGCCGGAATGGCGCGAGCGCTTTCAAGAATGGTCCGGCGGGCAAGGGGAGTGGCGGACGTTCGGCACCGACGCCCAGTGCGATTTTCGCCATGGGCCGCACCGCCTCGCGGCGCGCGACGGCGGCGCGATCGACGTCGCCGGCTCCTATTTCGACAACGCCGTGCTGGGCCCCAACGCCGCCGCGCTCTACGGCGCGGCGCGGGCCGCCGGCGTGCCGGCGGATACCGCCGCCGCGGCCCTGCGCGCGTTCCGGCCGCTGCCGCACCGCGCCGAACCGGTGGGAGAGTTCGCCGGCGTGCGCTACGTCGACGATTCCAAGGCCACGAACCTCTCGGCGCTGATCGCGTCCGTGCGCATGCAGGACCGCCCCGTCTGGCTGATCGCCGGCGGACGGCCCAAGGAAAGCGATTTCTCGGCCGCGGTTCCGGTCCTGGAAGAGCGGGTGCGCGGCGTGTTCCTGATCGGCGAGGCCGCCCCCGCGCTGGCCGCCGCCTGGCGCGCGGCCGTCCCGTGCGAGATCTGCGGCACGCTGGATCGCGCGGTGGCCGCCGCGCGCCGCGCCGCGGCGCCGGGCGAGACCGTCCTGCTCGCGCCCGCCTGCACCAGCTACGACCAGTTCCGCGCCTACGGCGAACGCGGCGACGCCTTCCGGCATTTCGCGCGGGAAAAGGGTTGAATCCCAAACAGGGCGGGGGCATAATCCGCCCCGAACGTTGAAGAACGTCCGAATTTCAAAACAAGCAAGGAGTCCGAAGATGAGGGTATCTGTCGTTGCCGGTTTGATCGTCGCCGTCCATGTCGCGGTGATTGGTTCCGTGGTCATGACGCAGGGTTGCGTCAGCACGCGGACCGAGTCCGAAGTCGTCGTTCCCGCGCCGGTCGAAACCGCGCCCGTGCCCCCGATGCCGCCGAGCGTCGACGTCCTGCCGCCGCCCGCGCCCGTGGCGTTCCCGGCCCTGCAGCCGCCCGTCGCCCCCGCGCCGGTGAAAACGTCCGTCGCCGCCGAAAACGTCTACGTCGTCAAATCCGGCGATTCGCTCTCGAAGATCGCGGCCGCCCACGGCATCAAGACGGCCGAGCTGAAGGAACTCAACAAAATCGCCGACGTGAACAAAATCCTCGTCGGCCAGAAGCTGATCCTGCCGGATTATTCCAAGCCGTCCACTTCGCAGCCCGCCGCGAAGTCCGCCAAGTCCGCGGAAGCCAAGGCAACCGCGTCCGGCGACGGCTACGTCGTCAAGCCCGGCGATGCGCTCTCGAAGATCGCGGCCGCCCACGGCGTGAAGACGAAGGACCTGATGGCCGCCAACAACCTGACCGACGCCAACAAGATCCGCGCCGGCCAGAAGCTGACCATCCCCGGCGTCAAGAAGGCCGCCAAGTCCGACGACCCGGCCGCCGAGAAGAAGTCCGAAAAGAAGGACGAGCCGCAGGCCGAGAAGAAAGACGAAGCCAAACCCGCCGATGCGCCCGTCGCGCCGTTGCCCGCCCCGGTGCCCGAGGTCGCGCCCGCGCCGGCGCCCGCCGCCGCCGCGGCCAGCGGGCTCCAGGACGCCATGCTGGACTACAACGTCCAGGACGGCGACACGGTCGAAGGCATTGCCCGGCTGTTCGTGGTGAGCGCCGAGGAAATCCGCAAGGTGAACGGTCTCGCCGCGGGCGCCGAAGTCGCGCCCGGCCAGAAGATCAAGATTCCCCCCAGCATGTAGTCCGCCGGCCCTGCGGGGCATGGTGTCGAGCGCCCGGCCCGAAAGGCCGGGCGTTTTTGCGAAAGGAAGTCCACGGTGTCGGCGCGCGTCATTCTGATCCTGGTCGTGGGGGTGCTGGTCGTCTTCGGCCTCGTGATGCTCTTCAGCACCAGCGGACCGCAGGGCGAAAAGATCGCCGGCAATCCGTACTACTTCGTCCAGCGCCAGATCGTCTGGCTCGTGCTCGGCCTCCTCGCCGCCGTCGTCGCGGCCAAGGTGGACTATCGCCTCTGGTTGAAAGCGGCGTGGCCGCTGCTGGGCGTCGTGCTGGTGCTGCTGGCGCTGGTCTACGTGCCGGGCATCGGCCTGACCGTCAAGGGCAGCCGCCGCTGGCTCCACCTGCCGCTGGGCTTGAGCTTCCAGCCCTCGGAGCTCGCCAAGTTCGCCGCGATCAACGCGCTGGCCGCGTGGTACGGCACCAAGCGCCGCGAGCGCGGGGGCTTCGTGGGCGGCCTCGCGATCCCGGGCGCGATCCTCGGCTCGTTGTTGGCGCTGATCGTCTTCGAGACCGATTTCGGCGCCACCGTCCTGATCGGCGCGACGGGCGGCCTGATGATGTTCGTGGCGGGCGCGCCGGTGCTGTGGTTGCTGCCGGCCGGCGCGGCGGCGACCGGCGTCCTGGCCTGGATGATTTCCAAGAACCCCGAGCGCATGGGGCGCATCCTGGCCTTCCGGAATCCGGAGCAGTACGCCCAGGGCGAAGCCTTCCAGCTCATGAACGCGCTCTATGCCTTCGTGGCCGGCGGCCTCGGCGGCGCGGGCCTGGGGCAAAGCCTGCAAAAGAAATTCTACCTGCCCGAGGCCCACACCGATTTCATCTTCGCCATCATCGGCGAAGAACTCGGGCTCTTCTTTTCGGTGGGCGTCGTGGCGCTGTTCGTCGTCTTCCTGCTGTGCGGCATCCGCATCAGCGGCCGCGCGCCGGACGTCGGCGGCCGCCTGCTGGCGTTCGGCATCACCGCGCTCGTGTCCTTGCAAGCCGCCATCAACGTCGCCGTCGTGACCGGCCGCCTGCCCACCAAGGGCCTGCCGCTGCCGTTCATCAGCTTCGGCGGCACCAGCCTGCTGGTCACCCTGTTCATGACCGGCGTGCTGCTCAACGTCGCCCGCCAGGGCGTCCGCGTCCGCCTCCGCAAATGAGCCGCCGCAAAGTTTTTACGTTCCACGTAAAACCGCGCGAAAGTTTTTACGTTCCACGTAAAAAGGCTGCGCGGGCCGGTCCCGGCCGCCCGGCACGCGGCCCTTGCAACGGGGCGGGGGGGCGGGTATAGTTCCGCCCTGTTTTCAACCCAGAAGGAGTCGGCATGGCGAAGCGCAAAAAGACGTTGGACGCGGTGGTGAAGGATCTCTCCCTGGCGGCGTTCGGCCGCAAGGAAATCGAATTGGCCGAGCACGAGATGCCGGGCCTGATGAGCGTCCGGGCGGAATTCGCCAAGACGAAGCCTCTGAAGGGCGCGCGCATCGCGGGCTCCATCCACATGACCATCCAGACGGCCGTCCTGGTCGAGACGCTGCAGGCGCTGGGCGCCCGCGTCCGCTGGGCCAGCTGCAACATCTTCTCCACCCAGGACCACGCCGCGGCCGCGCTGGCGGCCAAGGGCACGCCCGTCTTCGCCGTCAAGGGCGAAACGCTCAAGGAATACTGGGAATACACCGACCGCATCCTCGACTGGGGCAAGGAATCGCCCAACATGATTCTCGACGACGGCGGCGACGCGACGCTGTTCGTGCACCTCGGCGTCAAGGCCGCGCGCGAAGGCCTCCAGACGTTGAACGGCCCCTACGACAGCGAGGAAGAGGAAATCCTCAAGGCGCAGGTCCGCAAGGCCGTGAAGAAGAACCCGGACCGCTTCCTCAAGATGGCCAAGTCCATCAAGGGCGTCACGGAAGAAACCACGACGGGCGTGCACCGCCTCTACCAGATGGCGGCGCGCAAGGAACTGCTCTTCCCGGCGTTCAACGTCAACGACTCGGTCACCAAGTCGAAGTTCGACAACATCTACGGCTGCCGGCACTCGCTGGTGGACGGCCTCATGCGGGCGACGGACGTGATGATCGCCGGCAAGGTGGCCGTGGTCGCCGGCTACGGCGACGTGGGCAAAGGCTCGTGCCAGTCGCTGCGCGGCCAATGCGCGCGCGTGATCGTGACGGAAATCGATCCCATCTGCGCCTTGCAGGCGGCGATCGACGGCTACGAGGTCATGACGATGGACGAGGCCTGCACGCAGGGCGACATCTTCGTGACGACGACCGGCTGCTGCGACGTCATCACCGAAAAGCACATGGTCAAGATGAAGAACCTGGCCATCGTCTGCAACATCGGCCACTTCGACAGCGAGATCCAGACCGCGGCGATGAAGAAGTACCGCTGGGAAGAAATCAAGCCGCAGGTGCACCGCATCTGGACGAAAAAGGACAAGTCGATCCTGCTGCTGGCGGAAGGCCGCCTCGTGAATCTCGGCTGCGCCACGGGCCACCCGAGCTTCGTGATGAGCAACAGCTTCTCGAACCAGGTGCTCGCGCAGATCGAACTGTTCACCCGCACGGAGAAATATCCGATCGGCGTGTACACCCTGCCCAAGAAGCTCGACGAAAAGGTCGCGCAGTTGCACCTCGGGCATCTGGGCGTCAAGCTGGACCGTCTGAACCGCAAGCAGGCCGCATATCTCGGCGTGCCCACGGACGGCCCCTACAAGCCCGAGCATTACCGCTATTGATGGCACGGTCGGGACGGAGCCCGACCCTCCAAAAGGCGAAAGTCGGAATGGGCTGGAGGGACGACCTCCGTGTCGTCCGTTGGATTGCATGAAAACCGCCCTCCAAAGTCTGTTGCCCGATGAGCTGCAAGCGCTCTGCAAGGCCGTCGGCCAGCCCGCCTTCCGGGCCAAGCAGCTCTGGCAATGGGTCCAGATCCAGGGCGCGACGCGCTGGGACCAGATGGGCAACCTGCCCCAGGCGCTGAAAGACGCGCTGGCCGCCACGCACACGCCCGAACCGGCGAAAATCCTCAAGGAATCCGGCGATGCCGGCGGCACGCGCAAGTGGCTCGTCGGCCTCGACGACGGCGAGCGCGTGGAAACCGTGCTGATTCCGGCCCGCGACTGGACCACGGTCTGCCTCTCGACCCAGGTCGGCTGCAAGATGGGCTGCGCGTTCTGCGCCAGCGGCCAGTGCGGCTTCGCGCGCAACCTGTCCGCCGGCGAAATCGTCGCGCAGTTCCAGCTCGTGGCCGCCGCGCTGGGCAAGCGGCCGGACAACGTCGTCTACATGGGCATGGGCGAGCCGTTCGACAACTACGACGAGGTTCTCAAGTCCGTCCGCCTGCTGAACCATCCCGACGGGCTGAACGTCGGCGCGCGGCGCATCACGCTGAGCACCAGCGGCGTGGTCCCGGGCATCCGGCGGCTGGCGGGGGAGGGCTTGCAGGTGGAGCTCTCCGTTTCCCTGCACGCGCCCCGTTCCGAACTGCGGCGGCAACTGATGCCCATCGAGAACAAATATCCGTTGCCCGAGCTGCTGGCGGCCTGCGTGGACTACACGGCCAAGACCAAGCGCTTCGTGACCTTCGAATACACCCTGATCCGGGGCGTCAACGATTCCGTCCGCGCCGCAGAAGAACTGGCGGGGCATTTGCGCCGGTTTTCCTGCCGCGTGAACCTGATCCCGCTGAGCCCGGTGGAGGAATTCGCCGGCGAAACGCCGCCGCGCGCCGCCATCGAGGCCTTCCAGCGCACGCTGGAAAACCGCGGCGTGTCGGTGACGTTGCGCGACTCCAAGGGCAAGGGCGTCGATGCGGCCTGCGGCCAGTTGCGCCGCCGGACCGACGGGCAACAACCTGATTTGCGGTAGGGCGACTTGGCCCAAGTCGCCGGGATCGGAAATCCGCGGCGGGTTGGGCCAACCCGCCCTACCGTTGGCGGCGGAAAGGATCAAATGGTAGGGCGACTTGGCCCAAGTCGCCGGGATCTGGAAACGGCGCGTTGAGCCAACGCGCCCTACCTCGGAATCCGGAATGAAAACGGCGGCGCGTTGGGCCAATGCGTCCTACCAGCGGGGGCCGAAGGGATTGGACGGTAGGGCGACTTGGCCCAAGTCGCCGGGATCTGGAAACGGCGCGTTGAGCCAACGCGCCCTACCTCGGAATCCGGAATGAAAACGGCGGCGCGCTGGGCCAATGCGTCCTACCAGCGGGGGTCGAAGGGATTGGACGGTAGGGCGACTTGGCCCAAGTCGCCGGGTTCGGCCGTTTTACAGTGGCGGGGCCGGCGGAGTCGGTTCTGGCACCTTGGTGCTCAGCAGGTGCTGGATGAACGCTTCGCGAAAATCGGGATCGATGCGCCGGCGCGTGGGATTGTCCAGCGCGACCAGCGGCACGCCGATCTCGCCGCGGGGCGTGGCGACGAGCGCCACGCGGTTCGTGCCTTCGCCCGCGTAGCCCGTGAACGTGCCTTTGTCGAGCAATCCGTTCTTGCGGCGGAGTTCGACGGGATCGTTGAGTTTGAACAACGGTTCGCGGGAGGCAAGCTGCAGGCGCAGGTTGCGTTCGGCTTCGGCCTTCTTGGCCGCGAAGGCGGCGCGCTCGGCTTCGGCTTTCTGCGCCGCGAGTTCTTCGGGCGTCGGGGCCGGCGGCGGCGGGGGTTCCGGCGCGGCAACCGGTTCGGGCGGAGCGTTCGTGGCAGCCGGTGCCGGCGCGGGTTCCGCGACAACGGGGGCGGCGGCGGGCCGGTCGGGCACCGTTTCGACGGCGGGGTCTTCCGGCGGCGGAAGCGGTGCCTCGTCCGGTTGCAACAGGTAGAAGCCGCCTACGACGGCGGCGATCGCCACGCCGGCCAGCAGCAGCACGAATCCGAGATTCGAAGCCAGCCAGCCCTTTTCGCCGGCTTTTTTGCCGGTGACGAAGTTGTAGCCGCAATGGATGCACAGCGACGCGTCGCGCGCGACTTGGTGGCGGCAGCCCGGGCACGGCTTGGCGCCCGACAGGTTCGGCGCGCCGTGCTGGATCGTCAGCTCCGGTTTCGGCGTCGGCGCCGGCAGCTCGACGTGGTTCTGCTTGCCGCAATGGGGACAATCGATCTGGGGCAGCCCACTGGAGCTGTCGAAGTCGAACGGCTGGCGGCAGAACTGGCAGTTGACCTTGACGAACATGGCAAACCTCCCGGCGCCCGGAAGCGCCTAACCGATTTCGGCGTCCATTTTCTCGATCAAAGCCGGAATCGTCAAGCGCTCCTGCTTCATGCTGTCGCGGTCGCGCAGGGTGACGGTGCCGTCCTCGAGGGTCTGGAAATCGACGGTGACGCACCACGGCGTGCCGGCTTCGTCCATGCGGCGGTAGCGGCGCCCGATGGCGCCGGACTCGTCCCAGAAGCAGTTCCAGCGCCGCTGGAGCTTCGCGAAGATCTCGCGGGCCTTGCCGTAGAGCTCGGACTTGTTCTTCACCAGCGGGAAGACGCCGAGCTTGATGGGGGCGATGGCCGGGTGGAAGCGCATGACGGTGCGCACGTCGGTCTTGCCCTTGTCGTCGGTCAGGGTTTCCTCGTCGTAGGCGTTGCAGAGCAGCGCCAGGGCGAGGCGGTCGGTGCCGGCGGAGGGCTCGATGACGTGCGGAACGAATTTGCCCTCGAGGAGCTTCGTCGCAAACGCGCGGGCGTCCTCCTCGGCCTTGCCGCGGCCGATCCAGTCCGCGACGACCTTCTGGACGAACGCTTCTTTCGCGGCGGCGTCGAGCTTGTCGGCGGCCTGCTTGAGGGCTTCGTCGAAGACGTCCATGCCCTTGCCGGAATGCTTCTGGTGCTGGGTCAGGTCGAAATCGGAGCGCGCGGCGATGCCTTCGAGCTCCTGCACGCCGAAGGGGAAGGCGTATTCGATGTCCACGCAGGCGCGGGCGTAGTGGGCGAGTTCGTCGCCGGTCTGCCAATACTGCTCGAGGTCGGCGGCCGGCAGGCCGATGGCGCGGTACCAGCTCAGGCGCTGTTCGACCCAGTAGCGGTGCCAGACTTCCCAGCCCCAGCTTTCCTGCGGCTCGCCGGCCAGATTGGGGTTGTCCGCCAGCGTCGTGACCTTCCCGCAGATCAGCTCGACGGCCTCGTCGGGGCGGATGAAAAATTCCAGCTCCATCTGCTCGAATTCGCGCGAGCGGAACGTGTAGTTGCGGGGATTGATTTCGTTGCGGAAGCTTTTGCCCATCTGGGCCACCCCGAAGGGCACCTTCTGGCGCGCGGTGGCGACGACGTTGTTGAACTGGGCGAAGATCGCCTGCGCGGTTTCCGGGCGCAGCCAGGCCACGTTGGAATCGTCCTCGACGGGGCCCACGAACGTCTTGAACATTAGGTTGAAGCTGCGGGGCGGGGTGAGGTTCTTGGACCCGCACTCGGGGCATTTGACGCCCTCCGGCAGGGCGAAGGCGGCGCCGTTCTTGATCAGTTCCAGGCCTTGATCTTCGCAGAGCTGGTCGGCGCGGAAACGCTTGCGGCAGTCCTTGCAGTCCACCATCGGGTCCGCGAAGCCGTCGGCGTGGCCGGAAGCCTTCCAGATGGCCGGGTGCATGATGATCGACGCTTCGAGGCCGACGACGTCCTCGCGGCAGCGGACCGTGGTTTTCCACCAGGCGTCCTTGATGTTGCGCTTCAGCTCGCAGCCCAGCGGGCCGTAGTCCCAGAAGCCGTTGATGCCGCCGTAGAGTTCCGAAGATTGGAAGATGAAGCCGCGCCGCTTGCAGAGGGACGCGAGGATTTCCATGTCGAGTTTCTTGCTCATAGTGGGCCGCAGGATGCGCCAAAACGCCCGGCGCGTCAAGCGGGGGGGATGGCAAGAATGGAATGGCGGAAGGATGGAACGATGGGGAAGCCCAAACGCAGGAATTTCTCCGTCACTCTATTGTTCCATGATTCCCGAATTCCATTATTCCATTCGCCGCGCCCCGCCAAATCCAATTCATTTATTTCAGTCCGCCAGTTTCTCGCACACCAGCCGGTTCAGGCTGACGCCGGCTTCGGAGGCCTCCATCACCAGCGCCTGGTGCCGGGTCGGAGGAACTCGGACGACGAATCGGCCGCTGTAGCGACGGGTGGCCACCGGCTCGGGAACGGTTTCGCCCGAGGCGCGCAAGTCCGCGACGGCCGCCGCGACCACGCGGCGGATTCCCTTGAGCGCGGCTTCCGGAGAGCGGGCCAGCCAGCTCAGGCTCGGAAATTCCGCACAAAGGCCCACATGCTCCTGGTCTTCTTCCGACCAGGTCACGCGATAGGTGTAGCGATCACTTCCGGTGGGTTTCATGGCTTGTCCATTTCTCGATGGCTTTGAGGACTTGTCTGATCTGATAGGCTTTGGCCATGCCGCGGTCGTTCTGGAGGTTGACTCGCGGGTCGCCGGGCCAAGGCGTTCGATACAGGCGATGGCTCGATCCGCTTTGGCGGGGTGGTCCGAAAAAGTGTTCGCACACCTTGCAGGCCTCCGGGAAACGGACGCCCTTTGGGTTGGCCTGCATGGCCGCCACCAGATCCTCGATCTTAGGCATGCCGATACGATACTACTGATGATACCAGTGTCAAGCGAGACTGGCTTCAGCCCACCACGCACTTCCGCAGGTGCGGATCGGTGCGGAGGAATGCTTCGGCCTCGGGGAGGCAGTCGCGGGAAGACAGGACGGTGTAGAAGTCCTGCTTGATGGACGGCGCGCGGCGGAGGGCTTCGAGCCAGTCGGAAAGCCGGAAGGGGGCTTTTTCCACGGCGCGCCAGAACCCCGTTTTCTCGAACAGGCCTGCGATGAGCTCGGAATTCTGCTTTTGGAGGAGGCTGACGAGATAGGTCGCCACGCCGACTTGCAGGCCGTGCATATGCGGCTTGCCGCCGAGGGAATCCAAGGCGTGAGAGATCAGATGCTCGCTGCCGCTGGCCGGGCGCGACGAACCGCAGACTTCCATCGCGATGCCGTTGAGCATCAGCGACGTGCCCAGCAGCCGCACGCCTTCGAGGTCGCGCTGGGGGCGGGCGATGAACTGGAACACCGTGGCGTCCGACAGCAGCGCCGCGAAGTCGTCCACCGGCGTCCCGACGGCGTTGAAGGCCAGTTTCCAATCCGCCACGGCGGTCAGCTTGGCGACGAGGTCGCCGACGCCGGCCAGCCAGAGAATCTCGGGCGCGGCCAGGCAGACTTCCGTGTCGATCGCCACGCCGAAGGGCATGGTGGAGGGCAGGGACTTGCGCTTCCCTTCGAGCGTCAGGCTGGACTGCGGGCTGCAGAAGCCGTCGTT
>RZYG01000340.1 GCA_009930415.1 Spartobacteria bacterium | reverse complement strand
ACGCGCGCGAGCTGGGCTTCCATGCCGGCGGGATCGCGCGCGATGCGGAAAGGCTTGGTTTCCTCGTCGCGGCGGGAAATCGCGCGTTCGACCATGAGGGTTTCCTGGCCGCGGGGCACGGCTTCGCCGGCGACGGACCGCGCGAGCGCCGCCAGTTCCCGCTGGGCGGCCGCCATCCGGCCGCGGCGCGCGACGGCCTCGCCGAGATTGAGCGCCAGCACGAGCACGGCGGCGGCGGCCACACCGAGGTAGGCCCGCCGCCGGTCCCGGGATTCGGCGCGGACCACGGCCGGATGGGCGGCGGGGCCCGTACGGAAATTGACGCCGGAGCCGTCCGCCGCTCGGCGGGCCAACGCCCGGGCCAGGAACGAAGCGGGCTGGCGATGGGTTTCATGGCGATAGGCGATTTCCGCCGGCAACGCCCGGCGCAGCTCCGCCAGCCGCGTCTCGTCTTCGGCGCCGGGACCGGTCCACCAGAGATCCAGTTCCGTCGCGGACGTTTCGGCGAGATGGGTGGCCAGGATCTGGCGCGCGCGGCCGGCCCAGAGCGCGGCGAAAGCCTGCGGATCGGCCAAGGGCGAAGAACGCAGCACGTGGGCCGCCATGAACTCGGCGCCGCGGCCGCGGGCAACGACGACGTGGTCGGAGCCCAGCCAGACCAGCGCGCGGACGCCGGCGGCGCGCACGGGGGGCGCCTCGGCGACGTGCTGGCTCCACAGGGCGAGCGCCTCGGCATCGCAATGGGTGGGGTCGGCGCCGGCGGCGCGGCAGGTCTCGAGGAACGCCTCGAGGTCGCTCCGGCGCAAGGCGGCGGCGAGCGTGGCGGTGCCGCCGTTTTCGACGCGGGGCGCGCCGTAGAAGCAGGCGGCGCTTTCCACCGGGAACGGCAACTCCACGTCGAGCAGCGCGGGCCAGACCTTGGCGGCCTTGCGGACGGACGCGAACGGCGCGCGCAGGCGGCGCACGGCGGTCAGCGCGGCCGGCGCGGCGACGGCCAGCGCCGCGGCGCCTTGGACGGCTTCGGCCGCAGCGGCCTGCAAGGCGCGGCGGACCTCGTCGGCATCGACGGCGGCGGCCAGGACGATCTGCGCAGCGCCGCGGCGGCCGCAACGGGCCAGCACGAACCGGCCCCCGGAAACGTCGAGGCCGTAGGCCGTCTTGAATCCACCCGCCACGGTTCAGCCCTCCCCTTCCAGCCACTGGAGGATGCGGACGTCGCCGGTGCGCGGATCGCGCTCGACCCAGGCCAGGACGGTGCGGTGCTGGCCGTCGGCGGCGGCGCGGGCCCGCACGCGAAAATGGGTGCTGGCGACGGCGACGCTGCCTTCGAGCAGGGCGGCCACTTCCGGATAGGCCGCGAACATGACCGCAAGGGATTCAAAGGGCTGCACCTGGCGCAGCGCGAGGATCTGCCGCACGGCGTCTTCCTGGCGCAGGCCGCTCACGCCCATGAGGACGTCGCGGCCAGCGGTGTTGACATTGACGGGGATCGGGTCCGCCAGCGGGCCCGGCACGAGGACGGTCGCGGCGGAGAGATCGCCGCCGGTGGGATCGTCGGGATCGAGCCGGGGCCGCGGCCGGAACAGCTCGGCGGTGAATCCGTGCACGCGCAGCAGCTCTGCCGGGGCCCAGAGCGCGCGGTCGGGCGGCGCCTGGGGCGCATCGCCGGTCCGGTAGAAATCGGCTTCGTAGGTGCCCTCTTCGTCGGCATCGACATAGTCCTGCAAGGCGTCGACGCGGACGGCGGCGTCGAAATCGCCGCAGAACATCATGAGGTCGAGGAGGATTTCGCGGGCGTCGCGGGCGGTCCGGTTGGAGGCGGCCAGGTTGTTCCAGTTGACGAAGCGGCCGGCGTCCTCGACGACGGCCCAGGTGGAGACGCCTTCGGCGCGATTGGTTTCGCGGGGCCGGGCCCAGTCTTCGCCGAGGTGGTCGACGGCGAGATCTTCGTCCGCAGCCAGCACCCAGAGGGCTTCGCGCGCGGCTTCGGCG
>RZYG01000102.1 GCA_009930415.1 Spartobacteria bacterium | reverse complement strand
GCCACCACGAAGGCTGCGAGCGGATCTTTGCCACGAACACGCTGGCGTTCGAGGGCGACGAGTCGGGCCGGGTCTACGGCATCCGCTGCGTGCAGGTCGAGTGGCAGGGCCGGACGCCGGTGGCCAAACCGGGCACGGAATTTTTCCAGAAGGCGGATCTCGTGCTGCTGGCGATGGGTTTCACCGGGCCGGAGAAAGGCGCGCCTTCCGCGGATGGCCTGAAAAACGTCTGGGTGGCCGGCGATCAGGTGACGGGGCCGTCGCTGGTCGTGTGGGCCGCGGCGCGCGGCCACGACGTCGCCCGCCAGATCGCGGCGGCCTTGCGAGTTCCTGCGAAAACCTAAGATCCGGACAAACAACAAAACGCGAAAAACCAGATCCGGCCAGATCGACGCCCTGGCCTACAACCGGTCCGACTGTCGTCCGTTGCCGCAAGATTCAAGATTCAAGGGCTGACCCCGGATGCTCCGGAATCGGGGTTCCTTGCGCTCATTTCGCATGTTTCGTCGTTGAAATCCGAAATTTCCGCTATTCGGCCGGGCGGGGTTTTGGTAGAAGCTAAACCGTTTGACTTTGCACGGAACCAATTGAATCCACCCTCAACCCAACGAAAGCCATGAGCGAGAAAGCATACAATCTGTTTGAAATGGCCCAGAAGCAGTTCGACCACGTGGCCGGTTTGCTGGAATTGGAAGACGGCGTGCGGCAACTGTTGCGGCAGCCGCTGCGGGAGTTCCAGTTTCTGGTCCCCGTGCGTATGGACGACGGCACGGTGAAGGTCTTCAACGGCTTCCGCGTGCAGCACAACGACGCGCGCGGGCCGGCCAAGGGCGGCATCCGGTTCCATCCGCAGGAGAACATCGACACGGTCCGGGCGTTGGCGATGTGGATGACGTGGAAATGCTCGGTGGTGGACATCCCGCTGGGCGGCGGCAAGGGCGGCGTGATCTGCGATCCGCACCACCTGAGCGCGCGCGAGCAGGAACAGATTTGCCGCGGCTGGGTGCGCCAAATGGCCAAGAACGTGGGGCCCTTCCAGGACGTGCCGGCGCCGGACGTGATGAGCAACGGGCAGCACATGCTGTGGATGCTGGACGAATTCGAGGTGCTCCACGGCGCGCACGCGCCGGGATTCATCACCGGCAAGCCCGTCGGCATGGGCGGTTCGCTGGGCCGGACCGAGGCGACGGGCTACGGCGTGGTGTTCACGCTGCGCGAGGCGCTGAAGGAAATGGGCATTGCGCCCAAGGACACGACGGCCAGCGTGCAGGGCTTCGGCAACGTGGCGCAGTACGCCATTCGCAAGTACGGCGAGCTGGGCGGCAAGGTCATCTGCGTGGCGTGCTGGAACAACCACGAGAAGAAGGCCTACTCGTTCCGCAAGCGCGACGGCATCGCCGTGGACGAACTGGTGGGCATTTCCGACAAGTTCGGCGACTTGGATCCCGAAAAGGCGCGCGCGCTGGGCTACGAAGTATTGCCGGGCGACGAATGGATCGCGCAGGACGTGGACGTCCTGATTCCGGCGGCGCTGGAAAACCAGGTCAACGAAAAGACCGTCGGCCGGATGAGCTCGCGGGTCAAGATCGTGGTCGAAGGCGCCAACGGGCCGACGACGCCCGAGGCGGATGCGGTGCTGAAGGAAAAGGGCATCTTCCTGATCCCGGACTTCCTGGCGAACGCCGGCGGCGTCACGTGCAGCTATTTCGAGCAGGTCCAGTGCAACATGAATTTCTTCTGGGAAAAGAAGGAAGTGCTGGAGCGGCTGGATTTCAAGATGACGGCGGCGTTCCGCGCGGTGAGCGAACTGGCCCGCAAGCGCAAGCTCTACATGCGCGACGCGGCCTACGTGATCGCGATCGACCGCGTGGCGCAGGCGGTCCGGAGCCGCGGTTGGGTCTAGGCGCGCGGCCATGGCTCCCGACGGGAAACCCCTGGACCCTTCGCTGGACGGCGTGCTGGACGCCCTTCGCGAGCGGGCCAAGGAATTGGATTGCCTGTACCACGTCGAGGAGCTGCTGGGGCGGCACGATCTGCCGCTGGCGGACGTGCTCCGGGGCGTGGTGCGCATCATCCCGTCGGGCTGGCAGTTTCCGGAGATCTGCCAGGCGCGGATCGTCTGCGACGGCGCGACCTGCGACTCCGGCGACTACGTCCCGCCGGTCTGCGGCCACTGCGCGGAAATCCAGGTGGAAGACGCCGCCATCGGCTCCGTGGAGGTTTCCTACGTCAAGGAAGTGCCGCCGCAGGGCGACGACTGCTTCCTCGACAAGGAGCACAAGCTGATCCGCACCGTGGCCGACCGCATCGGCCAGACCATCCAGCACCGCAAGTTGCGGCAGATGCGCGGCGAGTGGGAATCCGCCCGCAAGGAACTCGGCAGCCGCCGCTCGCGCGAGTGGATGGTCATCGTGGACCTGATCCGGCGCACCGATCCGCCGATGCTCAACTACATCACCCGGCAGATGCTCTACCACCTCTTCTGGAACGGCGTGCCGGAAGCGCAGGAACTCGTGCGCGGCGGGGAGCTGTTCAGCGAAGACGGCCTGCACGAGGAGGCCAATTCGCCCATCCCCGCGCAGACGATGGAGAAAATGCTGGGGGCCAGCGATGCCGTTTTCCAGCTGGCCGGCAAGCATCTGAGCGCCGACGACATTTTGACCTCGATCCAGAAGTGGATCCAGGACAAGCGCACCAGCTTCCTCATCAAGGCGGTGGACAACGTCGGCACGTCGCTGGAAGAGATCATCGACGCCGTGATGCTCTACAAGGCCCACGCCGACAAAGGCGTCCGCCTGCCGCCGCCCACGGACCAGTGGCTCAAGGTTTCGCTGATCCGGCGTTTCTTCTCGCGCGATCTCGCCTACATCAAGACGGCGAAGGACAACGTCGAGGTCGTGGATTTCCACGACTTGGTCCAGCGGATCATCTATCCCGCCGGCTGCAACGGCGACCTCGGCGGCAAGAGCGCCGGCCTGTTTTTGGCCCGCTCGATTCTGGCCAAGACCGCCGAGCCGGAACTGGAAAACGTCCGCTTCCCCAAGACCTGGTATCTGCCGGCGGACGCCCTCACGGTCTTCCTGCACCTCAACGAGCTCGAGTCCATCAACGAGCAGAAGTACAAGCCGCTCGATCAGGTGCGGCTCGAGTATCCCAACATCGTGCATCTGCTCAAGGCCTCGCGGTTCCCGGGCGACGTCGTCAAGGGGCTGGCGGCGGCGCTGGACGATTTCGGCGACGCGCCGATCATCGTGCGCAGCTCGAGCCTGCTGGAAGACCGCGTGGGCGCGTCGTTCGCAGGCAAGTACAAGAGCTTGTTCCTGGCCAACCGCGGCACCAAGGCCGAGCGGCTGCAGGCCGTGCTGCAGGCCATCGCGGAGGTTTATGCCTCGATGTTCGGCCCCGATCCCATCGAATACCGCAGCGTCTGGGGCCTGCTGGATTTCTACGAGAAGATGGCCATCATGGTGCAGGAAGTCGTCGGCACCCGCGTGGGATCCTACTTCTTCCCCGCGTATTCCGGCGTGGCGTTTTCCAACAACGAATTCCGCTGGTCGCCGCGCATCAAGCGCGAAGACGGCCTGGTGCGGCTCGTGCCGGGCCTGGGTACGCGCGCCGTGGACCGCATCAGCGACGACTATCCCGTCCTGGTCTCGCCCGGCGCGCCCAACCTGCGCGCCAACGCCACGCCCGAGGAAGTCCGCCGCTACGCGCCCAAGAAGATGGACGCCATCAATCTCGACACCGGGCGCTTCGAGACCATCGACGTCCACGAACTCCTGAAGCGCTGCGGCCACGATTTCCCGGCCGTCGGCCAGGTCGTGTCCGTCTGTCCGGAAGGCGGCCTGCCGGCCCCCGCGGGAATCCACGCGGATTTCGAGCGCGACGACGCCATCGTCACGTTCGACGGCCTGATCCGGAAAACCCCCTTCGTCAAGCAGATCCAGACCCTTCTGGCGCGGTTGCAGGAAAAGATCGGCCGGCCGGTGGACGTCGAATTCGCTTCCGACGGCCAAAATCTGTATCTGCTCCAATGCCGCAGCCAGAGCATCGCCGGCAGCAACGTGCCCAGCGCGATCCCGGCGGACGTTCCCGAAGAGCGGATCGTGTTTTCGGCCAACCGGTTCGTCTCCAACGGCACGATTCCGGAAATCACCCACGTCGTCTACGTCGATCCCGACGCCTATGCCGCGCTGGCCAACCGCGGCGACCTGCTGGACGTCGGCCGCGCGGTCGGCCTGTTGAACCGCCTGCTGCCCAAGCGGCAGTTCATCCTGATGGGGCCTGGGCGCTGGGGCAGCCGCGGCGACATCAAGCTCGGCGTGCAGGTGACCTACTCCGACATCAACAACACCGCCGTCCTGATCGAGATCGCCCGCCGCAAAGGCAACTACGTGCCGGAACTCTCCTTCGGCACCCATTTCTTCCAGGACCTCGTCGAAGCGTCCATCCGCTACCTGCCGCTCTATCCCGACGACGAGGGCGCGCAGTTCAACCAGGCGTTCCTGCGCGAGTCGCCCAACGTCCTGCCCGAAATCCTCAAGCCGTTCGCGCATCTCGCGAACGTCGTGCGGGTCATCGACGTTCCGAAAGCCGCGCAGGGGCGGATCCTGAAGATCCTGCTCAACGCCGACGAGATCCGCGCCGTCGGGTTCCTGGCCGAGCCCGCGCCCAAAACCGAGAAGCCGGCCCTCGCCTCCCCCGCTGCGCCCCCCCCGATTGTTTCGAAAGACCATTGGCGCTGGCGCTTGCGGATGGCCGAGCAGATCGCCGACCGCCTCGATCCGGCCCGGTTCGGCGTCCGGGGGCTCTACCTCTTCGGCAGCACCAACACCGCCGCCGCCCGGCCGGACAGCGACATCGATTTGCTGGTCCATTTCACCGGCACGCCGCCGCAGCGCGCCGACCTCGAGGCGTGGCTGCAGGGCTGGAGTTCGTCGCTGGCGGAAATGAACTACCTCCGCACCGGCCACAAATCCCCGGGCTTGCTCGACGTGCAGGTCGTCACCGACGAAGACGTGCAGTTGAAGCGCGGCTACGCCGCCAAGATCGACGCCGCCACCGATCCCGCCCGGCCGTTGCGCCTCAAGGCGGACGAATAACGGATTTCCGGAGGGGCAGGCTCCGTCCTGCCCGGATCGGACCGGGCAACACGGAGGTTGCCCGTCCGGAATCTGTCGCGGCCTATCACCGCTTGAAAAACACTTTGACCGTTTGGCGGCGGGCGTCGGCGGCGATCTGGATTTCGGGCGGGCCGGGGAGGCGGTCGACGTCGATGACGCGGAGGACGCGTTCGAATTTCTCCGCGCCGGGGACGAGGTCCAGCAGGCGGTTGGGGGCGGTTTCGAAGAAGTCGCGGTTCCAGCCGTTGTCGCCCTGGCCGGGGAAGAGCGCGAGATAGAGGACGTTTCGTTCGACGAGTTCGTTGAGGAAATGGGTGCCGAGGGACACGTCGGGCACGAGGGTGGCGTGCATCGCGACGATTTCGCACAGGATGGCGACGCGGTTGATCTGGTGGAAATTCACCGGGATGCCGAGATGGGGGCTGGTGGAGCCCCAGCGTCCCGGACCCAGCAACATCGTGGTGCCCGCGTCCTGGCCGCTGGTGCGGTTGATTTCGCCGACGATCCGGGCGATTTCGTGGCGGTCCTGGAGGGGAAGCTGGCCGTAGACTTCCGGCGACACGTAGACGAGCCGGTCGATCCGGGCCACGCGGCTCTGGCCGACGACGGCGCCGCGCGCGGAGAGGATCAGATCCTCATCCGCCACGGACAGTTCGGGCCATTCGACGGCGGACGTGCCCTGGATTTGCAGGGGGCGGCATTGCAGCAGGTTGATCTTGTAGCGGCGGGCGTCGAGGAAATTGGCCGCGAATTCGATATCGACCGGATGGCGGTAGGCCGTTTGGAGGGCTTGGAGCATCCCGCGTAGGTCGCGCACGAAATCGGTCCGGGCCAACAGGGCGTCGAAGGTCAGCACGCGGTTGGGAGGCGCCGATGAATCGTCCGGCGCGGGGTCTTCGGTCGTGAACAGGTCGAGGGGGGCGTCTTCGTCGCCGCGCACGACGTCGGAAAAATAGTCGGAGGCCAAGCGGTTGGCCGCGAGATCGAGGTAATCCATGCGCCGCTGGGCGTACCGGGCCACCTCGTCGAAGTTGGCCTCGGGGCGTTTGCCGGGCGCATTGAGGGCGACGATGCGGGTGTAGTCGTCGTCGGAGCGGTTGACGGCGCGGGTGCCGAGACCGAAGACGAGGCGCGCCACGCCGGCTTGCGGATCGATGTCGGGATTCCAAGCGTAGGGATTGAAGGAAAAGCCGACGCCGGCCAGCTGGGGATAGTAGTTTCGGCCGTGGAGGGCGCCCGACACGCGCATCACCAGCAGGGCCATCTGTTCGTCGCGGTCCAGCATCCCGCGGTCGGCCCGGTAGCGCAGGGCCTTTTCGCTCATGGAACTGGCGTAGATTTCGCGGATGGCGGCCAGCAGGCGTTGCAGGCGCTCCTCGCGCGGGCCTTGGTTGGCGCAGAAGACGCTCTCGTAGGTGCCCGCGAAGGCGTTGCCGTAGTTGTCTTCCAGCAGCGAACTGGAACGCACGATGAACGGCGAGGGGCCGAAATAGTCCAGCATTTCCTCGAGCTGCCGCAGGACGTGGGGCGAAAATTCGCCGGCCAGCAAAAGCCGGCGCGCTTCGTCCGCGTCTTCGAGGAACGCGTCCGGCCGCCGTTGCGTCTGCCGGATGGGCCAGGCGCCGCTGCGCACGAGGAAATCGTAGAAGACGTCGGACCCGACGAAGAACGAATCGTGCTCCTCCAGCAAATCTCCGAGATGCGGATCGGCCTGCTTGACGATCGCGCGCGCCAGCAGGAGACCGACGGCCTTGCCGCCGATGAGGCCGGTGCCGATCATCCGGCGGCGCACGTCGAGGACGTCCGGCAGAGACAGGTAGCGGGCGAGCAGCTTCTGCATTCCGGCATCGCGCGAGACGATCATCCGCACCAGCGTATGGAACGTTTCCTGCGCGCGCCCGGGAACGCCGTGATTCACGTCGCCGGCCTGGACGAGTTCGCGGGCGCGGATGAAGCTGGTTTCCCAGAATCCGGCGCCGCTGTCGGACGCGAGACCGGACCACTGCTCCGTGGTCAGGATTTCCGAAATCGCGGCGCTGGACGTCACCGGGCGGAATTCGTCGCCGCGCCAGACGTGGAGCTGGTTCGGGACGGAAGCGGAGCGGTTCCGGACTTCGAGCGGGCGCACGTAGATTTCGCCGCGGTGCCGGTAGACGTCCAGAAAGACCTGCGCCCGTTCCCGGATCGGTCCCAGGGCGTGCGGCGTGTGGTAATGGCGGTACACGGCGAAATAGGCGAGGGCCTTCCGTTCGCGCAGGCGCGGGAAGGTCAGCCTCGCGAAATTGGCCAGCATCTGGTCGGAATACCAATCCGCCGCCAGCCGCGAGAGGCAATCGAAGACGAACGCGGTGCCCGGCTCGGCCGCGGCGATGGCGGCATGGACGTCCGCGATGAAATCTTCGAAGCCTTGGGCGGGATCCAGCTGGCA
The DNA here is from genome assembly GCA_009930415.1 of Spartobacteria bacterium. Taxonomy (GTDB): domain Bacteria; phylum Verrucomicrobiota; class Kiritimatiellia; order CAIQIC01; family Lenti-01; genus Lenti-01. The sequence goes on along the minus strand of RZYG01000102.1, from coordinate 2,148 downwards.
AAGCGCAGCGCCGTTGTCCGCCGTCAGGAGCGGCGCATGGCCGGCAAAGCGGAAATAGATCAGGGGGCGGCCCGCGCGCCGCGCCGCGCGGCCGAACGGCTCGACCAGCGTTTGGTATTCATCCGTTGCGTCGATCTGCCAAACGACGTTGTCCCCGGGCTGCAGGCCCGCGAGCATCCGGTCCAAGTCCGCGAGTCCGGTGGTCAGCGTGATCTCCGACATGATGTCCCATCCTAGCGGTTGGATCGCGCAAAGCTCAATCCAGAATATCCGACCTCCATCGCAGGCACATGTGCGATGGGATGCCGCCAGCATTGGCTTACGTAGCGCGGGGTTCCCGCCCCGCGTGGTTTTTACGTGGAACGTAAAAACTTTGCTGAAAAATTACGTAGCACGTAAAAACTTTCGCGGATTTCGTTGTTTATCCGGCTTTGCGTTTCAGGGCGGCGCCGATGAAGTCGCGGAAGAGGGGATGTGGCTGGAGGGGCTGGGACTTCAATTCGGGGTGGAACTGGACGGCGACGAACCAGGAATGGGTCGGGACTTCGACCATTTCGACGAGGTGGCCGTCGGGGGAGAGGCCGGAGAGGACGAGCCCGGCGGCTTCGAGCTGCGCGCGGTAGCGGTTGTTGACTTCGTAGCGATGGCGGTGGCGCTCGGAAATGTTCTCCGCGCCGTAGATGCGGGCGGCGAGGCTGCCGGATTTCAGCGCGCAGGGCCAGGTGCCGAGGCGCATGCTGCCGCCGAGGTCGACGACTTTTTCCTGCTCTTCCATGAGGCAGACGACGGGGTGGGGCGTGGCGGGTTCGATTTCGGTGGAGTGGGCGCCGGCGAGGCCGGCGACATGGCGGGCGTATTCGATGACGGCGCACTGGAGGCCGAGGCAGATGCCGAAGAACGGGATGCCGTTTTCGCGGGCATAGCGGATCGCGGCGATCTTGCCTTCGGTGCCGCGCTTGCCGAAGCCGCCGGGCACGAGAATGCCGTCGACCTGCTTCAATTCATCGGGGATTTTTCCGTCTTCGATGTCCTCGGCGGAGATGCGGACGATCTCGACCGCCTGGCGGTGGGCGGCGCCGCCGTGGCGGAGCGCCTCGTGCAGGGATTTGTAGGCGTCGGGCAGTTCGGAATACTTGCCGACGACGCCGATCTTCACGGTGCCTTCGGGGCGGACGAGGGCGTCCACCATTGCCTTCCACGGCGCGAGCTTGGCGCCGGGGCGGGCGAGGCGGAAGTGGACGAGGATGATTTCGTCGAGGCCCTGTTCGGCGAGGACGAGGGGCACTTCGTAGATGGTGTGGCGGACGTCGAGTTCCTCGATGACGGCGTGGACGGGGACGTTGCAGAAGAGCGAGAGCTTGCGGCGGAGGTCCTCGCCGATGGGCGTTTCGGAGCGGCAGACGAGGGCGTCGGGGACGATGCCGATTTCGCGCAGCTTGGCGACGGACTGCTGGCTGGGCTTGGTCTTGAGTTCGCCGGCGGCGCGGATGAACGGCAGGTAGGTCATGTGGACGTACATGACGTTGTCGCGGCCCTCCTCGAGCCCGATCTGGCGGATGGCTTCGAGGAACGTCAGGCCTTCGATGTCGCCGACGGTGCCGCCGATCTCGACCACGACGACGTCGACGTCCGGCGCGGCGAGGGCGCGGACGCGGCTTTTGATTTCGTCGGTGATGTGGGGGATCATCTGGATGGTGTGGCCGAGGTAGTCGCCGCGGCGTTCCTTCTGGAGGACGTCCCAGTAGATGCGGCCGGAGGAGACCGAGGAGGCGCGGGAGGTGGGCTGGCCGGTGAAGCGCTCGTAGTGGCCGAGGTCGAGATCGGTTTCGGCGCCGTCGTCGGTGACGTAGACCTCGCCGTGCTGGTAGGGGCTCATGGTGCCGGGATCGACGTTGAGGTAGGGGTCCATCTTGAGCATGCGGATGCGCAGGCCGCGCGCGATGAGCAGCCGGCCGATGGAGGCGGCGGTGATGCCTTTGCCCAGCGAAGAAACCACGCCGCCGGTCACGAAAATATATTTGGCCATGCAAAAACCTCGAGGTGGAGACGTCGGGCGGCTAATCCGCCTTCATGGCCGGCGAGACTAGCGGGGGCGGCGGCGCGGGGCAAGCCGATTCGGGGGAAAACGAAGAACTCAATATCCAATGT
>RZYG01000339.1 GCA_009930415.1 Spartobacteria bacterium | reverse complement strand
TAAACCGAAGTTCCAGCGCATAATTTGAGGCTCTCCGTCCGCATCTTGCTTGCCGTCAGATGGATGCAGGCTTGGGGGCTTGTGTTTGCCGTTCCGTTTACTGGGCGCAACCTCCGGGGTTCAGGGGAGCCTCACGGCGAGCAGGCGAAAGATTTCTTGCTGGTAGGCATTGGCCTCCGTCGGGCGCAGGAACCGGGTGGCGTTGCGGCCTGTGCCGATGCGGCAGGTGTTGGCGCACAACGTGGCCAGCGATCCGAGCAGGCCATGGAAGGAGCGCAGCGCGAATCCGCCGTGCGATTGCTTGACGGCTTTCTTGGTCTGGGCGCTGAACGAGGGATGGGCTCGCGCCACGGGGTCGCGCTGGGCGCGGGTCTGGGCCAACTCCTCGTCGACGTAGAGCAAGGGGGCCAAGGCGGCGCGCATGTGCCATTCGACGTAGTAGGCCAGCATGCACAGGAACAAGTGGGCGCGGACCCGAGTCTCCAGCCGGTGGTGGATGGGCCGCACCCGCAGATCCAGGCCCTTGAAGGTGCGGAAGGCCTTTTCGACGTCGCCCAGGCGCTTATAGGCGCGCACCGCATCCGCTGCGCTCAGGGCATCGACGGGTTCGGGGGTGCGGATGACGTAGATTCCGTCGAGGGCCTTTTCGCGGGCGATGGAGTCGGCCTTGCGTGCCCAGCCCAGATGGCCGGCGGCGATCTGCACCGAGAAATGCTTGGCGACTTTGTGGCGGTTGAGGCACCGCCCGACCTTCTGGCCGATCTGGGCGGCATCCAGCGGCGTGCCGGTGCGCCGCGCGACCTGGCGGGCCACCTTTTCGAGCAAGGCCTCGGTCGCCGCCAGCAGCTCGTTGCGCACGTGGTCCCGGTCCATGGCCAGCACCGGATTGAAGCAGGCGATCAGGCGCTCGCCGGGAAAGTCCGGATGCGAGAGCTCGGCGATGTTTTTCCGGTCGAAGAGCGGCGCGTCGGTCTGGCCGCGCGCTTCGATCAGCTTGCGGACGTCGGTGCTGCGCAGGCAGGAGATCCAGCCGCATTGGTCGAGCTCCCGGAGCGGGTCGATTTGCGCGGAGGTCAGCATGCCCCGGTCGCCGACCAGGACGAACCGGCCCACGCCGAAGCGGGAGCGCAACGCCGCGATCTGGTCGGGCACCGTCTTGGGGTCGGCCGTGTTGCCGGGATAGACGGAGATGGAAATCGGCCGGCCGCCGTCGTCGGTCAGCAGCCCGTAGTTGATGGCCGGCAGTTTCAGCCCGTCGCGGTTGTGGCCGCGGGCCGCCAACGGGCAGTGCGAACCGTGGTAGGAGCTGCTCGACAGGTCGTAGAACACCTTGCCGCCGGCGGCCAGATGGCGCGCCGCCAGTTTCTTCTCGATGAACGGCTGGCGCTCCAGCAGCCAGTCCATGGCCGCGTACAAGTCGTCCTCGTCGGCCGCTTCCACGGCGAAATCCGCCGCCAGGGTGGTATCGGAAAACCGCGCCGCCGTTTCCAGCTTGGAGCCCGGCTTGAGCACGCGCTGCGCGATCATCGCCAGCACCCGGTCGCGCTCCGCGCACGGTTTGGAGGCGATCAATCCGGCCATCTGCAATTGCGCCATCACGCCTTGGATGGCGCGGACATGCCCGCAGGGCAGGGATCGTTCGACCGCAAAGTGGTCGGTCGCCTCCACGAGCGGTTCGCCCCTGAGGGCGGCCCGCAGCGCGGCCAGGGCCGGGGCCGGCAGGGCGGAGAGATTGGCCAGCGTGCGCTTGACGGTGCGCCGGCCTTCGCGGCGCGCTTCTCGCAGCAAAACGGCCGGGGGCGAGTTGCGATTGGGAACGATGTCGATGTACATGGGGGCAATATAGACCAATATGTTTAATGAAAGCAACATCTAAATGATAGAAATTTCATAATTACATGGGTGCATATGGAACGGGAAAGATGGCCTTGCGCCTGCTCAGCATGCTTTCAATCAATGGGTTGCGAGCTTCCGCGGCTCGAAAGAGCGCTGGAACTTCGGT
>RZYG01000101.1 GCA_009930415.1 Spartobacteria bacterium | reverse complement strand
CGCCTGGCGCGAACAGCCCGTCTGGGGCACCGGCCCCGGCACCTTCACGACCGTCTTTCCGTACTACCAATCCGAGATGTTCGCCGGAAAAACCATCCTGCACGCCCACGGCGAACCCGTCCAATTCCTCATGGAATTCGGCATGGCGGGGGTCCTCGTCGTCGTGGCGGTTGCCGGCTTGCTGCTCGCTGCGCGCGGGTCCAACCGCCTTCCTTTCGACGAAATCCCGCCCTTCGCCGATTTGGAACGCCGGGCCTTCGGTTTCGGCTTGCTCGCCTGCTCTCTCCATTGCCTCATCGACTTCCCCCTGCGCATCCCCCTGATCGCCCTGATCGCCGCCGCTTGGGCCGGCCTCTGGGCCGCCACCCGGCCAATCCCGGCCGCCGGAAGCGCCGTGCCGAAGGAATAACCCCATGGCGAAAAAGAACATGGAACACGTGCGTCGCCCGCGGACCGGCTGGTTCGATCTGGCGCTGGGGGAACTTTGGGATTACCGCGATTTGCTGGCTACGCTGGCATGGCGCAACCTGACGGTGCGCTACAAGCAAAGCGCGCTCGGCGTCGCCTGGGCCATCCTCAAACCCGTGATGCAGATGGTCGTCTTCAGCGTCGTCTTCGGGCGCATGGCCAACCTGCCCTCGGACGGGATCCCGTATCCCGTGTTCCTCTACGCCGGGTTGTTGCCGTGGACGTATTTCGCCACGACGATCACCAGCGGAACGGGCAGCCTGCTCGCCGGCGGCAACTTGATCGACAAGGTCTATTTTCCCCGCATGATCCTGCCGTTCTCGTACCTGTTCACCAGCCTGATCGATCTGGCGCTGGCGATGCTGGTGCTGTTCGGGATGATGGCCTGGTATCGCGCCGACATCGCGTTTGGTCCGCAGCTGCTGCTGTTTCCCGTGTTCTTGATCCCGGCCGTGACGTTCGCGGGCGGACTTTCGCTGTGGCTCAGCGCGGCGGCCGTGCGTTGGCGCGACGTCCACCATCTGGTGCCCTACCTGCTGCAGATCGGGATGTTCGTCACGCCGGTGGTCTATGCCGTGAAACTCCTGCCCGCGCGCTTCCAGTGGCTGCTCCAGCTCAACCCCATGACCGGCGTCGTGGAAGGGTTCCGCTGGTCGTTGCTGGGCAAGCCGGTGGTCGGGTGGGGGATGATGGCGGGCGGCTTCGGGATCGCCTTGGTCCTGTTGGTTTCCGGCATGGTTTATTTCCGGCGCGTCGAGCGCACCTTGGCGGATATCCTATGAACGCGCCGCTTATCGCCGTCGAGCATCTGGGCAAGACCTACCGGCTCGGGGAAATCCACCGCGACTGGCTGGCGGGGCTGGCCGGCCGGCTGCGGGGCCGGCCGCGGCCCGGCGCGCCGCCCTGCCTGCGGGCGCTCGACGACGCGAGTTTTTCGGTGGGGGAGGGCGAAGTGTTCGGACTCGTCGGCGCCAACGGCGCCGGCAAGAGCACGCTCCTGAAAATCCTGGCGGGCATCACGGACCCCACCTCCGGGCGCGCGGTTTTGCGGGGGCGCATCGCCTCGCTGCTCGAGGTGGGAACCGGCTTCCATCCCGAATTGACCGGGCGCGAGAACGTGTTTCTCAACGGCACGATCCTGGGCCTGCGCCGCCGCGAAATCGCCGAAGAATACGACCGCATCGTGGATTTCGCGGGCATCGAGAAATTCATGGATACGCCCGTCAAGCGCTACAGTTCGGGCATGCGGGTGCGGCTGGCCTTCGCCGTGGCCGCGCATCTGCGGCCGGAGATCCTGCTGATCGACAAAGTGCTCGCCGTGGGCGACGTGGCCTTCCAGCGCAAATGCCTCGGCGCGATGAAGGACGTCGCCGGCGGCGGCCGCACCGTCCTGTTCGTCAGCCACAACATGGCCGCCGTGGGCAGCCTGTGCCACCGCGCGCTGATGCTCCGGCAGGGGCAAGTGGCGGCGCTGGGGCCGACCGACGAAGTCATCCAGGCCTACATCCATTCCACGGAAGGTGGCCATGCGCGGGACGAACAAGGATTCGTTTCCCTGCACGAGCGCAAGCCGCTGTTTGCCCATTCGCCGCTGCTGCTGCGCGCCGCGCGGCTGGTCGATGAGCGCGGGTTGCCCGTGTCGTCGGCGCGCACGGGCGAGCCGCTGCGGGTGGACGTCCGCGTGGAAGGCCTGGACCGGTTTCCTTCGGCGGTCGTCGGGCTGACCGTCCGGTCGGTCTTCGACCAGAAGATCTTCCATTTCAACACCGCCATGGCCGGCGGCTTCGGGGCCGCGTCGCGCCACGCCCGCGAAACCGTCCGCCTGGAAGTCCCGGATTTGCCGCTGATGGCCGGCGCCTATTCGCTGGATCTGCTCGTGTTCGAGCCCGGCGTGCGCCTGATCGACCGCGTGGACGGTGCCGCGCCGTTCGACGTCATCGAGTCCGATCTCTACGGCAACGGCTACCGCGGCGAAGCCCGCGAAGGCCTGATCGCGGTGCGCGGCGAGTGCTCGATCGCCGGCGCGGAGGACGGAACATGAGCGCGCGGCCCGGACTGTTCGCCGTCGTCACCACGATCCAGGCGCCCACGCCGGCGGTGCGCGAACTGCATCGTCGTCTTGCGGACGCCGGCGGCCGCCTCGTCGTGGCGGGCGACAAGAAAGGGCCGGCGGCGTTCGATCTGCCCGGCTGCGATTTCCTGGGCCTGGACGCCCAGCGCGCCAGCGGCTTTTCCCTCGCGAAGTTGTTGCCGACGGGCCATTACGCGCGCAAGAACGTCGGCTATCTGCACGCCATTCGCGCCGGCGCCGCATGCATCTACGAAACCGACGACGACAACGCGCCGCTCGCGTCGTGGGGGCCGCGCGCCGAAATCGTGGCGAACGTCCGGCGGATTTCCGGCTCTGGCTGGACGAACGTCTATCGCCATTTTACCGACGATCCTCAGATCTGGCCGCGCGGGTTTCCGCTCGAACGGCTCGCGGATCCCGTCGCGCCGGCCGCGTCGGCGGGGGCGCCGGTCCGCGCGCCGATCCAGCAGGGGCTGGTGAACGGCTCGCCCGACGTGGATGCCGTCTGGCGGCTGACGCAGGACCGGCCGTTCGACTTCGAGCCGCGCGCGCCGGTCGCGCTGGGCTCGGGCCAATGGTGCCCGTTCAACACGCAGAGCACCTGGTGGTGGCCGGCGGCCTATTCGCTGCTCTATGTGCCCAGCCACTGCTCGTTCCGCATGTGCGACATCTGGAAGAGTTTCGTCGCCCAGCGCTGCCTGTGGGCCCTGGGCGCGGGCGTGGCCTTCCGTGCGCCGGAAGTGGTCCAGGACCGCAACCCCCACGACTACCGGCGCGATTTCGAGGACGAAGTGCCGGGCTATCTCCACAACGCGCGGATCGCGGAAATCCTCGCGGACTTGCCCTTGGCGCCGGACGAAACGGCCGTCGCGGACAATCTGCGCGCCTGCTACGCCGCGCTGGTGACCGAGCGCATCTTTCCCGCGGACGAGCTGGCGCTGGTCGCGGCCTGGCTGGACGATCTCGAGCGGATGCCGTCGCCGTGAAAACGCTCCCGCCGCTTGCTCCGTTGTCCGCGCGCCCGCTGCTGTCCGTCGTCGTGCCCAGCTACAACCAGGGGGCGTTCATCCGCCAGACGATCGAATCGTGCCTGGCGCAGGATTACCGGCCGATCGAGATCGTCGTGGTGGACGGCGCATCCACCGACGGCACCGTGGCCGTGCTGGAATCGTTCGCCGGCCAGCCCGAAGTGCGCTGGGTGTCCGAACCGGACGCTGGTGTCGTGGACGCCGTGAACAAAGGCCTGGCGCGGGCGCGCGGGGAAATCGCCGTCATCCAAAGTTCGGACGATTTCTTTCTTCCGGGCTGTTTTTCCGCCGTGGCGGAAGGCTTTCGCACGCACCCCGCGGCCGGACTGGTGTTCGGCGACGTGGAACGGGTGGATGCCGACGGCAAGGTGGCGTTTTCACCGCGCCAGCCGCGGTTTTCGCTGGCGCGCCTGCTGGCGCGCGAGCTGTTCATCTACCAGCCCGCGGCGTTTTTCCGGCGCGAGCTGGCGCTGGCATTGGGCGGATGGAATCCGGAGATCCCGTACGTGCCGGACGTCGATCTATGGATCCGTTTGGCGTTCCACTCGCAAGTCGCGCAGCTCGACGCCGTGCTGGCGGCCTGCCGGTCGCATCCCGGCCAGCGCGACAAGCACCGGCAGAACATCTACCGCGACTATCTGCGGATGCTGGAGATTTCGCGGGAAATTCCGGACGCGCCGCGGTCTTTGCGCCGCGCGGCGGCGGCCGGCGCGGCCATGCTCAAGTTCCGCTACGGAGGTCCGTGGTCCGACGCCGAACTGACCCGGGCGGCGTGGAGGGCGCTGTTGCTCCGGCCCGCGCTCCTGTTGTCGCCTGCGTTGCCGAAGCACCGCCTGGTTCCGGGTTATTTCGCGCTGACCGGCCTGCGCCGGAAAATATTTGGCGGAGGCGCTCCGTGAATCCGCCGAACCTCCGGCGGAAAATCGGCTGCTGGCTGCACGAGCGCTGGCGCATGGAAATGGTGTTGCGCGCGCCGAACCTGGCCCGCCGTATGGGCCTGGAATGGCCGGATCTTCACAACCGCCATGAGCTTGTGACCTGCTGCGCCTCTGGCCCCGGCCGAGTTTGCCATTGGAAGAATTCATCGTTTCTGACAGTGAGTCGGTTTTTCCCGGAAACTGGTGCGCGCCTGCTTCGGCATGCGTGGACCGGGCGGGAATCCCAGCCGGTTTCGCCAGTATCCATCATTCTGCCGGTGCGGGGGGAGGAACGGGCTGCGGCCGTTCGGATCGTGGCAAATGCGCTGGTCCGCATGGCGGGTTCCTCTTCAGAGGTGTTGGTTTGCGAACACGATTCCACCCCCCGCTTTGCCCGGAATATGGCGCCGGGAGTCCGCCATGTCTTTGTGCCCGCAGCGGAAGGCGAAGCTTTTAACAAGAGCCGCGCCATGAATGCAGGGGCCTGCGCGGCGCGTCATCCTGTGTTGGTTTTACACGATGCCGATGTGGTGGCCGTCCCGGACTTCCTTTGCCAATCCTTTGCGATTTTAGAACAGGGTTGGGAGGCCGTGCGGCCGATCCGCTTTTTGTTCCTATTGGACGAGGCAGATAGCCGGGATTGCCACCGGATGGAATCATGGGCCGGGGTGCGTGAGGTTGCGCTCGTTCAGCAGAACTTCCCGGGCATCGCCACGGTAATCCGTCGCGACACCTATCTTGAAATTGGCGGCCACGACGAGCGGTTCGAAGGCTGGGGCGGGGAGGATTTGGAATTCCTCGACCGCCTGCGGACCCGGAGGCTGTATCCCGGGTCCTTCCTGCCGGCGGTCCACCTGTGGCACCCGCCGGCGCCTCAAAAGCGAAGCCGTCATGGCAACTTGGAATTGTTGGAATCCATCTTGGCTGAACCGCGAGATCGGCGCATGACTGAAAATCGGGATAAATTGAGGAGGTGCACGTGAGTTTGTCCATCCTAAGCTTGGCCTTGTCGATACTGGCATGTGCGTTGGCGTTGGCCGTGGGTTGGAAAGCGCGAAAGGCCCACCGGGGATTGTGGGCGATATTTGAATCCCATCGCAAAGAAGTGGCGGCTGGCGAGGTGGAGGAACGAAGGCTGTGGCAGCGTTGCTACGGAAGACTGCTTGCCCTCCGGCATGGGCGGAACAAGCCGATTATGCTGACCGCCCAGCATGCCGAGGATGTTTTTCTGGCGGACTATTTCGAAGGCCAAGAAACCGGCTTTTTTGTCGAAATCGGCGCCTATGATGGAATCCAGTTCAGCAACACCTACGCCATGGAACAAATGGGATGGACGGGTGTTCTGGTAGAGGCCCATCCGGACAATGCGGAAAAGTGCCGCCGGAACCGAACGCGCTCTGTCGTCGTGCATGCGGCGATCGGTGCGCCCGAAGCGTCGGGAACAAGCACCACGTTCCACATGGTTGGCGGTAGGGGCGCGGATCTCCTTTCGGCAGTGTCGCCCGACGAAGACCATCTCCGGCGCTGCCGCCGGGAAGGGGAGGGGATTCGGGCCGTGCAGGTTCCTTGCTTGGGGCTGGGACAGTTGTTGCATACCCATCCACTGCCACGGATCGATTTTCTGTCCATCGACATCGAGGGAGGTGAAATCGACGCATTGCGCGGGCTGGATTTCGAGCAGATGCGCCCGCGCCTGATCCTGTTGGAAGCCAACAATTCAGCGGCGCGGGCGGCGCTGCTCGACTTCCTGGAGCCGCGAGGCTACCGCCCCCTGCGCAGTTTTGGCGTGAACACGCTATTTGAAGACCAACGGGCGGTTTCCCGCCCATCCTCCGGGGCGTTCCCGTGCGAATTGCTCTCATAGCCCCGAAGAATACGCCTCAGGAACGGGCATGGCTGGCTTCCTATTTCCCATTCGGGGTAGAGGAATACCGGCGTTGGCGTCTCTATGATGCGGTGATCTTCTGGAATTTGACGGATGAAGTGGCTCGAATCAAGTCGCGCGCGAACACGCTGGTGTGCGCCGTCGGAGTCGAGCCGGAGTGGCTTTGGCCGCGCAACTACAATCCCGATTTCCTCCGGCACTGCGATTTCTACTCTTCCTATCGCAACTTCGCGGACGACCGATTTCAAGGCGCTTTTCATCCGTTTGTATACTTCGCCGATCCCGCGGAGAAGATTCGGCGCGTTTTCCGAGCGGCCATCGCCGCGGAGCGCCCGAACGATTTCGTGGTATTTGCTCGCCATGATCCCAATATCCGCCGGCGGATCGGCGAGGCGCTGGGAGGGCAAAAGGCTGTGCTGGTCGGCCGGTTATTCGGCCATCACGTCGCCGACAAGGCTGCCGTTCAGCAAAGCTGCCGATACGAGTTCATCACGGAAAACGTGATCAACGATTGGTACATGACGGAGAAGCTGCCGCAATCCCTCATGGCCGGCTGCGTGCCGGTCTACTACGGCTGCCGGCGTGCCGGCGACGTGCTAGATTCCTCCTTCTTCATCGACATGCATGCATTTGGAAACCCGGAAGATCCCGGCGTCCTGGATGCCGTGGTTCGGCACTGCCTTGCCCCCGGAACCTACGAGGCCTATTTCGACCAAATTCGCCGCACCGGCGAACAGGTCTTGACGGAAAAATATTCGCTGGAAAAAACGGTGGTAGGGCCGATCGCCGAGTTTATCCAGCGGCAAGCCGCAAATGGATTTCGACCTCGGCGAAGACGGTTTTGGAGCCGGTGATATGGTTCACCTCGTCATTCCTGCGGCGCGCGAGGGCGAACGCGGCGCGGGACAGTGGAAGGATCTCCAGGGCATCCGCCTCGTCCTGTCCGCGCTGGGCGCCGACTGGCGCGAATTCCGGTTCAACGAGATCAACGTCGGCGAACTGGCGGAACGGATCGGCGGAACGGAGGCGACGGTCGTCTGGTACTACACGTTCTGGCCGGAAGCCATGGAGGAATTGAAGCGCCGCTGTCCGCGCGCGCGGATCGTGTTGCGGACCGTCAACGCCGAGGCCTTGCAGCACTGGACGCGCGCGAAAAAGGACTGGCGGAAATGGCGGGGATTGCCGCGGGACGCCTACGGCTTCCTGCGCCTGCTGGCGCGGGATTGGCGCTGCGGCCGGGCCGCCGATGCCTTGGCGGGCATCAGCCCGTGGGACGACGACCGTTATTGGCGCCGCCTGGCTGGTCGGAACAAGGTGCGCCACGTGCCCTACGTTTCCCCTTGGTCGAGCCTGCGGCCGGAAACGAAACCGCTGGCTTGGGAGCGGCGGGAAGACGTCGTGCTTTGCCTGGCCGGAACGCGCGACGCGATCGGCCGGGCGCACGTCGCCGGATTCGCGGCGCTGGCCGTTCGTCCGGAATTTTCCGGCTGGCGGTTCCAGCTCAGCGCCGGTTTCGGCGACGACTCGCGGGATGTTCTGCCGCCGGCCGTCGAACGGTTGGGCCGTATCGAGGATCCATGGGAACGGCTGTGCCGGGTCAAGGCCGTCGCGCTGCTTTCGCCGCTGGGATACGGGTACAAAACCACGGTGGCGGACGCCCGCGCGGCCGGTTGCCACGTGCTCGTCCATCCGCGCCAGCATAGGCGGTTGCCGCGCGACGAGCAGCCGTTCTGCATTTCAGTCGATCCAGCGGACTCCGATGACGTGCGTCGGGCCGTCGCGCGATTGGCGTCGCCGGCCGTCGCCGGCGAGGCGGGGGCCGGATTCGATCGCGCCGCCGCGGCGTGGAAAGGGGCGTTGAGCCCGTGAAGCCACCGGAAATATCCGTCGTGATGGGCGTGTACAACAACGCCGACACGCTGGGCGCGGCGCTGGAGAGCATTCTGTCGCAGGAGGGCGTGGATCTGGAATTCATCGCCATCGACGACGGCTCCACGGACGGTTCCGCCGCGATCCTCGACGAGGCGGCGGAAAAGGATTCCCGCCTGAAGGTCGTGCACAAGAATAACGAAGGCCTGACCCGCGCGCTGATCGACGGCTGCGCCTTGGCGTCCGCCCCGTGGATCGCGCGGCAGGACGCCGACGACGTGTCGCTGCCGGGCCGGCTTCGGCGGCAGTTGGATCGCGCGCGGCAAGCCGATGTGCCGGTGCTGGTTTCTTGCCGGGCGGAGTGCGTCGCTCCCGAAGGCGACGTCTTGTTTGTCACGGATGGATTGGACGATCCGGAGGCCGCCCGCCGCCGGGTGTTGCGCGAACGGCGGACCTTGTCCGCCCACGGCGCGATGTTGTTCCGCAAGGATGTCTACCAGGCCGTCGGCGGATATCGGGCCGAGTTCTACTATGCCCAAGACGTGGATTTGTCCATTCGTCTCGCCGAGGCCGGCCGGGTGGCGGTCGTGGCTGACGTTTTGTACCGTTTCCAATTCGCCCCCGGAACAATCAGCGGCCGCAAAAACCGTTGGCCGCATGCGTTCTATCGCCTGATTCTCCAAAGCCAGGCGGCTCGGGCGGCCGGCCGTCCGGACCAGGCGATTTTGCGACAAGCCCTTCGCCTGGGAAGGCGCTGCGTCGAATGCAGGCGCACGTCTGTTTCGCGCTTTCCCGCGTGGTATTTCATGGGCAATTGCCTGCTCGCGGCGAAAAACCCCGCCCGGGCAGTCCATTATTTCCGCCGGGCTTTGGCCGTCCGGCCGTGGTCGCTGCGCGCTTGGATCCGCTGGCTGCAAGCCCGCCGGCAGACGTTGCATGCAAGCGTTCAGGAGGTGGGGGCATGACGTCGTGGGCCATGGCATGGGAAGTCGTGTCTGGGCGTTTGCGCGCCGTGCGGTTGCGCTGGCGCGGGGCGTATCTGGCCTCCAAAGTGGCCGTCGGTCCCGGCTGCCGCTGCTGGTTGCCCCGAGGAATCGTCCTCGGCGAGCGCGCCGCCTTGGAAGGCGACGTGTGGCTGAAACTTGTCGCTCCGAATGCCCGGCTGCACGTGGGGGCTTTTACCTTTTTCGGCCAGGGGTGCCACCTAAACGTGCTGGAGCGCGTGGATATCGGCGCGCATTGTCTCTTCGGGCCCCGGTGCGTGATCGTGGACCACAACCACGGCATCCTCCCGGATCGCCGCATCGACGAGCAGCCGTGCGTCGCCAAACCGGTCCGCATCGGCGACGACGTCTGGTGCGGCGCCGGCGCCGTCATCCTGCCCGGCGTGTCCATCGGTTCCGGCGCCGTGGTCGGCGCGCAGTCCGTGGTGACGCGCGACGTGCCGCCCATGGCCGTCGTGGCCGGCAATCCCGCCCGCGTAATTCGCATGAGGAACGAGGTGGAC
>RZYG01000338.1 GCA_009930415.1 Spartobacteria bacterium | reverse complement strand
GCCGCGCCACCGCCGCGCCACCGCCGGGGCCAGTCCCGCCAGTCCCGCGGCCAGCGCGCCCAGCGTCGCCGCGCCGGCTCCCATTGCCCAGATTCTGATCATCGCCAACGTTTGTGCCACATCGGTGGCCGCTGGGCAAGAATTCGCGGTGCCGTAAGAGTCCCCGTCTTAACCGCGCTTTTCGAACAGCAAGAGCGTGCGCGGAGAATTCCGGATCGGCTCCTGGCGCACCAGCGCGAACTTCTCGCCGAAGACCTCGAGGCAGTGCGCCAGCGTGACGTGGTCGAACAGGTTGACGCGGAATTCGATCAGCTTGCGGAACATGACGTCGTCCGTGGGCACGAATTCCAGCACCAGATGTTTTTGCGCGAGGGACGCGAACAAGTCGCGCACGGCGGCCATGGGGAGGTTGGCGCCGACCAGCAGGTGGTGGATGACCGCGAGCGCCAGCACGCAGTCGGGCTTGGCGCGTTCGAGGAACGGCGGCCGTTCGGCGTTCAGGTAGCCGATGCCGGGGCTGGGGTTGGCGATGTCCACGACCATGGGGGTGATGGCCGCCGGCTCTTTCCGCAGCCGCCGGTACATCTGCTCCACCGCCCCGACGTCGAAATCGGTGGCGAGGACGGAGGCGCCGCATTCGGCGGCGATGCGCGAGTAGTCGCCCGTGTTGCAGCCGATATCGAGGACTTCGGCGGGCCGGGCCTGCTGGATGAATTCGCGCACCAGCGCCTTCTTCGACGCCTCGGCTTCGTCGTCGTAGGAGCAGATCTGGGTGTAGTCGCCCCAGACGGTTTCCGGCGCGACCGCGGCGGCCAGCGCGGCGATCTTCTTGTCCAGCCGCCGCAGCGTCATTTCCTGGGCGACGGAGTTGCCGACCGGCGCGCCGGCGCCGGCGACGGCCGGCGCCCGCGGCGCGGAGGCCTTGCCGGCCTTGACCTTTTTCTCGAGGGCGAACGGCAAGCCGACGTCGAGAACCAGTCCCGGACTCCAGCGCCGGAACCACGAAAAGGCCTGTCCTACCTGCAGCGTGGAACGGCCGTCGAGATTCGAGAGGAAATACGAGCGCAGGTCCCAGCCGGCGTGCTTCGCCAGCAGCAAAGGGAACAGGAACATGCGGTTGAACTGGCCCAGCGCGAACCACAGGTCGAGCCGCGCGGGCTTTTCGATGGAGGTCAGATCGATGAAGACAGGCCGGCCCCGCACGAACTGGACGTTGTAGGCCGTGGCGTCCTTGAGGGAAAGCCCGAGCTTGAGCAGCTCCCCCTGGAGCCGGAGCGTCAGCCGGCCGGCATCGGCCAGCATCGAGGTGGACCACTCGTAGGGATAAGTGATCGGCGAAATCCGGTCGTGTTCGAGAAACGCCTCGAAGCCCGGATGGAGCGCGGCGAGTTGCGCCCGCAAAGCCTCGTCCGCCACGAAGCGGGTGCCGACCACGAGGCCTTCCTGGACCCAGCGGGCCAGATGCCCTTGGGCGTCCAGCCCCCGCAACAACTCGGTCGCGGCCCGATCCAAGGCGCGAAACACGCGCCCTTCGAACTGGAACACGTAGCCGCTGGGATCGCGGAACGAACCGGAAATGCGCGACATGCCCTTATTCCGGCTTGGCGGGGTCTTCGGGTTTCGGCGCTTCAGGCTTCTTGCCGGTGAACAGCGCCTTGATCTTGCTCCAGAACACGGCGATGCCGCCGATGCAGGAAGCCAAGATGACCTGGATGAGAATGCTGCCGCTGCCGGGATCGATATAGGCCAGAATCATGGGGCTCTCCTTGAATAAACATCTCCCGCAGTATGGGCAGACCCCCGGGGGGAAACAACGAAAAAAACGGGGAATGCCGCGGCCGGAAAATAGCTTTGCGCCCCGGCGCGGGAGCGAATATGGTTTTCCCGACATGACGCCGGCCACCCCTCCAACTCCCGCAGTCGCCGCCGTGATTCCCCATCTCGACCGGATCCCGGATACGGCCGCTTGTTGCCGCGCGCTGGCGACGCAAACCCTGCCGCTCGCCGCGATCCTCGTCGTCGACAACGG
>RZYG01000337.1 GCA_009930415.1 Spartobacteria bacterium | reverse complement strand
ACGCCGCAGACGCGGCGGGGCGCGTCGGCGGGCAGCGCGTCGTAGATCTGGCGCGTGAGGGTGCCGGTGCCGCAGCCGACGTCCAGGACGTCGATCCGGTTGCCAGACTCCACCGGACGACACGGAGGTCGTCCCTCCATGGAAGAGAAACGCTGGGATGGGTGGATTTCTGGAGGGTCGGGCTCCGTCCCGACCGGGCTTTGGTCTGTTTTGCCAACCATTCCAATGGCGGGCCGGTCGAGGGCGAGGCGCGCGACGACCTGCTTGTGGAGGCGATGCTCCGAGCCCAGCGTCATGAGCGGCGCGAGCCAGTCGTACAGCGGCGCGGCATGGTCGAGGGTGATGCCGGCCGTGCGCTGGGCGACGGCCGAACGGGGATGGAGGCGCTTAGGCAATGGGCAGGCCCTCCAGATCGAGCACGGGGAACATGGCGCGGGCCATGGATTCGGCCTGGGCGCCGTCGTAGCCCAGCCCCGATTCGCCGAGCGTGCGCAGGCCGGAAACGATCAGGTCGAACCCGCGCCGCGCGGCAGGCAAGGCGAATTGGGGTACGTCGAGATAGAGCCGGTCGGCGACGGAATGCGCGCGGGCGGCCAATTCGTCCAGCAAATCGGGCGCCTGGTGGGCCAGGACGGACAGGACGTAGTTGTGGCGTTTTTCGAGGAGATCGCGGGCCAGGTCGCGGACGTCGTCGAGGACTTGGCAGCCGAGGCCGAAGTCCATCAGGCCTTCGCGCAGGCGCGCGGTGCGGGCGAACGCGGCGGGCTCGACGATTTCGGGGCCGACGAAGGCGAGATTGAACAGCAAGCCGGTCTTGAGGCGATGGATGACGCCGAGGACTTCCTCGGGCGGCGGGCGGACGGCGATGCCGCCTTCTTCGGTGGCTTCCTGCGCCGCGCTCGGCAGCAGCCGGCAGAGCGATTCGCGGGCGAGCTCGTCGCGCTGGGCGGCGGTGAGCGCGCCCTGGGCGACGGCGTCGTTGAGGATTTCGGCCAACACGCGGTCGGCGGCCATGACGGCGACGACCTGACGCATGACGCGGGCGGAACCGGGCATTTCCAGCGGCACGACTTCCTTGTCCTCGCCGTCGAGCAGGTTGTCGGCGGAGGTGACCCAGATGCGGAAGAGGTGGATGAGCTGGCCGTAGAGGAGGCGGCGCGGGGCGGGGACGTCCATCAAATGGTAGACGGACTGGAAGAGGGTGGAAAACATGTTCTTGCGCCAGCCGAGGTTGGCCTCGGGCAGCGGACCGGGCCGCACGACGTATTCCGCCGGCGTGCCGGCGGGGCTGGCGAGGTGCGGCGCGAGGCGCAGGTGCACCGCGCGGATGCATTCCTGCTGCTCGCGCAGGGCGGCGCGGGCGATGCGGCCGGTTTCGAACAAGGTCTTCCAGGCGGTTGTCATATGCGCACAATTTATCCGCTGCGGAATCCGGCGCAAAGCAAATGACCTTAAGAATCGTTCAGGTGAAAGGATTGGCATTCGGGAGGCGGGGCCGTAGGATAGCGCTCGAGCCATGAAGGAAGAAATTCAATCCGCCGCCGCCGCCATCCTGGTGGTGGAAGACGACGCGCACGTGGCGGAGAGCCTCCAGTGCGGACTGGGCGAAGCGGGCTTCGCCGTGGCCACGGCCGACCGGCTGGCCGCCGCGGACGCGCAACTGGCGCAGGGAACGCCGGCGCTGGTGGTGCTGGACCTGAACCTGCCCGACGGCGACGGCCGCACGTGGCTGCGGCGGGTGCGCGGGGCCGGGCACCGCATGCCGGTGGTCATCTTGACGGCGCGCGACACCCTGCCGGAACGCGTGGCGGGACTGGAAGAGGGTGCGGACGACTACCTGACCAAGCCTTTCGCGTTCGCCGAACTGCTGGCGCGGATCCGCGCGCGGCTGCGCACGGCGGCGGCCGCCGAGAGCGACGTCCTGCGCGTCGGCGACCTGGACGTCGACCGCTTGCGCCGGCAAGTGCGGCGGGCGGGGCGGCTCGTGGAGCTTACGGCGCGCGAATTCGACGTGCTGGCGCTGCTGGCGCAGTGGCG
>RZYG01000100.1 GCA_009930415.1 Spartobacteria bacterium | reverse complement strand
TCCTCCTGCGCGATCGTCATCTGGTAATCCTCGACCTCGCCGTCGGGTGCGAGCCCATATTCGCTGAGCGGCCCGACCTGGGTGGTGAGCCGGAAACGCGCGAAGGTCGTGCCCGGCGAGGCGCCTCCCGGCACGAGAAACGGATACTGGTAGGTCCCGGATCCCGGCACCGTGGCGTTCAGCATCTGGTTGCCCGCCCAAGAGCCATCGATGTTGAAATCGATCCAGCCGTAGAGCGAGCAAGGGCCCGACGCCACGACGGTCACCTGCACGGTGGCGGTTTGGCCGATGATCAACGGCCCCAAAAACGTCACGCCATCCTCGTCGGCCAAATTCGCTAGATCGTCGCCCGTGGCGAAGGGATCGGGCTGCCCGTCGGGTTCCGAGTCGATCAGCGTGCCCAGATACAACCCCGGCACGACGACGTGCCGCGCGCCGTTGTTGACCAGCAAGGTGGGATAAAGCGGAGAAACCGAACTATCCGGCGCGTCGCCGAAATCCAGCTCCTCTTCTTCCTCCTGCAGGATCGTCACCTGGTAATCCTCGACCTCGCCGTCGGGCGCGGCCCCGGTCGGCAGCAGCGCACCCATTTGCGTGGTATAGCGGAACCGGGCATAGGTGGCGCCCGTTGGCGTCCCCGACGGAACGGTGAAGACCAAGTTGTTCACGCCCGCGGTCACGACCATGGCTCCGAAAACCCGCTCCCCGAGCTCCCAGCTTCCGTTGGCGTTGTAATCGATCCAGGCCGTGAGATAACCGGACGTCGAAACGACGACCGACGCCGTGCTGACCACGCCCACGTACAACTGCGGCGGCAAGACCACGCCGTCTTCGTCGGCGAGGTTGGCCATGTCGTCGCCCGTGGCGCCCGCATTGGGCTGGCCATCGGTTTCGGCATCGATTTGCGCCCCCATGAACACGCTTGGATTCACGACGTGCCGCGCGCCGTCGCTCGCGAGCAAGGTGGGATAGGTCGGATCGGGCGCGTCGCCGAAATCCAGTTGTTCTTCTTCCTCTTGGTACGGATTGTGGAACACGGATACGTCGCTTAGGCGCAAGGGCGGCGGCTCTTCCATCCCGGAACCCTGATCGAGGGCGATATCGTCGATCCACGTGCTGATCTTCAGGGATCGGCTGCGGTTCAGCAAAATGTCGCTCAAGGCGGTAGACGAGGCGACGATGGCCACATAGCGCGGGTCGGCGGGCTGGAGACCCGGCGGCGCAACCACGAACTGGAGTTGGCGCGTGGCCGATTGCCCCTGCGGAATGGTGCCGAAGTCCCAGGTTGGCACAAAATACCCCCCGGGCGGTTGGTGCTCGAGATCCGGATCCTCCGGATTCCAGCAATACCAAGCCCACTGGTCTTCATCGATCGCCTCGATGAACGGCGACCCTCCTTCGCGATAGGGACCGGCGGGATAGTTGAACGCGAGAGGCAGCTTGCTGGAGTCGCCGATGGCGAATTCGGCCGCAAGTTTGACGTCGATCAGCGGACCGACATAGGCCTGCTCTTCCACCCGGGGCCGCGACTCGCCATGGCTGTTGGATCCCGCGGCCCAGCCCGCCTCGACGGTCGTGTCGTTGTGGATCGTGGCTTGGATGCTGAATCCCTGAATGGGCGTCCCCGGCCCGCCCTGATAGACGACGCTGTCCACGTAGCCGGTGATGGCGTTGGCGCCCAGCCCGCCGGCGGTTTCGTCGTAGAATTCGTTCGTCCGGACGGTTTCCACCCCATTGGTGTCCACGAACCACTGCCCGAAGGTCGCGGTAGGATCGATCGGAGGCCCGGTCATCAGCGTCGGCAACTGCACCGGCGGCTTGGTGACGGTGAGCGAAGGTGCCCCCTCGCAAAGACACGCGCACCAGAGCAACACCCCTACCCCGCACCCCAATCCCGCCCGCATCGTTTTCATGCGCCCGCTCCCTTCGGGAAAATACCGGACCGCGACGAATCCGCTTTCCTCCACCCCCAAGCAAACGTCCGAAGCCAAGCAGCGTCAAACCGAACTGCATGAAATTCGCGTTAGGGACCGATTCGGTTTTCCCAAGCGCCCGTCGGTGCCCCCCCTTTTTTTGCCCCCGCGGCGGCGCGTCAGCGCTCGCGAAACAGGACTTGGAGCTGCACGTTGGAATAGACGGCCAGGAACTGGGCCATCACGTGCCGGCAACTGGCGCAAGGATACAAATCGGTATAAAGCCGCACGCGGCCGGCCGCGGCCGGATCCAGCAGGCGCGCCGCCAGATCCTCGAGGATCTTGCATTCGGTGTCCATGTAGCGCGGCCAGCAGTCGTCGCCCTCGATCTCGTCGGCGTGGTTCACGCACAGGACTTCGAAGCGGCCCTTCTTGCATCGCGGCGAAACGTCCGGGATCCGCGCGGCGGCCTCCGCGGACAATCCGCCCAAGCCGTTGATGCCGCTGTGGGCGTAGTATTCCACCTTCTCGAGACCCTCTATCTGCGCCACCGCCCAGGCGAAATTGTTGCGCCGCCGGTTTTTTTCCGGCAACCGCGCGCGCACAACTTCGATGCGCGCCAAGGCCGCATCGTCGCGGCCGGGTTCGATCCGGCGGATTTGCAGATTCCGGACGGGGGCGGACGGCGGGGCTTCCGCTTGGACCGGCGCCGCGCCCCCGCCTGCGGCCCACCCCGCCAGCAGCAGCGCGCCCAGCCACCGGCGGCAACGGCCGGTCAAGCGGCACGCCCCGGAAACCGCCCGGGCGCTCAAGCGGGTTCTCCGTCGTCCAGCGCCGGAAAGTAGATGGCGAAGGTGGTGCCGCGGCCCAGTCGGCTATCGACGTCGATCCAGCCGTTGTGCTGCTGCACGATGCCGTACACGGTGGACAGTCCCAGCCCCGTGCCCTTGTCTTTGGCTTTCGTGGTGAAGAAGGGTTCGAACAGCCGCGGGAGCACGTCCGGCGGAATTCCCGCGCCCGCATCCGCCACGGCCAGGCGGATGAATCGTCCGGCCCGCCACGGCGTTCCCCGCCGCCGCGCGTCGGCTTCCGCGAGGGTTGCGCCCCGGATGGAGATGCCGATGGGCCCGCCCGCCGGCATGGCATCGCGCGAATTCACCACCAGATTCAGGAGAATCTGTTCGATCTGGCCGGCGTCGCCGCGGATGCGCGCGGGCGCAGGGGCCAGATCGCAGTTCAATTCATAACGGGCCCCGAGCAGGCGTTGCAGCATGTTGCCCATCTGCCGCACCCGTTCGTTGAGATCCAGATCTTCGATGGCGAGCACCTGTTTGCGGCTGAACGCCAGCAACTGGCGGGTCAGCGCGATGCCGCGTTCCGTCGCCTTGTGGATCTCGCCCACGTCCGCCCGGGCCGGATCGTCGGCGGCCAGCTCGGATCCGAGCACCTCGGCGAAACCGAGGACGGCCTGGAGGATGTTGTTGAAGTCGTGGGCGACGCCGCCGGCCAGCAGGCCGATGCTTTCCATTTTTTGCGCCTGGAACAGCTGCTGCTGAAGCCGGCGTTCGCCGGTGATGTCGCGCACGTAGAGAATCACGCCTTTCTGCCGACCGCTGCGGCGCGCCACCAAGGGATACGCATAGACGCTGAAATCGCCGGGACCGGCCGCGGTTTCCAGCGAGCAGACCAGGGGCGCCGGCTGGCCCGAGCCGAGCGCGGCGGCCGCGCTGGCTTCGGCGACGGCCGGACACAGCGAGTCGATCGACTGGCCGACCAGCGGCAACTTGTCCGAAAACAGCTTTTCGATCGTGGGATTGGTCTGCACGACCTTCCGCTCCGCATCCAGGACGACGAGGCCGTCCTGGACGCTGGAAAACACGTCCACCAGCAGGTCGCGTTCTTCGGCCAGCCGCGCTTCGGCCTCCCGGCGGCGGCGGGCGCTTTCGGCCACTTCGACGGCGCGGCGCACGGCGACGCCGAGCCGCCGCAGGTTTTCCTTCATGACGTAGTCCGTCGCGCCCAGCCGCACGGCTTCCACCGCGCGTTCTTCGCCGATGGAACCCGACACGAAGATGAACGGCGTTTCGGCCCCGCCTGCGCGCGTGCGCTGCAAGGCCTCGGTACCGCAATAGTGCGGCAGGCTGTAGTCCGAAATCACGACGTCCACGTCGCCCTTGGCCAGCTCGCGCTCGAATTCGTCCGGCTCCATCACCACGACGAGGTCGCAATCCACGTGGTCTTCGGCCAGCATTTCCCGGACGAGCAGGGCATCGACGGGATTGTCTTCCAGATGCAGGATTTTCAGCCGCTTGCCCGGCGAGGGGGCCGGCGCGGCGGGATCATGGGACAAGGCGGTTTCCATGGCGTTCCTTTCCGGCTTCAGGTCGGGCCCGGGCGGCGCGGCAGCGGCGAGGGTTCGTTGAGAAAGCCCCAGAACAGGCCGATTTCGCGCACGGCGTGGATGAAGTCGTCGAAGTTCAGCGGCTTGACGACGTAGGCGTTCACGCCGTTTTCGTAGCTGCGCACCAGATCCGCCTCTTCGCGCGACGAGGTCAGCATCACGACCGGAATGAGCCGCAGGTTTTCGTCGTTTTTGATGGTGCGCAGCACTTCCAGACCATCCACTTTCGGCATCTTGAGATCCAGCAGGATCACGGTGGGATCTCCCTGGGTGCGGCCGGCGTACGGCCCCCGGCGATAGAGGAAATCCAGCGCCGCGGCGCCGTCGTTCACCACCTCCACCGGATTGACCATGTGGCTGTCCGCCAGCGCGGCGAGCGTCAGCTCGACGTCGTTGGGATTGTCCTCGGCCAGCAAAATGAATTTTCCGCTTGTCGCATTCATGTCGTCAGGTCTCCGGCGCCGGCGAGTGGACCGGCAAAGTGAAATAAAACGCCGCGCCCTGGTCCACGGCGGCTTCGGCCCAGGTGCGGCCGCCGTGGCGGGCCACGATGCGCCGCACGTTGGCCAGTCCGATGCCCGTGCCCTCGAACTCCGCCTCGGTGTGCAGGCGCTGGAACACGCCGAACAGCTTGTCGGCGTACTTCATGTCGAACCCCGCGCCGTCGTCGCGCACGCAGACGACGACGTCGCCGCCGGCGCGGCGGGCCGTCACCTCGATCCGGGCCGACGGTTTCTTGCCGGTGTATTTCACCGCGTTGCCGAGGAGGTTGGCCACCACCTGGCGCAACAGCGCGCGGTCGGCGGTCACGTCCGGCAACTCGCCGACTTGCCAGGCGAGGGTCCGGCCGCGCGTCTCCGGCTCCAGTTCGCGCCGGCATTCGTCCACGAGCGCCGCCAGCGACACCGTTTCCAGGCGCATTTGCGCGCGGCCCATCCGCGAGAACGACAGCAGGTCGTCGATGAGCGCGCCCATTTTATTGGCGGCGCCGGCGATGACGTCCAGATAGCGGCGGCCCGTCTCGTCGAGCTGGGCCTGGGCCTTGGTCTGCAGCAACTGGACAAACCCGGCCACGTGCCGCAGCGGCGCGCGCAAGTCGTGCGAAACCGAATAGGAAAAGGCCTCCAGTTCCTTGTTGGCGGAACGCAGCGCTTCCTGGCTTTTTTGCAGCGAAATCTCCACCTGCTTGCGCCGGCGGATTTCGGCAGCCAGGCGCCGGTTCCACCAACCGAACAGCGCCAGCAGCGCCAGCACCCCCGCGGCGTATTTGTACAGCTTCCGGTAGTCGATGCGCTGCTCGTAGGTCACCGTCGTCCACTTGCGCGCAATGGCGTTCTTTTCGTCGTCGCCGACGTCCGCCAGCGCCCGCGCGAGCACGTCCGCCAGCAAGCCCCAATCCGGCCGGCAGGCGAACGCCGGAGCATAGGTGAAATCGGTCTCGCCCGCCACCTTGATCCGGCCGTATCCGCCGGCTTGCAGATAGTGGCTGGCGATCAGCAACGGCCCCACGAACGCCTCGACGGAACCGGCCGCCAGCCGGCGCAGGGCTTCGGGGACGTCCGCCACGACGGCCAGGTCCAGCTCCGGCGCCTCCGCCGCGAGATGCTTGGCGATTCCGTAGCCGGGCACCGTCGCCACGCGGCGGCCCGCCAGCTCGGCCACGGTCCCGACGTAGGGCATGGATTCCCGCGTGAAGATCGCCAGTTGCAGGCCCAGATACGGCGGCGTGAACCGATACTCCCCATCCTCCCCGCCGGCGACGTCCAGGGAGGTCAGCAGGTCCACTTCTCCGGCGCGGAGTTTGGCTGGCGCTTCTTCCCAAGAAGCGATCGGCACGTGCCGGAAATCCACGCCCAGGGCCCGGCCGAACCGCTCCAGATACTCCTGGGAAATGCCGCGCGGAATCCCCGCCGCATCGATGAATTCCAGCGGGGCCCAGCGCGGATTGCTGGCGTAGCGGATGACGGGATGCGCCGCCAGCCACTGTTTTTCCTCGGGCGACAGCCCGATCCACGCCAGCCCCCCGCCCCGTTCCGTCCCGACGCCGGCCCAGCGCTCGAACACGTCCTGCACGCTCTGCTGCGAGAGCGCCGCCAGCGCGCGGTCGAGGATCTCCACCAGCAGCGGCTCGTCCCGGCGCACGCCGATGGCGTTCGCGGAGGCGGTCTCGCGCACGATCCCCTGCACCTGCAAGGCCGTCAGCAATTCGCGCCCGATGATCCATTCCGCCCCGGCCCGGTTGCCCACGTAGGCATCCGCCTGCCCCCCCGCCACCGCCAGCAGCGCCTCCCGGGTCGAGGGAACGTCCACGACGCGGATGGCCGGATGGTTGGAGCGGAGGTGCGCCGCCACGAAAAAGCCCGTTTCCACCGCCACGGTGCGGCCATGCAGGCTCGCGAACGAATCGAAGTAGTCCCCGTCCTTGCGCGCCACGATCGCGTGCGGCAAGACGGCGTAGGGCTTGGTGAAGCGCAGGAACGCCTCGCGGCCGGGCTGCGGCGTCACGTCCAGCAGCGCGTCGAGCCGGCCGGCCTTCACGTCCTCCAGCAGCTGCGGGAAGGGCCCGGGCACCGCCACGATCCGGCCGTCGAGCAGTTCGTTCAGCAGCGCGACGAAATCCGCGCCGATGCCGAGCAGCGCCCCCGACTCGTCCGTGAAATCCATCGGCGGCCAGCGGTTCATCGCTCCGATCCGGATCTGCGGGTGGGCCGCCAGCCAGGCCTGTTCCTCCGGCGTCGGGCGGAACCGCGCGCCGGCCGCCTTGCCGGCGGCCGCGAACCACTTCGCCTGGATGGCGCGGCCTTGCGTCTGCAGCACGTGCCGCAAGGCGCGGTCCAGCAGCGCCGCCGCGACCGGCCAATCGCGGCGCACGCCGATCGCCAGCACCACCGACGGCTTTTCCAGCCGGCCCTGCAGATGCAGGTTCGTCAGCAGCTCCCGCTCGATCAGGTACGTCGCCACCGCCCGGTTCCCCGCGTAGGCATCGGCTTCGCCGCGCGCCACCGCGTCGAGGGCGTCCCGCGTCGAGTCGTAGAGCCGGACGTGCACCGCCGGAAAATGGTCCTGGAACCACTTCACGTTGCCGAAACCTTTTTCCAGCGCCACCGTGCGCCCCGCCAGCGCCTGCGCCGAGGCGTAGTAGTGCGCGTCCCGGCGCCCCACGATCACGTGCGGCACGTCCCGGTACGGCTGCGTGAAGATCAAGAATGCCTCGCGCTCCGGTTTGGGCGTCGCATCCATCAGCGCGTCCAGTTCGCGGCTCCGGACCCGCGCGAGATGCTCGTCGAACGCGCCGGGCACGATGCGCAGCGCGCCCCCGAGCAGCGCGTTCATTTCCGTCAGCAGATCCACGCCGATGCCCGCCGGCTGGCCCGCGCGATCCACGAAGTCGAGCGGCGGCCAATCCGCCATCGTCCCCACGCGGATGTCCGGATGCGCAGCCAGGAACGCCTGCTCCTCGGCGGTCAAAGCGAATCCCGGCCGGCCCGTCTCCGCGGCCCGTGCCGCCCCCCCCGCGGAAATCCACGCCAGCGCCAGCGCAGCAACGCCGACATGGAGGCGACCTTTCACTCCGCCAAGATAGGCTTTCCCCCGCCGGGATACCAGCGATTTTCCCCGCCGCAACGCGTTTTGCCCGGTTTTACGTGGAACGTAAAAACTTTGCCGGAATTTTACGTGGAACGTAAGAACTTTGCGCGGAATTTGCGCCGTAAAACGCGGCCGCCGGCCCGGATTCAGGGCCGGACCAGAATGCCGATGACCGTCCCGGTCAGCAGCGTGGCGATCGTGCCGGCGACCATGGCCTTCAGGCCCAGGGAGGCGATCGCCCGCTTGTGCTCGGGACACAGCGCGGTCAGCGTGCCCGCGAGAATGCCGATGCTGCTGAAATTCGCGAAGCCGCACAGGGCGTAGATCGTGATCAGGCGGCTGTGCTCCGACAGCGCCGCCGCGGGCTGCTTGGCCAGGGCCACGTAGGCCACGAATTCGTTGAAGACGGTCTTGAGCGCCATCAGTTCGCCAGCCGCGCGCGCCTCGCCCCACGGCACGCCCGCCAGCCACATCGCCGGCGCCATCACCCAGCCGAACATCCGCTCCAGCGAGAGCGGCGTCGCAAACGGCAGCAACCCCAGCGCCTGGTTGACCAGGGCCACCACGGCGATGATCGCCACGAGCATCACGGCGACGTTGACCATGACTTTCGCGCCGTCGTTGGCCCCCACCAGCAGCGCATCCACCACGCCGTGCGTGTCGGCCGCCAGTTGCGGCGTCTCGTGGTCGATTTCCTCGGGCGCGGCCGGCACCATCAGGCGCGACACCATCACCGCCGCCGGCGCGCTGATCAGCGACGCCACGACCAGATGCCCCAGCACGACGCCCGGCATCAGCGGGTCCAGGATCGAGGCATAGACGATCATCAGCGAACCCGAAATCGTCGTCATGCCCGCCGTCATCGTGCACATCAGCCCCGCGCGGCCCAGATGCGCCACGTAGGGCTTGATCAAGAGCGGCGCGTCGCTCTGGCCCAGAAACACGTTGGCGGCCACGACGACGCCTTCCGCGCCGCCGAGGCCCATCGTGCGCCGCAGCAGATGCGCGAACGCCGCGACGATTTTCTGCAGGACGCCGAAGTGGAACAGCACCGCGCTCAGCGCCCCCACCACGATCAGCATCATCAGCGGGCCGAAGAAAAACAGCGGCGGGGCCGCCGTCGCGCCGTCCGCCAACTGAAACGGCGCTTCCCCGCCGGTGAGATAGCCGAACACGAACGCCCCGCCCTCGTGGCTGGCGCGCTCGACCGCGCGCACCACCTTGTTGAGCTGCGCCAACGCCTGCTGGAACACCGGCACCTTCAGCAGCAGCACCGCAATGCCGAACTGCAGGCCCAGGCCCCACGCCACAACGCGCAAGTCCGCGCGCCGGCGGTTTTCGCTCAAGGCCCACGCCAGCGCCGTGAAGACGGCGATGCCCAAAAGTCCGCGCAACATCCACATTTTCGGCTCCTTGTTCCGATCCCAATGTTCAATATTCAATAATCAATCATCAATGTTCAGCGGTTGAACATTGAATATTGAACATTGAATATTCGCTTTTGCTTCCTACGGCAGGCCCACCCAGACGCGGTAGTTGCGCTGGGTGGTCACGGACGAGCCGCTGTTGGTGGCCGCGCCGGTGTCCACGAAGACGTGGCGGTTCGTGAACGGCTCGACGTTGGTCCACGCGCCGTTGGCCAGAAACGGGAACCAGGTTTGCGGATTCGCCGTCAATTCGCCGTCGAGGAACTCGATCCGGTAGGCGCGGTTCGAGGCCGCTGCCACGGCGATTTGCGCGCCGGAAATGCTTTGCACGCTTTCCATCCCGAAGCCCGCGTTTTCGTCCGTGGGATCCAGCCCCGCCACGTAGGCCTGCCAGACCGTCAGCACGCCGTTGGAAGCCGTCGCCGCAGCCAAGTTCTCGTACTCCTGCGCGGTGTGTTCGCCCGGATAGTAGCCGTCGAGCCAGTCGTAGGGAACGGGCACCGGCGAATTGGTTGTTTCCGTGCCGGGGGCATCGGCCGGCTCGATCTTCAGATACTGCACGACGTGCC
This sequence comes from Spartobacteria bacterium, assembly GCA_009930415.1. Classification (GTDB taxonomy): domain Bacteria; phylum Verrucomicrobiota; class Kiritimatiellia; order CAIQIC01; family Lenti-01; genus Lenti-01. Next base: position 80 of record RZYG01000100.1, on the reverse strand, counting down.
CGTCGTCGTAGATGTTGCCGGTGTCGTCGGAGTCGAAGCCGACCCACACGCCGCCCGAGTACAGCTCGGCACCGCTCTTG
>RZYG01000336.1 GCA_009930415.1 Spartobacteria bacterium | reverse complement strand
AAGCAGCAAAGTAAGTTGCGACGAGCGGGTATCGTATAACGGCTATTATGCTACCTTCCCAAGGTAGAAACGAGAGTTCGACTCTCTCTACCCGCACCATTACAGAACTAAAATCGGAATTAGCGGCGCATTGCGCCGTTTTTTCTCTTGCGGCGCGCAGCGCCTGCCAGTGCGGTTTCAGGGGGGAATTGGGAAATTGGTCGTCGCGTGCGACGACTTCCTTATTTTGCATTTTGAGGTTCGACCCGAAGATTTCGAGTAATAGCGACTTTTTCGCTAGTAAATCATCACTTTTTGCGATTTTACAGATAGAAACGGCTCGCTCAAACCACGCGGTCATAGGTTCGACCCACGTCAAAACGCCCACTGTCGCTTGCTCTATTTTTTCTTCTAGCCGTTTCTTCTGTCCGAGGATTTCGGCGCGCTTAACTTGGTAGAGTTCGCGTTCAATATCGCCCTCTAGGTAGCCGTCAAGCAAGCGCTGGAGCTTGTCCGACAACTGCGCGATACTTTGCTTGTCTTTGCCAGTCGCGCGCACAAAGTCCGCTTTTTCGCTTGCCTCGTCGTTGCGCATAAGTTCGCGCAGTTTGTCCGCCCACACAGTGGGCATAGCAAAACCGCTCAAAAGCTCGGTTAATTGCTTGTCTAGTTCCTCGGCGCGAATATGCGGCTCGCGGCACACCACCGTTTTGCTTTTGCGAGTACATCGGTAGTACGTATAGACGTGTACGTTGCCGTTCTTCTGCCGCTTTATGTGTGTTTCTGCGGTAAACATCATACCGCACGAGCAATAGACAAGACCGCATAGCGGTTTTGGATCGTTGGCTTTGCGTTGCGGCTTGCCGCGCCGCTCTAGCACTGTCTGGACTTGGTCAAATAGTCGTTTTGAGATGATGCCCGTATGGTTGCCCTCGTGGACTTCGCCTGTATAGCGAAAATGTCCGTAATAAAACGGATTTGCCAGCATATGCGCGACACGGGTGCGCGAGTGGGGCTTGTTGCCTGTCGTCTTTTTGCCGCGCACTTTGCCCGGCTTAGTCTTTATGCCGTTGGCATACAGAAAAGTAGCGATTTCGTCTAATCGTTTATCGCCTTTGGCGTATAGCTCGAACGCTTGGCGCACTATGGGCGCAGTCTTACGATCTACTTTTGCCGTCTTTGCTTTTAGATGGTTGTAATAGCCAATCGGGGCGCGGCTCGGATAGTTGCCGTCGCGCACTTTTTGCCGTAAACCACGCTTTGTATTAACGGACAAGTTATCTACATATTGCTTCGATGAATTGAATTCGTTGGCAAGCATATATTTGCCTTGTGGTGTGTTCTCAAACCAAAAGTGGGGAAACTTGAGGTCAAGGAGTATATGCTCATCGAGCATATAAATAATCTTGCCACTGTCGATACTGTTGCGAGACAACCTGTCGGGCAACCACGCCAAAATCCCGTTTGCTTCGCCGTTTTCTATGCGCTCCAGCATTTTATTGAACTTTTTTCGTCCTGGCTTCTTGGCTGTTTGTTTTTCGATTATGACATCAACAATATAAATACCCATACGAGCCGCAAATTCTTTTAGCTCCGCGATCTGCGCCGCAATAGACAATATTTGTTTATCTTCTACGTCGGTACTTTTGCGAACGTACAAGAAATATATGAGTTTTTGCGTGATAGGCAACATAACACCCCCTATTCTTTACACTCAAAAAGCCGCTTCGCTGGAATACAAATTAGCAGAACTAACCTGTGCGAAACGGCTATTTGAGTGGTCAAATAGTGTCGTCCTGCTAATAATTTGTATTCCACTTATTAGTATATCACGAGGAGCAGGACGCGGAGCGTGTCGGCTCTGCCGACTTACAAAATAAAGAATACGCGGCTTATGCCGCGTCAATTTCCCAATTCCCCCATGAAACCGCACTGGCAGGCGCTGCGCGCCGCAAGAGAAAAAACGGCGCAATGCGCCGCTAATTCCGATTTTAGTTCTGTAATGGTGCGATTTTACTCGCAAGCTCGAACCTATTTTAGCACCAAATACCAGAAATGAGGTTTTCGGCGGGTCGCCCCCGACTCGACCCGCCGAACTGCTC
>RZYG01000099.1 GCA_009930415.1 Spartobacteria bacterium | reverse complement strand
GCCCGAATCCGGCCAGGATTTCGACCACGTGCTGAAGCTGCGCGCGGCCATCGACCGCGCCGTCGCCCGCGGCGTGCAGGCCATCGTGGCCACCCACGAAGTCCTCCTGTGGGAACGGGCGCACGTCATCGAACTGCGCCGCGGCTACCAGCAACGCGTCACCCAGGCCCTTTGCCGCATGCGCTGCCTGCGCCACCCCGAGGAATGCCGCACGTGAACACCTTGCTCGAATGCATCCCCTGCTTCGCGCGCCAAGCGCTCGACGCCGTGACGGAAGCCGTGCCGGATCCCTCCCGGCGCGAACCCCTCCTGAGGCGCCTGCTGCGGAACATCGCCGACGGCGACTGGTCCGACACCCCGCCCGCGATGGCCCAGCGCCTGCAACGCTCCATCCGCGAGGCGCTCCACGATGCCGACCCCTATCGCGCCATCAAGGACCGGATGAACCGCATGGCCCTGGACCTCGTGCCCGCGCTGCGGGCGCGCATCGCGGCGCATCCCGATCCGCGCGAAGCCGCCGTCCGCGTGGCCATCGGCGGCAACCTGCTCGACGTCGGCGCCAAGACCCAGATCGCCGCCGAAGACCTGCCCGCGCACCTCGAAACCATCTGGACGCAACCCCTGCGCGGCGACCTGGACGGACTCTTCCAGGAGGCGGACCGCGCCCATTCCATCCTCTATTTGGCCGACAACGCGGGGGAAATCGTCTTCGACAAACTGCTGATCGAACAACTGCCCGCGGAAAAAATCACCCTCTTCGTGCGCGGCGCGCCCGTGCTCAACGACGCGACGGCCGCGGACGCCGCCATTGCCGGCCTGCCGGAACTCGTGCCCGTCCTCGGCAACGGATCCGACGCCCCCGGCACCATTTTGGCCGACTGCTCGGACGAATTCCGCGGCTGGTTCGACCGCGCGGACCTGATCATCGCCAAGGGGCAAGGCAACTACGAAACGCTTTCGGAAGTGGACAAAAACGTCTATTTCCTGTTTACCGTCAAATGCCCGCTGGTGGCCGGACGCGTCGGCGAGCCCGTCGGCAGCCTCGTGGTCAAGCCGGCCCGGAATCTTTTGGAGGACGAAGAATGAACCGCAACCTGATTTTCCGCGAACTGCGCGCCCACGCGCCGTACACGGCGCTCGGCTCGCTGGCGGGCATCGCGCTGCTGCTGGGCTTGCTGCGGGCGGGGCTTCCCGCCGCGACGTCGGCCCGGCTTTTCGGCATCCTGCATCCGCTGCACGTGCTGCTGAGCGCGCAGGCGACGATCGCGACCTTCCGGCGCGCGGGCGGGGCGGGCTTCTGGCGCATTTTGGCCATCGGCTATCTCGGCGGCGTCGGAATCGGCACGCTGAGCGACTGCCTCATCCCCTATCTGGGCGAATGGATGCTGGGCCTGCCCAATCCCGGGTTCCATCTGGGTTTCATCGAGGAATGGTGGCTGGTGAATCCGCTCGCGTTCCTCGGCATCGCGCTGGGCGCCTGGAGCGTCAAGACCCGCGTGCCGCACAGCCTGCACGTCCTCATCAGCACCGGGGCCTCGCTGTTCCACGTCGCGATGGCGCTGGGCGGCATGCCCTCCGTCGCGGTCCTCGCCGGCATCGCCGTGTTCCTGTTCCTGTCCGTGTGGCTGCCGTGCTGCACCAGCGACATCGTCTTCCCGCTGCTGTTCGCGCCGAACAAGGACGCCGTCGTCGGCTGCTGCGGGCATCATCATTGAGCGCGGCTACTTCGAAGCCGGTTTGAGCATCGTCAGCCGCCGCACGCCGCGGATCTGCCGGAAATTGGCGCCTTGGCCGACGCACCGCAGCGCCGTTTCGACGTCGGCGACCCGCGTCCCCGAAACGGCGTCCACCCCGTAGTCGAACAGGATCGGCGACAGCGGCGCCGAATCGCCCAGCAGGACCACGAACGCCTCGGGCCGGCACAGGGCCAGCAAATCCGGCAGCGTGTGGTTGGTCAGGGAGGTGCCCGTGAGCGCCACGACGTCGGCCTGCGGAATGAATTCCCCGGCCTCGTCTTCTTTCCGATCCCCCTCGCGCGGATTCTTCTCGACCACCCACAATTCGCCGGCGGCTTCGCGCACTTTCGGCAGGAACGGGAAATGGCCGACGACGGCGACGCGCCGCCCCCGGCCCTTTTCGAGAATCAGCTCCGCGGCGTTGACTTCGCGGCAGGCGGCTTCAGGGACGTCCAGCAGCGAATTGAGCGTGGCCATGCCGATGGCGGCTTCGAGCAGGCTGTCCGAGTAGGCCAGGCGAACCAGTTCCGCGGCGGATTTATCGAGCAAGGCGCCCGCTTCCTTGACCAAGGGGGGGGCCTGGCGCAGGGCGTCGCGCGGCAGCGAAGAGGCAAGCCCGCAGTGCCGCGTGACGACGGCGGTGTGGAACACGCCCTGCCGCACGTCCCGCACCGGGGCGTCGAGGTCGAGCGCGGCAATCAATCGGTTCAGGATTTCCATGGCAGGGGGGTTCCGCGGCCGCCGCCGGACGGGTTTTACGTGGAACGTAAAAAGTTTCGCGCGGTTTTACGTGGAACGTAAAAACTTTCCGCGACGTTTACGTACCACGTAAAAACGGCTTTTCCGGGGCGGCGCGCAGCGGGGGCTATTTTCCGCGGGCGGACTTGAGCAGGGTCTGGAGGTCTTCCATCTCGGCCTGGAGGTCTTCCTCGTGCTCGACTTCGTCCTGCAGGATCTGGAGGACGATATTGTACGTCACCGGGTCCTTGTTCATCGTGTAGTTGAGCAGCTTCTTGTAGGTCGTGATGGCGCACTGCTCGCCCTGGATGTTCTGCGCGAGGACGGCCTTGACGAACGGATCGTCCGGCGCGTCGTAGCCGCAGTTGGTGTGCTTGTACCACTCCTTGGGCTCGGTGATGGGCGTGCCGCCGAGCTGGATGATGCGCGCCGCCAGCATGTCCGCGTGGCGCAGCTCGTCCGCCGCGTGCTGGATCAGCTCGGCGATGACGGCCTCCTTCATCGGGCCCTTCACCACCTTGGCGCCGATCCAGTACTGGTAGTAGGCCAGCCACTCGTCCGAAAACGCCTTGTTCAGGACGGCCACCAGCTTCTTGACGTCCATGTCGACGATCGCGATTCCCTTGGTTCCCATGGCAACTCTCCCTTTCCCGGTTGTTCGGTGCCCGGCGCGCCCGCGCCGCGCGATTTCATTTCATTGCGAGCATAGGGCCGAAACCCGCCGGCGTCAACGTCGGGCTTCCGGACGCGAAAAACGCAAGGGAGCGCGGGGCTCCCTTGCGTTGGCGCGCGCGGTTGGGCGCGGATTACTTGGCCGCCGGAACGGGGGTCTTGGCGTATTCGAGCGCGAAGCCGGCGTAGAAGGCGGCGGCGCGGGTCAGGTGTTCGATATCGATTTCCTCGTTCGGGAAATGCGCGAACTTCTCGTGGCCGGGGCCGAAGCCGATGACGGGGATGCCGTACATGCCGCAGATGGACACGCCGTTGGTGCTGAAGACCCAGTAGGACACGACGGGCTCTTCGTTCAGGGCGGCCTTGTAGCCGGCGACGGCGCTGGTGACCTGCGGGGTCGTCTCTTCGATGTGCCAGGTGGGGTAGTACTTCTTGGTGGGATACACCAGACCCGTCCAGCTCGGGACGGAGTATTCCAGCACGCGGACTTCCGCGCCGGCCTTCTGGACGCTGGGCAGCGCCTTGAGTTCGGCCACGCTGGTTTCTTCGTTTTCGCCCGTGGTCAGGCGGCGGTCGAGGTGGATCGTGCAGCTGTCCGCCACGGCGCACAGGCTCGGCGAGGTCGAGCGGATATGGCTGATGGTGACGGTGCCCTTGCCGAGGGGCTTCGTCGGCGGCAGGCGCTCGTTGAGCTTCTCGACGTCCTGGATGATGCCGGCCATCTTGTAGACGGCGTTGACGCCGCGCTCGGGGGCCGAGCCGTGGCAGGACACGCCCTTGGTCTCGATCTCGATTTCCATGCGGCCGCGGTGGCCGTGGTAGATCTGCAGGCTGGTCGGCTCGGTCGAAACGACGACTTCGGGGCGCAGCTTGGTTTCCTTGACGATGTACTGCCAGCACAGGCCATCGCAGTCCTCTTCCTGCACGCTGGCGACCACCCAGATGGTCAGGTCCTTGGGCACCAGGCCCAGTTCCTTGAGCATGGCGATGCCGTAGACGGAGCTGGCGATGCCGCCCTTCTGGTCGGTGGCGCCGCGGCCGTAGACCTTGCCGTCCTGGATGACGGCGGGATAGGGCTTGACCTTGTTCCACAGCGAGACGTCGCCGATGTCCACCGTGTCGCAGTGGCCGTCGAAGGCGATGACGCGCGGGCCGTTTCCGATGCGGCCGAGCAGGTTGCCCATGCCGTCGATGACGACTTCGTCGTACCCCAGCTTCTTCATGGCGGCGGCCATGAACTTGACCACCTCGCCCTCCTGGCTGCTGAGGGAGGGGATGCTCACGATGTCCTTGAGGAAATTCGCGATCTGGTCTTCGCGCTTCTTGGCTTCGTTGTACAGCAATGAACTCATTTCTTTTTCTCCTTTGCTAACGGGGGGTGCGGCTACAGGTTTTTCAGCAAACCGGTGGCGTCGTTGAACTCGTCGATGAGCTGGTCCCATTCGGCGACCTGTTCCTGGGCGAACATCTCCGCCCAGAACTCTTCGTCCCACATGAAGCGCAGATCTTCGCTGTCCTTCGCCTGCTGTTCGACCCAGGTGAAGTACTTGAAGTTGTGGAGCGACTTCTGCTCGAAGTAGTTCAGCTCGCGGAACGTGGTGGGGTTGCAGCCCTGCAGGTAGCGGGCGTAGTGGCGGGCGGCGAGGTCGGCGTTGTAGGGGCCGTGCTGCTCGGTCATTTCGACCTGGCGCGATTCATAGAGGTTCATCGCGTCGGTCATCGGCAGGAAGATGACGTCGCGGCCGTCCATGTCGTAGTAGCGGGCGGCCCAGATGGCGCTGACGAGGTTGCAGATGCTCGAGATGCCGGCGGCCGGCAGTTGGGCGATCGTCTCGTCCTTGACGCCCTGCTTGCGCAGGTAGTCCTGGCCGGCGGGTTCGTTGAAGAGGCGCAGGAGCTGCATGACCTGCTCGTCGTCCACGGCGGCGATGGCGTCGGTGTTGCGGATGTTGTGGATCCACGGGATGTGCTTGTCGCCGATGCCTTCGATGCGGTGCGCGCCGAAGCCGTACTGGTAGAGCGTCGGGCACTGCTGGGCTTCGGTGGCCACCACGCGGATGTGCGGATGGATCTTGCGCAGGTAGTCGCCCGCGGCAATCGTGCCGGCGGAGCCCGTCGCGCTGGCATAGCCCGCCAGGCGGCTGCGGTCGGTCTTGAAGTGGTTCTCGTAGATTTCCTCGATGATGCCGCCGGTCATGTTGTAGTGCCAGATGGCGTTGCCGAACTCGTCGAACTGGTTGAAGATGACGATCTTGTCGCCGCGCTCCTTGCGCAGCTTCCAGCACATGTCGTAGATCTCCTTCACGTTCGACTCGGTGCCGGGCGTGGCGATGATCTCGTCGGTATTGATGCTCTTGAGCCACTGGAAGCGCTCCTGGCTCATGCCTTCGGGCAGGATCGCGATGGCCGGGCACGCCAGCAGGGCGCAGTCGAACGCGCCGCCGCGGCAGTAGTTGCCGGTGGAGGGCCAGACGGCCTTCTGGGTCGTCGGATCGAAGTTGCCGCTCACGAGACGCGGGACCAAACAGCCGTAGGCGGCGCCGACCTTGTGCGCGCCCGTCGGGAAATAGCGGCCCATCAGGCCCACGATCCGGGCGTCCACGCCCGTGATTTCCTTCGGGAATTCCACCCAGTTGCCTTCGCCGAAGCCGCCCGTCTGGGGATCGTTCTTCCAGGTGATGCGGAACAGGTTCAACGGATCCACCGCCTGGTCGTCGATCTTCTTGAGCTTCTCCACGATCTTCGCGGGAATCTTCTTGGGATCCTTCTGCTGGGCGAAGGTGGGCAGGATGATGTTGCGCTCCTTGGCGCGCTGAACGGTGCGGGCAAGGACTTCTTTGTTGATCGAGGAAATGATTTTCATGTTTTTTTCTCCTTAATAAAGGGATCGGGGTGCGTAATCAGGAAGAAGTGTCTCTTTTCGTGCCGGGAGGCGTCAACCGAAATGGCCGCGGGGCGTAAAAACGCTTTAGCGGAGCAGGAGGATGCCGAGGACGGCCGTTCCGTACAGGGCGACGTCCGCCAGCAACGGCATGTCCGTCAACAGGATATGCTCGGGGCGGTCGCCTTGGTCTTGGCGATAGACCAGATCCATGTAGCGGAACAAGCCGAAGACCACGAAGGGGATGGTCGCTCCCAGCCACGGCGTGCCGAACTTTTCGACCGTCTCGGGCCAAAGGGTATAGATGGAATAGCAGACCAGCGCCGCCGCCGCCGTCATGGCGATGAGCAGATCCAGCAGCCGTTCGTCGTAGCCGTCCAGCGCGGCGCGGGTGCCCAGGCCGGCCAGATTCACCTTTTCGTGCCGCCGCTTGCACAGGCCCAAAAACAGCGCCAGCATCAGCGCGCAAATGAGCAGCCACGGGCTGATTTTGACGTGGATCACCACCGCCCCCGCCAGCGCGCGCAACACGAATCCCAGCGCGATCACGATCACGTCCACCAGCGCCAGGCGCTTCAACCCCAGCGTGTAGACGACTTGCAGGGCGAGATAGGCGCCCAGCACCGCCAGCAGCTCCGGCCCCAGCCTCCAGGCCCCGCCCAGCCCCGCCGCCAGCAGGATCAGCGCCACGCCCCAAGCCCGCCCCGGCCCGACTGCGCCCGAAGCGATCGGCCGGTTTTTCTTGATGGGATGCACCCGGTCCTGCGGCGCGTCTTTCAGATCGTTGAAGACGTAGACCGCGCTGGACACGAGCGAAAACGCCAGTGCCGCGAGGGCGACTTTCCAGAATTCCCACGCAGCCAGATCCTGCTGCCGGTCGCCCAAGGCGAAGACGAAGGCCGCGAACACCACGGCGTTTTTCGTCCACTGCTTGACCCGCAGCAGCCGGAGCAGCGTGCGCAGCGTCTTCATCCCGCGGCGGCTTTCCCCGCCGCCACGCTCTGCGGATGCACGGTGCGCGGTTGGCGGCGGTAGCCGCAGCGCGCGAGCAGCTTCCAGACCATCCAGAGCGCTTCGTTCACGATGCCCCCGCTCATCTTCGACTGCCCCTCGCGGCGCTCCTCGAAGACGATCGGCGATTCGACGATCGCGAAGCCCAGATGCCACGCGGTATGCGTCATCTCGATCTGGAACGAGTAGCCGTTGGAATGGATGCGGTCCAGATCGATCGCCGCCAGCACTTCGCGGCGGAAGCACTTGAAGCCGCCGGTCGGATCGGTGAACGGCATGCCCGTGATCAGGCGCACGTAGAGCGCGGCCCCCGTGCTCAAAATCAGCCGGTTCAGGGGCCAGTTGATGACGCGGATGCCGCCCACGTAGCGCGAGCCCAGCACGAGATCCGCGTTCAACGCCGCCGCCCGCAGCTGCGGGACCGCCTGGGGATCGTGCGAAAAATCGGCGTCCATCTCCATGATGAACCGGACTTCCGGCCGCTCCAGCGCCCAGCGGAAGCCCGCGATATAGGCCCGCCCCAATCCCTGCTTCTGTTGCCGGTGCAGCACGTGGACGCGCGGATTTTCCGCCGCCAGCCGGTCGGCCAGCTGCCCCGTGCCGTCGGGCGAATTGTCGTCCACGAACAGGAGCTCCGCCTCGGGGCATGCCGCCAGAACCGCTTTCGCGATCGGCTCCGCGTTCTCGATTTCGTTGTAGGTCGGAATGATGACGAGCGTGTCGCTCATGATGCCCCCCATCCTACTCCGGCGTTCCCGCGCCGGACAATCCCAAATCCAGCGCCAACCGCGTCGCGCCGTCCCGGCGCCCCAACCGGGCCGTGGCCTGCCCGAACGGCTCGAACGCCTCGATCCAGACCTTGGCTTCATTCAGCCGCCGTCCGATTTCCGGATCCCCGCCGAACGCGGTCTGGGCGATGGACCACGTGGCGATGGCCCCCCTCGCCGCCTTGCCGCTGCGAACCAGATCCAGCCAAGCGGCGATGGCCGCCGAGTCGTCCAGCGCGCCGACCCAGGCCGGCGGCGCGGCATCCGCTGGCGGCGGGGCGTCCACCAGTTTCCGCAGCGCGCCGAGATTGCTGGAGGCCAGCAGCCAGCCGTCGAGAACCGCATAGGCCGGACGATCCTCCAGCGGCAGTTCGTCCACCCATTCGTCGCGGCCGGCGCTTTCCAGGACGTAGATCGTCGCCGCGGGCAGCGCCATCGGCTTGAGCACGAACGCGGCCCGGTAGCGCGCGTTGCTGGCGTCCAGCACCCGCTGGATGGCCGTCTGGGCGGCGGCCGGATCCGGCGCCGGCGTCGCCAGCATCAGCGTCGGCACCCGCACGCCCGCGCCCAGCAGGCGCATGACGCCGATCGTGAGCCGCCCGCCCAAGTCGCCATCCATGGCGATCGCCACCAAACGGTCAGCCGTCGCGACGTCCAAGACCATCCGCAAGGCGTGGCGGGCGTCGCGCGTCAGGTCCGGGCGGTTCCAGATTTGCAGCAGCAGATCGCGGCGGACCGTCGCCGCCAGACAGGGCGCGGCGCCCAGCCGGGCCGCCAGCGGCGCCAAGGTGACGGCGGACGCCCGGTCTTCCGGCACGGAATCGGCCCCTTTTGTCGCCGCGGACAGCCGCATCGCGCCGGCGTTCAAGACCGGCACGTCCACCCCGACACCGGGTTCTTGCGGCGCGGCGAACTCGCTTTCATCCCGAATCCAACAGCGATCCGGCGCGGCGCGCCCATCGGCCTCCGCGAACGCCGCGAAAGAGGGCTCCCGTTCCAGCAGCCGCTGGCCGCGGCCGTCGTAGGCCGCGAGCACGTCCTCGATGGCCAGCAGATCCTCCGACACGCACGCCATCAACACGCCTTCCCCGAACGCCACGACCAGATGCTGGCCCGGTTCGAGGTCCGGCGCGGCCACCCGCCAGACCGAGCGCCCCGGAAAGGCTTGCAGGCGCTCGAATCCCGACAGCCGGAACACGGAGAGCTGCCAGCGCAACATCTGGCTCTGGCCGCCGAGGTGGCTCGCCGCCATCCAGGCGGAAGGCCGCCCGAACCGCCCCGGCAAATAGGCCAGCGTTCCTTCGCGGCCCGCCAATTTCTCGAACCAAACGCGCGATTCCGGATCGTCCACCAGTTCCGCCGCATCCTCGGTCGCAACCCCCGCCGTCCGCATCACGGCCAGCGCCAGCGGATTCGCCAGCAGGTCGTGCCAGCGCTCGGGCAGGCGCAGATGCCGCCCCACCAGCGTGGCCGAAGCCGGCACGGGCCGGTAGATCGCCAGCGGATCGTAGGGCACGTGGACCAGCCACCAGGCCGAAACCGCCGCGGCGACCGCCAGCAGCAGCAGCGTCAGCAGCCGTTTGGGACGGAAGAAACGCGCGGCCACGATCAGCCGGCCTGTTCCGGCTTTGGCTCGGACGGCGCGGCGGGCGGAGCATCCGGAGCGGCCGCGGCCGGCGTCTCGGCCGGCTTTTCGTTCAGCGTCTCCACGTAGTTGAGTTTCAGTTCGGCCAAGATGCTCTTGAGCAGCTTGGCCTCCTGCTCGGACAGGTTGCCCTTCGTCTTGGCGTCCAGCATGTCCAGCATGTCGATCGTGGACTGCGCCGCGGGCAGGTTCTTCTCGATCTTGTTCGTCACGGGGCTCAGCGTTTTGCCCAGATGCTGCATCGTGGCCGCCGCCAACGAAATCACCAATCCTTGGAACAATTCGCTGTTTTGCTTGTCGTCGCTCATCTTCGCATTCCTCCGCAAAAGCCCCTTCTCATACCCGAACCCCCGCCCCCGTTCAATCCGTTTCCGCAACCATGCCAAAAGGCGGGCGCATCTGCGATTGGGCGTTGTCCGCAATGGCCCTTGTAGCGTGGGGCTCCCGCCCCGCGCGGATTCTTCCAGCCGCACGCGGCAGGATCCGCATGCCACGAAGACAACCCTTTACATCCCGATGACGCCAAGCATGCACCGAATCGCAGATGCGCCCCCAAAAGGCCGGGCGCGCGCCCGGCCTTCG
>RZYG01000335.1 GCA_009930415.1 Spartobacteria bacterium | reverse complement strand
TAAAACACTTGAGGATTTACGGAGCATACCGATTAAAGAGCTAGCGGAGCGGTTAGGCATTGAGTTAGGCCGAGGCCGAGCCAACGCCAGATGCTTTAACAGTGAGGCACACAAGCACGGCGATAAAAACGGCAGCTTAGGATTTAACGAGCGTGCTAACCGCTTTAAATGTTTTGCTTGCGGAGTTAACGGCGATACCATTGCACTAACGCAGGCAGTAACTGGTAAGGATTTTAGAGAGGCTTGCGAGCATATAGCCGATTTATACGGCCTAGAGCTTGCTACACGGCAGGTAAAGGCCAAACCCGATAAAGTACCTAACTTTAACCGTAAAACGCCGTATACGAGCTACAGCGAGCAATTACGCATAAATGATAGCTATGAGTACGATAAACTACCGCATAGCGAGATTTACCAAGCAGTATACGATGTAAGCGATGAGCCGAGCCGTGAGCTTGTAGACTGGATGCACCAGCGAGGCTATAGCGATGAGCTGCTAAAGGCCAGCGGATGGCGAACAGTAGGCAGCAACACCATAGAGGCACTGCTACAGAGCTACAGCGAGGCCGAGTTAACCGATGCAGGGATTATATGGCGAGATGAGGCAGGCGAGCTAAGGCATACACTACACACGCACACAGTAGTAACGCCATACTTTAACGGCGAGCTTGAGGCGATTGCTACAGGCCAGCAGCCGAGCGTGTTATACATCCGATTTAGAACACTAAACCCCAGCAGTAAAGCCAAGTACCTAGCACCACGAGGCAGCCAGCCGATAATATACGGATTTGATGAGTTATACAGATACGCCATACATTACGGAGCAACGCCGCCGCTATACATTACCGAGAGTGAAACCGATGCACTAGCGATTAGAGAGCTTGCCAGCAGGCGAGGTAAACGAGTGTATGCAGTGGCACTAACAGGCGGCCAAAAAAACCAGCATAGCCTAGTGTTACGAGAGTTAACACACGTTTTAAGCGGCTTAGATAAGCAAGCCGTTATTAACATTGTTACCGATAGAGATAAGACAGGCGAGGCATTTTTTAACGCAGTGGCAAGCACGCTATACAAGGTAGGATTTAACGCCGATAACCTGATTAAGTGGCAAGAGTGGCACGAGGGATTTAAAGACGTAGGCGAGCATTTGCAGGCCATAAGCAGGCCAAGCAAACGAGCGAGTAACCGAACGGATGCACCAGATAAAACAAGTAACAAGAGAGAGGATTAACGAGATGGCCGAGAGCTTTAAACCAACCGATGATATTAAGCGTGAGTTAGCCGAGATGATACACCCATTAACGGCAGACTTAGAGAGCTACAAAAACCAGTTAGGCGATGGCACACAGGCATTTAGAGGCATTGCAACAGGCTTTAACGAGATAGATAAGCTAGTAGGCGGCTTAGATAGATTTGTATTGCTTGCAGGCAGAAGTGGAGCAGGTAAGACTACACTAGCACTACAGTTAGGCTTAGGAGCATTAGAGCAAGGCACGCCGATTATTATTTATAGTTTTGAGATGAGCCGATACGAGATTATTACCAAGCTAGTGCAGACTGTAGCTAAAGGCTTGTTTACCAACACCATAGAGCTTAGAGGTAACGCACCCGATTTAGAGCCAGATTATAAGGCATTACTTGAGCAGAGTTTACAGAGATTAAACCGAGTAGGCGAACGGCTATTTATTAAGGATGCAAGCGGCGGCATACCCAAGCTATTACCACCAAGTACCGATGAGTATAAAGATAAGCGGCCAAGCATTTACGATGATATAGAGCAGGTTAAAAAGCTAACCAAGAGCGAGCGAGTACTAGTTATAATCGACAGCATCCAAGATATTGTTAGCACCAGTAACAGCAACCAAGTGCAGGCCGAGATTGAGGCCGTTAACCAGATAACTACATTGCAGCAAAAAACCGAGGCCACGATACTATGCACTAGCCAAAAGAATAAAGGCAGCATTAACAGTAAAGACAGTTACGGCGATGTTTTAGGCAGCGTGAGCCTGATACACAAGCCTAACACCGTTATAGAGCTAGTAACGATTAAAGAGATGATAGCCAAGCGATTTAGCGATAAGAGCGATAAGG
>RZYG01000334.1 GCA_009930415.1 Spartobacteria bacterium | reverse complement strand
CGCGTCGCGCTCTTCCTCGGAATAGCAGTAGCGCGTTTCCTTTTTGTTGCGCACCCGGAAGAGGGGCGTTTCGAGGATGAACAGGTGGCCGGCCAGCACGAGGGGTTCGAAGAAGCGCAGGAAAAACGTCAGCAGCAGGTTGCGGATGTGCAGGCCGTCCACGTCGGCATCCGTGGCCATGATGACCTTCTGGAAGCGCAGGCCGTCGAGCGATTCCTCGATGTTGAGCGCGCGCATGAGGTTGTAGAGCTCTTCGTTGGTGTACATGACGGCGCGGTCGAGTTCCGCCACGTTCAGCGGCTTGCCGCGCAAGGTGAAAACTCCCTGGGTCGTCACGTTGCGGCACGACGTGATGGAACCCGCGGCGGATTGGCCTTCGGTGATGAACAGCATGCTGTCGAGCCCCCGCCTGCGCTTGGGGTCGAGGTGGCTCTTGCAGTCCTTCAGCTGCGGCACGCGGATGCTGACCGACTTGGAGCGCTCGCGCGCCAGCTTTTTGACCGTCTGCAGTTCCTTGCGCAGATCCTGAGTTTCCTGGATCTTCTTGACGAGGACTTCGGCGGCATCGGGGTTGCGGTGCAGCAGGTCCACGACCACGTCGCGGATCTGCGCGACGAGATCCGAGCGGATTTCCGTGTTGCCCAGCTTGTTCTTCGTCTGGGACTCGAAGACGGGATCCTTGAGCCGGATGGCGATGGCGCCGACCATCGATTCGCGCACGTCGTCGCCGTCGAACTTGGCCTTGGCGAATTCGTTGATGCCCTTGAGGAAGCCCTCGCGGAAGGCCGACAGATGCGTGCCGCCGTCGGAGGTGAACTGCCCGTTCACGAACGAGAAAAACGTCTCGTTGAAGCGCTGGGTATGGGTGAAAGCGATTTCCAGCGTCGGCGAGCGGTGGTGCAGCGGGCCGTAGACGGCCTCCTCGCCGACTTCTTCCAGAATGAGATCGGTCAGGCCGTTTTCCGAAACGATCTCGGTGCCGTTGAAGACCAGCGCGAGGCCGGCATGCAGGCAGGCGTACAGCCGCAGGCGCCGTTCGACGTGTTCGGCCAGATAGGTCGATTTCCCGAAAATATCGGGATCGGGCTCGAACTCGATCAGCGTGCCGTTGGGTACGCCCGGGCATTTGCCGGAAAGGGTTTTGACCATCTCGCCGCGCGCAAAACGCGCGCCGGCGAACTGGCCTTCGCGGTGCGACTGGACGAAAAATGCGGACGACAGCGCGTTGACGGCCTTCGTGCCGACGCCGTTGAGACCGACGGAAAACTGGAAGACGTCGTCGTTGTATTTCGCGCCGGTGTTGATGCGCGAAACGCATTCGACCACCTTGCCCAAGGGGATGCCCCGGCCGTAGTCGCGCACGGAGACCTTCGTGCCGTCGATCGCGATCTCGACGCGCTTGCCGTAGCCCATGATGAACTCGTCCACCGCGTTGTCGACGACTTCCTTGAGCAGGACGTAGATGCCGTCGTCGTATTGCGTGCCGTCGCCGACGCGACCGATGTACATGCCCGTCCGCTTGCGGATGTGCTCCAGCGCGGACAGCGTTTGGATCTTGCTCTCGTCGTAGTTGTGGGTGGGCTTCGCCATGGCGGAAAATCAACCCCGGCATGAAACCAAACGAAGGCTCGAAAAGCAAGAAAACCAACGGGGTCAGCCCTTGAATCTTGATTCTTGACGGCGCCGGCCGGTTTTGGTGTCATCGGACCATGGCCAGAAAACCCAGGGCATTGATTGCGGGCGGCATCTATCACGTGACGAGCCGTGGCAACGAACGGCAGGCCATCTTTCGGGATGACCATGACCGGGTGCGGTTTCTGGAGCGCTTGGCGGAAAGTGCTTCGACGCATCAGGTGCGGGTCTACCTGTTTTGCCTGATGCCGAATCACGTTCATTTGGTGGTGGAAACGCCGCTGGGCAATCTGGACCGCTTCATGGGCAGCTTGCTGACGGGCTACACCGTTTATTTCAACCGCCGCCACGGACGAACGGGGCATCTGATGCAGGGCCGCTACGGCGCGCGGATGGTGGAAGGCAACGATTACCTGCTGAAGTTGAGCCGCTACGTCCACTTGAATCCCGTGCAAGTGCAGGAAT
>RZYG01000333.1 GCA_009930415.1 Spartobacteria bacterium | reverse complement strand
AGCAGGACCGCGAACGCGCCGCGGTCGTCGAAGCCCATCAGGTGCTCGCGGTAGAATTCCCACGGCGTGGCCGGGCCCTGCCCGGCCATGGCTTCCACCATCGTCTCGTGGTGCAGCCGCTCGCTGTCCACGATGACGCCGTCGAAATCGAACAGGACCGCCGCCGGCGTGGCCATGTCAGCGCAGGTCCCCGCTGCCGTGCAGTTTTCCGTTTTGCTTGCGCGCCGCCAGCTTCGCGAGATTGCCCGCGGCGATTTCTTCGAGGTCCAGCCCCAGCTCGGTCGAGAGCGTGGCGAGATACCACAGCACGTCGCCGAGTTCCTTCGCCAGCAGCGAGCGGCGTTCGTCGGACACCTTCCCGCCGTCGTCGCGGATGGCCTTTTTCAGCTTCTCGCACACTTCGCCCGTCTCGCCGGCGAGGCCCAGCGCGGGATAGGTGAAGTTGCCCTCGCCGCGGCCGGGATAGACGGCCGTGGTCTGGGCTTGTTTTTGGTACGTCGCGAAATCCAGCATGGGTCGTTCCTTTCTATTTGGCGTAATACGGAAATCCGTCCTTCGGCATGCCCGGCGGCACGTGCCGCCAGCGCTTGTAGCTCCACAGCCAACATTCGGGATGGGCGCGGATGGCCTCTTCGTAGAAACCGGTGATGCGCTGGGTCAGCGCCTGCGCGGCGGTCGCGCGGTCCATGGCGGCGATTTCCTCCGCGGGAATCACGTGCGGCAGTTCGCCCCGGTAGGTGCCGTCGGGCATTGGCAAGGCGTAGGCGAAGATGATTTCCGCGCCGGTCATCGACGCCAGCACGCCCGCCGCGGGCGAAACCGACGCCGGCTTGCCGAAGAAATCCGCGAACGTGCCGCCTTCGTCGGGGTCGGTGTTCTGGTCCAGCAGCAGGCCGACGGTGCCGCCGTCGCGCAGGGCGCGGACCAGTTTCTTGAGCGCGCCTTCGCGCGCGACGATCTGCTGGCCGGTCAGTTCGCGCGCTTCCTGCAGCAATTCGCCCACGGCGGGATTTTTCAGGGGCATCGCCACGCTCGTCAGGCCGCCGGCCGCCAGCGCCCAGTAGCGGCCGACCAGTTCCCAGTTGCCGAAATGGCCCGTCACGCCCACGCGCGCGACGCGGCGGGCCATGACGTCGCGCATGGCGGGCGCGACGTCGAGCCAGCGCGCCATGCGTGCCTCGGAGTTGCGCGAGAACCACAGCAGATCGAGCATCGTCAGCGAGAAATTCCGCAGCGACGCGCGCAGGATGCGCCGTTTTTCCGCCGGCGTTTTCGCGGCGCCGAACGCGAGGTCGAGGTTGGCCAGGCCGAGGCGGCGGGAGCGCGCCGAAACCAGATAGGCCGCGTCGCCCAGACGGCGCGCCAGCCACCGCATGGCCCCGCGCGGGAGGCGCGGCACGACGGCCAGCCCCAGGCGCATGGCGGGCGCTTCCAGCGCCTGCCGCAGCCGCAGTCCGAGTGATTTTTTCCGCGCCATCCGTCCGTCCCGTCTACGGCGCCGCCGCCGCGGCCTTTTCTTCCGGCGGGCGGCTCTTCCAGCGTTTGTGCCACCAGAGCCATTGGTCCGGATGGCGCCGGATTTCGTCTTCGATGATCCGCGTGCAGGCCGCCGTGAACGCCTGCACCGTTTCCGGCCGGCGGTCGACCGGCGGCGGCAGATGCGGCAGCACCTCCACCTGGTTGGTCCCGTCCGGCAGCCGGCGGACGAACACGGGCAGCACCGGCGCGCCGGTATGGGCCGACATCACCGCCAGGCCCGGCGTGGTGGAAGCCGGCTTGCCGAAGAAATCCACGAAGACGCCCATGCCCGCGGGCCGGTTCTGGTCCAGCATGAAACCGACCAGGCCGTTGTCCTTCAGCGCGCGCACGCTGGCGCGGTAGGCGTTGTGCGCCGGGATGCCGTTCACGCCCGCCTTCCGCTGCAGCTCCCACCACAGTTCGTTGAGCGTGGCGTTGCGCAGCGGCTTGGCGATGATGGACAGCGGATAGCCGAACAGCCGCGGCACCTGCAGCGCCAGCAGCGCGTAGTTGCCGAAATGCGCGATGGACACCAGCACGCCCTTGCCCAGCGCCCGCGCGGCCTGGACGTGTTCCAGC
>RZYG01000098.1 GCA_009930415.1 Spartobacteria bacterium | reverse complement strand
ACGCCGATCGCGCCCGCGATGAAGAAGGCCGGCACGAGGCACAGCAACACGTGTTCGCGGGCGTACCATTTGGCGAGATGCAGGGCTTCGAGGATCGCGCCTTGGAAACGCAGGTATTCCATCGGCAGGAAATAGAGGCCAAGGAAGGCGGCGAGGAGGCCGAGGAGGATTTTCAGCTCTTTGTTCACGGCGGAATCCCTCAAATGGCGCTCTTCTGGCGTTTTTCCGCCGACTGCAGCACGCCCAGCGTGCACTCGAGGGCTTCCAGGATGCAGGGACAGGCCAAATGATGGATGACGCGTTTGCCGGCGCGCCGTTCCGTGACGAGGCCGGCCTTCTTCAGTTTTTCCAGATGGTGCGTGATGGTGGGTTGGCTGACGGCAGCCAGGCTGCGCAGGTCGTTCACGCAGCGGTCGCCGCGGCTCAGCGCGTCGAGCATCAGGACGCGGGTGGGGTGGGCGAGGGCTTTCAGGATCGCCGCTCGGGCTTTGGCTTGATTGGAATTCATGCCCGTAAACATATATACATATGTCTATATGTCAAGCGGCCGGACCGTTTCCCCGGAAAAGGGCGGCCATGCGGGTTTCCGCGCTTCCCGGTTGATTTGCGGCCGAGCTTTGGCAACATTAGGGATGTGCCAACCGGCCCGCGCCGTCGGTGCGGTCCCGGTCCACCGAGGAGACACAAGATGAAGACGCTGGCCGTTCTGCTGGTTTCCCTGTTCGTTCCCCTGTGCGCGGCGGCGGTGCCGTTGCCGGAGGCGACGTTCATCCTGGATGCGTCGGGCAGCATGCAGGAGATCGTGGGAGGCCAAACGAAGATGGCGGCCGCGCAGGCGGTACTGGCGCAGGTCGTTCCGGCCGTCGCGCCGGAAGTGAAGATCGGACTGGCGGCCTACGGCCATCGCCGGGAAAACGACTGCGCCGACGTCGAAATCCTCGTGCCGCCCGGCAACGAAGACCGCGCCGCGCTGCTGGCGCGCATCGCCGCGATGCAGCCCAAGGGCATGACGCCCATCTCGGCGGCCGTGACGCAAGTGGCCGATCTGCTGAAAGGGAAGGATGCGGAAACGACGATCGTCCTGGTCAGCGACGGCCAGGAGACGTGCGGCGGCGATCCGTGCGCGGTCGTGCGGGCGCTGAAGGCGGCCGGCGTCAAATTCGTGATGCACGTGGTGGGGTTCGCCGTGACGGCTGCGGACCAGGCGCAGCTGGAATGCATCGCGCAGGCCGGCGGCGGCAAGTACTTCGCCGCGGCGGACGCCGCGGGGCTGCTGGCGGCGCTGCAGGAAGTGAGCGCGGACATCGCGCAGAAGGTGGAGCAGGCGAAGACGCAGGTGGTGACGCAGGCGACAGGATTGGGGAAGGTGCGCATCGTCCTGCCGGAAAGCGCGCTGAAAAGCCTGTCGGGGTTCCGCATCGTCCGCAAGATCAGCGACAAGGTCGTGAAGGAAGGCGAACTGCCGGCGGCGGATTCGACGCATCCGCTGATGTCGGGCGACTACGCGCTGACGTTGCTGTTCGCGAATCCGAACTACCAGCCGCCGACCGAACTGCCGGCCGGGGATTTTTCGGTGGCGAAAGGCGCGACGACGGAAATCGCGCTGGGCGCGCTGGTCTTCAACGTCGCGGCGGAGTTGACGAAGGCTCCGGTGGAAGCCGTCGTGATTTCGGAGAGCGGCACGGGCCGCGAAGCGCTGCGGCTGTTGCGGCACGACAATGATTATTGCCTTTTCAAACCCAAGGCGCTGCTGCCGGGCGCCTACGACGTGGCCCTGCTCTATTATCGCAGTGACAAGCCGACGACCGTCGCGACGGGTCTGGCGGTGGCGGCTGGCCAAGAAACGGTCCTCACGCTGGATTCCGGCATCCAGGTGGCGCGGCCCGCAGGCACCCGGGTGCGGGGCTGGGATCTGGTGCCGGCCGGCGGCGGCGAGCCTTGGCTGGCCGTGCGGCGCGGAACGGACAACGACGAACCGCTCTGGCGGCCGTTCATCGCGCGGCCGGGCACCTACGACCTGATCCTGAAGGTCTACGACATGGACGAGGACTTGCCGGTGGGGGAGGGTCTCGAAATCCGGCCGGGGCAGACCGTCCGCTTCGACGCCGGCCTGTAGGCGAGCGGCCGGAATCCCAAACGGGCGCATCTGCGACGGGGTGTCGTCCGCATGGACCCTGGTAGCGTGGGGCTCCCGCCCCGCGCGGATTTTCCAGCCGCACGCGGCAGGAGCCGCATGCCACGAAGACCAGCCTTTCCATCCCGATGACGCCAAGCATGCACCGAATCGCAGATGCGCCCATCCCCAACGCGCGGCGAAAAACGCGCTTGCGCTTTCCGATATACACGGATATATATATCGGCATGAAGCTGCACGTGAAACTGGCGCTGGCGAACGCGGCGGACGAGGAATTCTGCGGTTCCGGGCTGCTGCAGCTGCTGGAAGGCATCGCGGCGCACGGCTCGATCCAGCGGGCGGCGCGGGACATGGATCTGTCCTACGTCAAGGCGCTGAAGATCCTCAACCGGCTGGAACGGGAACTGGGCGAAACGCTGCTGGTGCGCCACAAGGGCGGCGCGGCGCGGGGCCACACGGAACTGACGCCGTTCGCGCGGCGGTTCATGCGCGATTTCGCGGCGCTGCGTCAAAAGGTCCGGCGGGCGGCCGACGCGGCGTTCAAGGTGTTTCCGCAACGATACGGAGTGAAAAGGGCGAAATGAAGAGAGAAATTTCAATATTCAATATTCAATATTCAATCATCAAGTGCTTGGCGGCGGCCTGGATTTTGTCGGGGCTGGCGGCTTGGGCGGCGGACGAGGCGGTTTCGCCGACGTTTGCCTTGGGCGAAGTGCTCGTGGTGGGGGCGGAGGATGCGGGCGGCGACGGCACGGCGGCGGCGGTGACGGGCGCGCAGGCCGATCGGGCCGGCCGTCGGAGCGTGGCGGAGGCGGCGGCCTTGGCGCCGGGCGTGATCTACACGCGGATCGGCGGGCGCAACGAAGCGGCGGCGTACGTGCGCGGGTTCGACACGCGCCAGGTGCCGCTGTTCATCGATGGCATTCCCGTCTACGTGCCCTACGACGGCAACGTGGACATGGGCCGGTTCGACGCGTTCGGCTTGGGAGAGCTGTCCATCGCCAAGGGCTATAGTCCGGCGATCTACGGGCCGAATACCTTGGGCGGGGCGATCAACGTCGTGAGCCTGCGCCCGACGCAACCCGAAGAAGTCGTTGCGCGGGCGGGTGTCTTCAGCGGCGAGGGCGTCGAAGGCGCGCTGCGCGCCGGACTGCTGCGGCCGGTCGGCTACGCGCAGGCGGGGGTGTCGTACCGCGAGCGCGACCATTTCCGCACGTCGGACGACTTCGCGCCGACGGCGACGGAAGACGGGGGGCGCCGCGACAATTCCGATTCCCGCGATCTGCAGGTGAGCGCGAAGGTGGCTTGGACGCCGGGCGCCGAGGGCGACGAGTTCGCCGTCGGCTTCGTGCGCCAGGACAGCGAGAAAGGCGTGCCGGTCTACGCGGGGACGGACACCAATACCCTGCCGCGGTACTGGCGCTACGCGGAATGGGTCAAGAACAGTCTCTATGCCATCGGCCACGTGCAGCTCGGCCAAACGGGCTATCTGAAGCCCCGGTTCTACTACGACACGTACGAAAACACGCTGGAAGCCTACGACGACGCGACCTATGCGACCCAGACGAAGAAATCCTCGTTCACGAGCGTCTACGACGACTATGCGTTCGGCGGCTCCGTCGAGGGCGGGCTGCGGGCGGGCGAGCGCCACGACCTGCGCGCCGCCGTCCACTACAAGCAGGACGTGCACCGCGAGCACAACGTCGGCGGGCCGACGTCCACGTTCAAGGACGAAACGGTTGCGCTGGGCGCCGAAGACCGGATCGCGCTGGCGGGCAAGCTGTCGCTGGCCCTCGGCGCGGAAGCCGCGGCGCGCAACAGCCTGGAAGCGGACGACGCCAACGCGGGCGAAGCGTTCGCGGACAACGACAACGCGGCGTTCAATCCGCAGGCGGGGCTGTTCTACGCCGTCACCGGCGGGACGTTCCGGGCCACGGTCGCGCGCAAGTCGCGCTTTCCGACGCTGAAGGACCGCTATTCCTACCGGCTGGGCAAGGCGCTGGCGAATCCGGACCTCAATCCGGAGACGGCGCTCCACTACGAGGTCGGTTATCGGGGCCGGATCGCGGACCACCTCGCCGGGCACCTGAGCGGGTTCTACAGCCGGCTGGACGATACGATCCAGCAGGTGGACCGGGTGGCGCAGGACGACGAAGGGGCGTGGCTCTACCAGCTCCGGAACGTCGGGGAATCGGAAAGCGCCGGCGCGGAAGCCGGGCTGGCGTGGACCGTGGTGCCGGACCTGACGACGGGCTTCGACTACCTGTATCTGCACCGCCGGAATCTCGAGAATCCGGAGATCAAGCTGACGGATTCGCCGGAGCACGTCCTGAAGGCGTACGTGGAATGGAAAGCCGCTTCCCGCCTGACGCTGGTGCCGAGCGTGGAATACAATTCCTCGCGCTATTCGTCGTCGGTCGGCACGCAGGCGGACGGCTTTTGGCTGGCCAACCTCGACGTGCAGGTGGTCTTGCCGCGCGGGTTCGACTTGGCGGCCGGCCTCCGGAACGTCTTTGACGAAGACTACGAACTCGGCGAAGGTTACCCGGAAGAAGGACGCAACTTCTACGTCAGCGTCCAATACCGGTTCTAGGCGGAACCCCGCGTCATGCTCGGCAAGGATCTGATCCAGGAAATCGACTTCGGCGCGCTCTACCGGGAGCAGTGCCGGCGTTCGTCGTTCGGCGCGCGCACGAGCGCGGACTGGGACCGGCGCGCCGAGCGCCGCAGCCGGGGCGAGGGCGACCGCGACTACGACCGCGCCTTGCTGGCGCGGCTGGACCTGACGGGGGCCCGCACCGCGCTGGACATCGGCTGCGGCACGGGCAACCTGGCGATACCGTTGGCGAAAGTTCTTCGCAAGGTCCATGCGCTGGATTTCTCGCCCGAAATGCTGCGCTATCTTGAAATCAACCGGAAGCGGGCCGGCGTGGACAACGTGGTCGTGCACCGCCTGGCGTGGACCGATTCCTGGAAGGGCGTGCCGGCGGCGGACGTCGTGATCTGTTCGCGGGCCCTGGGCGTGGAGGACTTGCGCGGCGCGCTGGAAAAGATGCACCGCAAGGCCAAGGTCCGCTGCTACGCGACGCTCCACGCCGGCGGGAGCTATCTGGGGGAGGACGTGCTGGCCCTGCTCGACCGGAACATGGAGCCGCGCCCGGACTACGTCTATGCGGTGAACGTGCTCTACCAGATGGGCGTGAAGGCGCGGGTGGATTTCCTGCGGTCGCGGGGCGGGCTGGGCTACGCCTCCGCGGAGGATTTCGTCGGCGCGGTCCGCTGGCGGGTGGGGGCGCTTTCCCGGAAGGAAGAGGCGCGCCTGCGGAAGTTCTACCGCGCGCTGCCGCGGGAGGCGGACGGCCGCCGGCGCTACCGGCACGATTTCGAGTGGGCGCTGCTGGCGTGGGAAAAGGGGCCCCGATGAAGGTCGCGGACCTGGGGGGCGCGGACCGGCAACGGGCGGTCGAGCGGCTGACGGCGCTGTGGGCGCTGAACGAGGCCGGCTTGGGCGGCATGATCCATGCGCTGCGCGTGCCGTTCACGGGCATCGTGGTGGGGTCGACGGCGGTGGTGCTGATCGCGCTGATCGCGTTCTTCGCCGAGCGCCGGGCGCGGGCGATCCTGAAGGCGACGACGATCGTGCTGTTGATCAAGGCGGCGGCGAGTCCGCACACGCCGTTGCCGGCCTATGCGTCCGTCGCGTTCCAGGGGCTGGCGGGGGCGGCGCTGTTCGCGTTGCTGCCGTCGGTGCGCCTCGGCGCGCTGCTGCTGGGATTGCTGGCGCTGTGGCAGGGGGCGGTGCAAAAGCTGCTGGTCATGACGATCCTCTACGGCCGCTCGCTGTGGGATTCGGTGGACGCGGTCGGGCGCTGGATCCTGGAGAAGATGGGCAGCGGTCCTGGCGAGCTGTCGCCGACGGGCTGGTTCCTGGTGTTCTATCTGGGCTACTACACGGTGGCGGGGTTGATTACCGGCTGGTTGGCGGGGGCGATCCCGGGCGAAATCGGCCGGGCGCTGGAACGGCCGCGGCCGCGGCCGGAGCCGGTTCCGGATGCGGCCCTGCCGGCGCTGTCCGCGCGCAAGCGCTGGTGGCAGCGGACGCCCTTCAAGGCGGGCCTGGTCCTGGCGGCGCTGCTGCTGGCGACGGCGTGGCTCCATCCGGGGCAGGAAGGCTGGGCCCGCGGTCTGCGGATTTTCGCGCGCGCGGCCGTCGTGCTGGCCGTCTGGATCTGGGTCGTGCGCCCGCTGGGGCTGGCGCTGTTCCGGCGCTTCCGCCGCCGCGAACAGGGCGTCTACGGCGCGGAAGTGACGCGGGCCATGGCGCAACTGCCCGCGCTGCGGCAGGCGGCGGCCGTCGCCTGGCGGCAAAGCCGGGCCGTGCCGGGCCTGCGGCGCTGGAAATATTTCCTGGTGGAACTGATCGTTTTGGCCTTGGCCGGCGATTCCATGGAAAAAGGAGATGGCGGCGATGAACGTTCCTGAACTCTATGCGCGGATCGGCCCTTCCGGCGTCGCGCTGGCGGTGGTGGCGGTGGTGGCGGCGTACCTGTGCGCGAAATATCTGGTCTATCTGGGTTGGACGGGCTGGGCGTTCCGCCGGCACGTGGCGGCGCTGGCGCGCGATCCGGCGCGGCTGGACGCGGCGGCCGGCGCGCGCGCGGGCAATCCGTTGATCCGCATTTTCTCGGAAGCGGTGCGGCCCGCGTATCGCGGCGCCAACGACCTGCGCGCGGAGCTGGCGTTCCTGTTCCACAAGCATTTCCGGAAGGTGAACCGCGCGATGACGCTGCTGCGGCTGGCGTCGGTGATTTCGCCGCTGCTGGGGCTGCTGGGCACGGTGCTGGGCATCACGAAAGTGTTCCGCGCGATCGGCGCGCAGACCGCGGTGAATCCGGCGGTGCTCGCCAACGGCATTTGGGAGGCGCTGACGACCACGATCATCGGCTTGGCCATCACGGTGCCCGTGCTGTGCTTCACTTATTTCTTCCGGATGCAGATCATCGGTTTCCAGGTGGAGCTGACCGAATACGCCGGGCGGTTCGCCGCGCCCCCGCCGGAGCGCTGAGCCGCCATGGAAGAGCCCCGTTTCCTCGACAGCGACTTCGGCGCCGACGTGGACCTGACGCCGCTGATCGACGTCGTGTTCATGCTGCTGTTGTTCTTCATCCTGGCGGCGACGTTCAGCCAGCCGGTGCTGGAGGTGGCGTTGCCGGCGGCCGGGACGGCCCACCGGACGGAGGACGATCCGGACCGCTTGGCGCTGGCCATCGATGCCGGCGGGACGCTGTACCACCGGGATGCGCCGCTGGCCTTGGACGACCTGCCCGCGTTGCTGGCCAAACGGCCGGCCGGGCCGGTGGAATTGCGGGTGGACCGCGCCGCGCCGTTCGATGCCTTCGTCGGCGCGATGGACCAGCTGCGCGCCTGCGGGAGAAGCAATGTCCTCATCGCCGCGACGTCCGATTGACCGGCGGCGCGATGCGGCCGACGGTTGGGCGACGGTCGCGGCAGGAGTCCTGCTGGCGGCGCTGGGGTGGGGCGCGGCCGGATTCTGCGCACGGCGCGACCGGGCGCCGGCGCCCGGCGACGTGCAGCTCTATCCGGAAATGTCCCTGACGCTGATGGCGCCGCCCATGCCGGCCGTGCCGGAACCGCCGCCTCCGGAAGTCGTGCCCGCGCCCGAGCCCGAACCGATGGTCGAACCGGAACCCCAGCCCGAGCCTGAGCCGGAACCCGAACCGGAGCCCGAGCCCCCGGCGGAGCCGCCGCCCGAAGCCGCGCCCGCGCCGGCCGTCCAAGCGGCCGTCGCGGAGCCGGACGGCGCCGCCGGCCGCGTTGACGCGATCCGCTCCGAATGGCTGACGGAATTGCGGCAGCGCATCGAACGCAGCAAGTTCTATCCGGGCATGGCCCGCTATTCCCGCGAAACCGGCACGGTCCGGCTGCTGGTGGAGATCGGCCCGGCGGCGGATGTCGGCGCGGTGCGGATCGTGGATAACACCGGGTCCGCCCTATTGGCCCAGGGCGCGCGGGAAATCCTGCGCCGCGCGGCCGAACGGCCGCTGGGCACGAACGCGCTGCCGGCCGGCTTCCGGGTGGAGGTGCCGATCACCTATCGTCTCGAGCGGCGCTGAATTCCGCGGCGCGCGCTTTACAAATCCGGCGCGGATGGGGTAGATTCCCGGCGTTCTGAATTCCCACAACGAAGAGGTATTCCATGATGAAAAAAGCGATGGTGACGGCATGCGCGGTTCTGTTGGGCGGCGGCGCGGCGTTCGGCGGTTTGATCAGCGAAGATCCGGGCGAATTGGCCGTCATGGGCCAGGCGTTTTTGCCTGATCACGCCGATTGCGACTTGTTCGAGCTCGGTCTGGGTGCGCAGATCAGCTACCGCGAGTGGTTCAGCTTCCCGTGGGGCGTGGGCGTCAACCTCGGCATTTCCCAATGGCAGGTGGACGACGCGGCCAACGCTTTCAAGATCAAGTACGTGACCGATTACGACGGCGAAGCGCTCGTGATTCCGTTCGGCGCGTCGCTGTTCTTCAACCTGATCGATTGGGACAACTGGAACGTGATCCTCGAGACGGGCCTGCAGTACGCGTTCGTGGAATCCAGCGTGGACGCCTACAACGGCGACCAGGAAAAGCGCCAGGACGCGGACATCGGCGGCGCCGTGCTGTGGAATCTCGGCGCGGAATACGAGTACATGGTCTCCGAGAACGTCTACCTGACCGGCGGGATCGGCTACCAGATGGACGTGCTGAACGAAGACACGAAGTTCGATGGCCATACCGTGCGCGACGTGACGTTCGGCGGCGGCTACGCCCGCCTCGGCGCCAAGTTCCTGTTCTAGGCCGCGGCGTTTTGGTCCGTCCGGGCACGTTCGCGGCCGCGAACGTGCCTTTGCTTTTGGAAAAGGAAGTCCGACCATGATCCGCTGTTATCTGTCCCCCGACCGCTGGAGCGCGGAGCTTGCCGAACTGGACGAGGCCGAATCGAAGCATCTGGCCGGCGTGCTGCGCGCGCAGGCCGGCGACCGCATCGAGGTTTTGGATGGCGCCGGGCGGCTGGGCGCGGCCGAGGTGGTCGCGCCGCACAAGAAGCGGACGGCCATCCGGCTTCTTTCGCAGGAACGGAAAGCCTTGTTCGCGCCGCGGCGGATTCTGGCGCAGGCGCTCGTGCGCGAGCAGAAAATGGATTGGCTGATCCAGAAGGCGGTCGAGCTGGGCGTACACGAAATCTGGCCCTTGCAGACCGATCAGGCCGTCGTGAAAATCCGCCCCGGAGAAGCCGGGAAAAAAGCCGCCCGCTGGCAGGCCATCGCGCTGGCCGCCTGCAAGCAGAGCGGCAATCCGTGGCTGCCGGAAATCGCGCCGCCGCAGAAATTGTCCACCGCGCTTGACGCCCTGCGCGGACAGCCCGGCGCGGCCTGTTTCGGCGCGCTGCAGGCGGGGGCCGTTCCGCTGCCGGACCTGTTTGGACGGTTGCGCCGCGAGAATTGCCCCCAAATCGCCGCCTTCATCGGCCCCGAAGGCGATTTCAGCCCGGCCGAAGTCGAGGCCTTGCTGGCCGCGGGCGTCCAGCCCGTCACGTTCGGCCCCATCGTATTCCGCGTCGAGACCGCTGCGCTGTTCATTCTCTCGGCCTTGCAGTATGCTTGGCTGAAGTAGGAAGAAACCGCATGCGCGAACTGGAACCGCAACCCATCTCCATCCACGGCCAGCCTGCCTGGACGTTCGACCGGCTGCCGGCCGTCGGAAGTCCGGCGCCGGAGTTCCGGCTGGCCGACCCGGAATTCAGGGATTGGTCGCTGGCGGACTTCGCGGGGCGGAACAAGATCCTCAACGTGGTGCCGTCGCTGGACATGCCTGTCTGCCGGCAGTCGGCCCGGAAATTCAACGATGCGCTCGTGGCGCG
>RZYG01000332.1 GCA_009930415.1 Spartobacteria bacterium | reverse complement strand
TGTTCCTCCACGTCGGTTTCCCTCTTCCAGTAGCATTTGAGCACCCCGAGCTCCAGCGCGAGAGCGTCCTCGCACCAGTGTTTGAAGGTAACGAACCCGGTATTCTGCTTGAGAATCTGATACTGGATCAGTTTCTTCATCTGCTCCCCGGATTTCGCGTCCTCGGCTTCCCTCCCGACGATGTTCACGATCTCGTCGCCACCAAAGAAGGCAGACATGATCGGAGGTATCGCCCACTGCACGGTGCTCCACATGTCGTATGACACGAGATCCGTCTGTTCCGACAGCTTCGGGAACTTCGAGGAGTAGAAATCCTTGCTTGCCTCGTACACGTCGTACCTGCCCTTGAGGATAGGCTCGACCTTCTGCTCGTAATAGTCGTTCGCACGCTCTATATCCCGGAGGACGATGGAGCGGACTCTGTCCCTCTGCTTCTTTCCAAGCTTCAACTACATCCCCCCCGCCACCGGGATTTTCAACCCGTCGTTCGTCGTGCCTCTCCAGTTCGAGGGAGGGGCCGCCACCTGCTCCTGATATGCCAGCGCATCTATGAGGTCGTCGTGGTTCCCTCTCGGGAACGACATGAGCTCCTTCTCCAATTCCGGGAGAAACGGAGCTTCAATCGGGAAGAATACCTTCCCCGACGTAAATCTCGGATGAAGCGATTCGATGCGGAGCTCCTTCTTCCGCTCGCTCTTGAGCTCGTATATGGAGAAAAACAGGTTCCTCCCGCTCATCTCCCTTTCGAGGAAGTGCTGCATGGCGGCCTGATACGCCACCATCTCCATGCCGACCAGTCTGGGCTTGAACTTCCCCACAGCGTTGAATATCGCGTTCATGGTTTCGCTCGGGTTCCATCTCCCGTAGTCCATGTCGAGGACGAACCAGTTGTTGGACTCGTCCACCGCCACCGTACAGACGACGGTGTAATCGCTCCTCTTCGTCGTCCCGACCGCAAGATCGACCGTTGTGTATTTCGGGAGTCTGCGCAGTTTGCCGCTCATCTCCTTGACGTCGTAGTACCGGAAGAGACTCTTGCGGAACCTCTGGCTTTGCGGAGCGGACGTGACGCACATTCGCTCCCGCCACCATATATCCGCTTTGCCGAGCTTCTCGTAAGTATCCTTCTCCTCCTTGACGTAAGGGATGGGGAACCTCTCGGGCCAGTTGCTCGCCACTAAATGCTCGTCCGCCACGGGTATGCGCTTGCCCTCGAAGCCGAGGATCTCCGCGTTCTCCAGACACCTCTCGACAATGCACTTCGATCCGAGGTTGTTGCCTATCAGGAAGATCCTCGCATCCTTCCCGAGAAACTTCACTTCGGAGAGGAACCAGTCCCAGTCCCTGTCCACTATGAGATCGGACTCCACGTCGTCGAGGTCCTGAGGGTCGTCTATGATGATGAGGTTCGGCCTAGTGTCTCTCCAGCTCAGGCCACGTATACTGGCTCCCTTGCCGTACGCCTCGATGCGGACCGGAATGGTCTTCTCGCCATCCGTGACTTCCACCTCGTAGTACCCTTGAGAGGGCTTGAACGCCACATCCCTGACCCTGTTTGCACATAGGTCGGGGTTCGTCTCATACGCCTGTACAATCTCCTCAAGGCGCTTCTGAGCAATCGTCGCATTCGCAAGGAGAAAGACGATGTAGTTCCTGCCTTCCTGCGGGTAGGCCAGAGCATGTAACGGGGCGCCCTTGATAACAAGAGAGGTCTTTCCACTTTCTCTGAATCCCTCCGTCACAAAATTCTTCTTCCCCTGGAGCAGTATGTCACTCCAGTAGTGATGGAACCAGCTCGACTCAACCTCGTTCGGAAGCGGCATGAAGTGGCGGCGGAAGTCCACCAGTGAAGTGCTCGCCGCCATGAGCTTGAGGGCGAAGTCCCTTGTCTGCTCGATCTCCTCTGGAGTGGGGGTGTGTTCCTTCAGCTCTCCGGTGTCCGGATTGAGCGTCCCTTCCTCCATCTTCTGGTAGAGGTTGTACCCCTTCCCCTTATTTGTCAGCTTGCTTGGCACGTTTGTTCGCCTCCTCGAAGGAGACGTCCACCACGTCGGGGAGCAGGGCTTGCAGATCTCCCTTCTGGAGGGAGAGGAAGACCTGTCTCGCCACCAC
>RZYG01000331.1 GCA_009930415.1 Spartobacteria bacterium | reverse complement strand
TCGTCCACCGGTTCGAGGCGGCTGCGGGGATCGGCGGCGAGCCGGGCGACGGTCGGGAAGCGCCCGCCCCCGCCGGAGAGATGGTAGCTGTTGAGCGCGACGCGGAGGAGCTTCTTGCCGTTGATGGGATTTCCCGCGGCGTCGCGCAGCTTGCGGATGCGCCGGCCGGGCGGGGCCTTGGGATGCAGCTCGTAGCGCAGGCCCCACGCGCCGAAATACCGCTCCGTGCCCAGGAAAGCGTGGCTTTCTTCGAGGATGGCGCGGATTTGCGCGGGCGTCAGCCGCAGCACGCCCGCCGTGTTTTCATAGGGCACGAGCTTCCAGGCGTCGGCCACGCGGAACTCGCCCGCCGGCACGTTTTTCATCGTGAGGATGCCGTGCAACACGGCGTCGGCGCCGGTCTTTTCGGCGATGGCGGCGCAGAGGAGCTGCTGGACGGAGCATAGGCCGGGCATGGCGAGCGAGGCGACCAAGTCGGACTTCGTCCGGCCAATCACCGTGCCGAGCCACTCGTCGGCCCGCGCCAGGTCGTCGGCCACCTGCGCATGGATGTCCGGGTCTTCCGGCAGTTCCGGCTCCACGGGCAGGAATTCGAGTTGCTTGTCCGTCACGGCGTTCTTCACGGTGTCGAAGGTCAGCCGGACCCGCAGCACGCCCTCGGCGCCGGCGCCGGCCTGGCCATAGGTCAGCTTGCCGATCTGCGTGCGGGTGGAAACCGCATGCAGATGGCCGCCCAGCATCAGGTCGAACTCGCCGAACCGCCGGCCGATGGCGTTGAGCTGGTTGGCCGCGTCGTCTTTCCGCAGATAGCCCTGATGCACCAGCAGGATCATCACGTGCGGCTTTTCCCGGCGCACCTCCGGCAGGATCTGCTCCAGCGCGCGGCGCGAATCCGGGAAATCCAGCCCGGCCTCCGCGGTGCCGCGCGTCCAGTTCGGGATGTTCGGAGTGGTCAACCCCACGATGGCCACGCGGAGGCCGTCGATTTCCTTGACGACGTACGGCCGCACCCGGCGGAAGGCCGCGGGCGCTTCCGGGCCGGCCACCAGGTTCGCGGCCAGCGCCGGGGCCTGCATCCGGTCCATGAAGCCGGCCAGCGCGTCGATGCCCCAGTCGAACTCGTGGTTGCCGGGGACGTAGGCGTCGTAGCCCATGGCGTTCATGGCGGTCGCCATGATGCCGCCGCGGGTCTGGAAGCTGGCGGCCGTGCCCTGGATGATATCGCCGCAATCCAGCAGCAACAGGTTGGGCGCCTGTTCGCGCTCGCGCCGGACGAGCGTGGCGCATTGCAGCAGGGAGCCCTCGTTGCGCTCGGCATAGACGCCGGGCGAATGGCAGATGGCCCCGTGCAGGTCGGTGGTGTTCAGTACCGTGAGCTCGACGAGGCGGGCCTCGGCGATGGTTGCCGCTCCGGCCAGCGCCGCCCAAACGAAAAACCGGCGGGCCGCGGCACGCAGGCGTTGGACGGCCGCCGGCATCCCGCTCAACTGGCCTGTTCGAGGGGTTTTTCGGCGACGCGCGGCGCCGCCGGGGCCGGGACCGCGGCGGATCCGACCGCGGAACTTTCGTGTCCGCGCACCACGTCGTCGCCGATGACGCAGCGCCCGGCGTGCTTGCGGCGCGGGGCTTCGTACATCACGTCGAGCATGATGTTCTCCAGCAGCGCGCGCAGGCCGCGCGCGCCGGTCTGGCGGCGAACGGCTTCGCGGGCCAGTTCGCGCAGCGCGGCCGGCGTGAATTCCAGCTCCACGTCTTCCATCGCCAGCAGCTTCTGGTATTGCCGGATCATCGCGTTCTTCGGTTCGGTCAGGATGCGCACCAGGTCGTCTTCCGTCAGCGCCTCGAGCGTCGCCACCATCGGCAGGCGGCCGACGAATTCGGGGATCAGGCCGAACTTCACGAGGTCTTCCGGCTCCACCGCCGGCAGGACGGGATTGGACTTGGGTTTCTTGCGCTGCTCGCTTTCGCTCTCGAACCCGATCACGCCCTTGCCCACGCGGCGCTTGATGATGTCGTCGAGCCCGACGAACGCGCCGCCGCAGATGAACAGGATGTTCTCGGTGTTGATCGGAATCGTCTCCTGCTGGGGATGCTTGCGCCCGCCCTGCGGCGGCACG
>RZYG01000097.1 GCA_009930415.1 Spartobacteria bacterium | reverse complement strand
CCTCGGCACCGCCCTGTTCGGGAAATCGCCCTACAAGAACGTGATCGTCAACGGCCTCGTCCTGGCCGAGGACGGCCGCAAGATGTCCAAGCGCCTGAAAAACTATCCCGACCCGGCGCACATTCTCAACACCTACGGGGCGGATGCGTTGCGGCTCTACATGATCAATTCCCCCATCGTCCGCGCCGAAGACCTCTGCTTCTCCGAACAGGGCGTCCTGCAATCCCTCCGCCACCTCCTCATCCCCTGGTGGAACGCCTACTCCTTCCTCGTCACCTACGCCAACGTCGACGGATGGCAGCCAAAGGAACAGGGTTCAGGGTTCGGGGTTCAGGATCCACGACCAACGATCCACGACCCACGACCCACAACCTCCGCCGCCGCAGGCGGCGGCCTCATGGACCGTTGGATCCTGTCCACCCTCGACCGCGTCACCGGCGAAGTCGTCGCCGCGATGGACGCCTACGACCTGCAGCAGGCCGTGCGGCCGCTGGTGCAGTTCATCGACGACCTCACCAACTGGTACATCCGCCGCTCGCGCCGCCGCTTCTGGAAGAGCGAGGACGACGCCGACAAGACGCGCGCCTACGAGACCCTGCACCTCGTGCTGCTGCGCCTGTGCCAGATCGCCGCGCCGTTCGTGCCGTTCATCTCGGAAGAAATCTACCGCAACCTGCGCACCGCCGGCCTGCCCGAATCCGTGCACCTCTGCGACTTCCCGCTGCCCGGCGGCCTTGTCCGCGACGAAGCTTTGGAGGCCCAGATGGCCAAGGTTCAGGAAGTCGTCGGCCTCGCCCGCCAGCTCCGCGCCGACTTCAACCTCAAGGTGCGCCAGCCCCTCGCCGCCCTCCACGTCGTCTGCCGCGACGACGCCCTCCTCGACCTCGTCCGCCCGCTGGCGGACATCGTCGCCGACGAACTCAACGTCAAGGAAGTCCGCTTCGGCCGCGACGAAACCGCGCTGGCGGAACTCTCCGCCAAAGCCAACTACAAGACCCTCGGCTCCAAGCTCGGCGGCTTGATGAAGAAAGCCGTCGGCGCCATCGCCGCCTTCGCGCCCGCGCAAATCGCGACGTTGCTGGACGGCGGCCAAGTCGCGCTCGAACTCGACGGCAAATCCATCGTCCTCGATCCGGCCGACGTCCTCATCCAGCGCACGCCGAAGGCCGGCATGGCCGTTGCTTCCAGCGGCGCGCTCGTCGTCGCCCTCGAGACCGCGCTGACCCCCGCCCTCGTGCAGGAAGGCCACGCCCGCGAGCTCATCAACCGCATCCAGAACCTCCGCAAAGACCGGGATCTGGACGTGGCCGACCGCATCGCGCTGACCATTTCCGGCGACGCCGAACTGCTGGCTGCCGTCGCCGCCCATCGCGAAACCATCGCCGCCGAAACCCTCGCCGAAAAGCTCGAGGCCGTCCCCGGCGCGGGCGACGTCGACGTCAACGGCCACGGCTGCGCGCTCGACCTGGCCAAGATCTGAAAGTTTTTACGTTCTACGTAAAACCGGCGCAAAGTTTTTACGTTCCACGTAAAACCGCCGCAAAGTTTTTACGTTCCACGTAAAAATCGGCCCGGGCGCAAGAACTCAGCCGGGGGCCAGCAAGAAGCGGCGAAGAACGTCGGCGGCGGTTGCGAGCGCCTCGGTTTCGATGAATTCGTCGGTCGTGTGGGCCTGGGCGATGGCGCCGGGCCCCCAGACGATCGTCTCGCCGCAGGCCAGCGCGAGCGGGCCGGCGTCGCTGCACCAGGCGGCGCCTTCGCGCACGGGCGGCACGCCGGCGGCTTCCAGCGCCGCGCAGAACCGCCGCACCAGCGGGGCTTCCGGATCCGTCCGGAAAGGCAGTCCTTCTTTCATCAGTTCGATTTCCACGCCGCCGGGAATGGCGTCCAATCGCCGCCGCAGATCGGCGAGGACGTCGGCGGCGGATTCGCCGGGCATCAGGCGGCGGTCCACTTGGATCTCGCACCGGTCGGGCACGACGTTGGTGCCGGTGCCGCCGCGGATGGTGCCGACGGAGAACGTCGGCGCGCCCAGCGCGGGATCGGTGCGGACCTGCGCCGCGGCGGCGGTGGCGGCGTCCAGGATTTTCCAGACGGCCGGCATTTTGTAGATGGCGTTGTCGCCGCGGGCGGGATCGGAGGCGTGCGCGGCGCGGCCGCGGGTGGCGACGGTGAACCAGCAGGCGCCCTTGTGGGCGTGGACGACGCGGAGGTCCGTCGGTTCCAGCACGACGCATTCGTCCGCGCGCAAACCGGCGGCGATGGCTTCTTCGGCGCCGAGGTTGCCGGTCTCCTCGCCGATCGCGCCCAGCCAGACGATCTGCATGCCGGACGTCGCCAGCGCGGCGAGGGTTTCGGCGTCGAGCGCGGCCAGGAACGCGGCCAGGGGGCCTTTGGTGTCGCACGCGCCGCGGCCGTAGAGCCGGCCGTTGGCTTCGCGCAGCGCGAAAGGATCGCCCGCGAATCCGGCCACCCCGACGGTGTCGAGGTGCGATTCGAAGAGGATCGTCTTTTTCGGCGCCGCGGCGCCGAAGCGCGCGAGCAAGTTCGGCCGGCCGGGCGTCTGGCCGACGCGCTCGGTGCGAAAGCCGCGCGCGGCAAACCACGGCTCCAGCCATTCCACGACGCGGAATTCGTCGCGCAGCGCGGGATCGTCGGTCAGCGCAGGGTTCACGCTGGGGAGCGCGACCAATTGGCGGAGGAGTTCGGCGGCGGAAACGGATTTCATCGAGGCGTCCTTTCAGCGTTCAGATCAGTCCGGCGGCGAACAGCGCGCCGAACGCGAGATGGAGCATGGCCATGGATTTGACGTCGGTTTCGGCGACGGAATTCCGCCAGACGCGGAGCGCCCAGCGCACGGCCAGCGGGATCGTCAAGAAGGCCAGCGCGACGGGGGCGGGCAGTTGGCCGGTGCCGGCCATGAGGCCCGTCAAGACGTAGGGCGCCGCCAGCAGCACCAGGGCCAGCGCCTTGGCTTCGATGGGCGTGAACCGCATCGGCAGCGTGCGCAGGCCGGCTGCGCGGTCGGAGCGGACGTCGCGCAGATTGTTGGCGTAGAGGATGAGGACCATCAGCAGCGCGGCGGGCAACCCGGCGGCGATGGCGCCCCAGGAGAAGCGGCCGGTCTGGGCCATGTGGCCGCCGAGGGTCATGCCGGGGCCCATCAGCAGGAAAAGCCAGACTTCGCCCAGCGCGCGGTGCTTGGGACTGAGCGGGCCGGCGGAGTAGGCCAGCGCGCCGAACAGCCCGAAGACGCCCAGCGCCACCAGTCCCCAGCCCGTCTGGGTGGCCAGCCAAACGCCGAGGCCCACGGCCAGCGCCGCGCAAACCGCCGCGCCGCGGAAGCAGCGCGCCGGGGTCATTTCGCCCGCGACGAGCACGCCGCTGCCGACACCCCCGCCCGCGCGGTCCACGCCGTGCTTGTAATCGTAGTAGTCGTTCCACAGGTTGGCCGCGGTGTGCATCAGAACGCCCGCGGCCAGCGCCGCGCCGAAACGCACGCCGGAGAATTCCGCGCCGGCGGCGCGCGCGTGGAGCCCGCCGATGGCCACCGGCACCAGACTGGCGGAATAGGCATAGGGCCGGACGGCCTTGAGCCAGAGGAGCGCCGCGTTCACGGCCAACTTCCCCGGACCGCGTCGGCCGGATCCGGCACGAGGAACGCGCGCCGGATCCGCCAGCCGTCGTCGCCTTTGATCCAGCGCAGCGCGGCGCGACCGTCGCCGACGTGGACTTCGCCGTAGCCCGCCAGGCGGTAGCGCGCCGCCACGCGGATTTCGATTTCCCCGCGCCGGATGACCTGCGAGGCGATTTCGGGATCGGCCAGCGCGATTTCGTCGAGCGTCTGGCGGACGGTGGCGTAGAACTGCACGACGTCGGTGCGGCCGGTGGCGAGCACGCCCCAGCCGTCGACTTCCAGCGCCGCGTCGGTCGCGAGGCGTTCGCCGAAACGATGGGCCGCCAGCCCGAGCGCCACCGGCGATTCCGCCTGTTCCTTTTCGACCAGCCGCACCAGGCGCAGCGTGGCGCGCCGCAGCCGGGCCTCCGCGCCGAAAAAGGCCGCCGCCCAGACCGCGGCGACGAGCCCCAGCGCCAGCCACGCCGCGCGCGGCACCCACGGCCGGCGCCGTTCCGTAGCCGCCGAATCCGGGGACCGGCTCATGCCGAAAATCCTTCCGCCGCAAAATTGGCTCGCCATTCCATCGCTTTCAGCATACAAGAACGCGTGGAATTGCAAACGTCGAAAGAAGAGCCATGAGCGAACAACCCAGCATGCAGGACATGATCGCATCCGCGCAGACGATTCTCGGAAATCTGCTGCGGCTGCTGGAATTCGACGACGCCCGTCTCGAAACCGCGACGGCCGACGGCCAAGTGTACTTCCAGATCGTCACGGCGGACGCCGCCCGGCTGATCGGGCGCACGTCGCAGACGCTCGACGCGATCCAGTTCCTGCTCAACCGCCTGCTGTCCCGGCAGTACGAAGAATCGCCCTATTGCGTGGTGGACGCCGAACACTACCGCGAACGCCGCCGCGAGAAGCTGCTGGCCGACGCCCATGAAGCCCTCGAGCGCGTCCGCCAGAACGGCCGCCCCTGGCGCATGCCCCCGCTCAATTCCATGGAGCGCCGCATCATCCACCAGGCCCTCAAGGACCTGCCCGACATCCGCACCCATTCCGAAGACGAAGATTCCGAAGGCCGCAAGCGCGTGGTCATTTCCATCGCCGAGGACTTCCAGCCCTCCGGCTTGCCGCCGCCGGCGGACCCGCCGCCCGCCGCGCCGGAATGACCGTTTCCGTCCCGCCTGGGGCGTTCTGCGGATTGACATGCCCCGGCCAACGCCCTATCCTGCGCGGCGATGGAAATCTGACCCCTCTCGGCCGGCCCCGGCGGCCCTCTAACCAAAGGATGATCCCATGAAACAGATGACCGTGTGGACGTTGACCGCCCTCGCCCTGGCCTGGATTCCGGCCGGCTGCAACCCGAAGACCGCGCCCGAAGCCGCCGCCCCGGAAGCCGCGGCCGAAGCCGTCGAAGCCGCGCCCGCGGAATTGGCCCTGCCGCCGTTGGCCGAAGCCGCCGAAGCCGCGCCGGAGATCCCCGCGCTGTCCGCGGAAGAAGCCGCCGTCGTCGTCGCCAAGGTCAACGACCAGAACGTCACCGAAGGCGACGTCCAGAAAGTGCTGGCCCTCTTCCGCAAGCAGATGGGCGCGCGCGTGCCGCCCGAGCAGATGGCGGCCGCCCTGCCCCGCATCCGCGAGCGCATCGTCGAAGAACTCGTCATGCGCCAGATCATGCTGGGCGAAGTCGCCAAGCAGGGCATCAGTCTCTCCGACTCCGAATTCGCCGAGATCAAGACCGAGCTCGCCGCCGAATTGCCGCCGGGCACGACGCTGGAAGCCTACATGGCCGAAACGGGCACCACCGAAGCCGAAATGCGCGAGCAGATGGCCGTCCGCAAGATGATCATGGCCAAGGCCGAATCCCTTGCCCAACCCACCGACGAAGAGATCCAGAAGTTCTACGACGAAAACAAGGAAGGCTTCGCCCAAGGCGAGACCGTGACGGCCAGCCACGTCCTGATCAAGACCGATCCGACCGACGACGAGGCCGCCAAGGCCGCCAAGCGCGCCCGCCTCGAAGACCTGCGCAAGCAGGCGCTGGACGGCGCCGATTTCGCGGAACTGGCCCAAGCCAATTCCGACTGCCCCAGCGCCAGCTCCGGCGGCGATCTCGGCTCCTTCGGCCGCGGCCAGATGGTGCCGGAATTCGAAGACGCCGCCTTCGCCCAGCCCGTCGGCTCCGTCGGCGAAATCGTCGAAACCCAGTTCGGCTACCACTTGATCAAGGTGACCGAGCACCAGGAAGCCAAGGACGGCGACTTCAACGAAGCCAAGGTCCGCATCCGCGACATCCTGTATTCCCAGAAGCAGCAGGATGCCGTCCGCGAATACGTCGAAGGCCTCCGCACGGCCGCCGACGTCCAGCGCTTCGACGAACCGCTGGTAGACGACGCCGAAATGCCGATGTTGCAGCTCGACGTCGAAGAAGAAGCCCCGGCCGCGGAAGAAGCCGCCGAAGAAGCCGTCGAAGCGGCCGAGACCGTCCAGACGGAAGCGGCGGAAGTCGCCGCGGAAGCCGAAGCCGTCGTCGCGAAGGCCGCGGACAAGGCCGAAGCGGTCGCGGAAGAGGCCGCGGCCGTCGCCGAAGCCGCCGTCGCCGAAGTCGCGGAAAAAGCGGAAGTCGTGACCGAAGCCGTCGCGACGGCCGTGGCAGAGAAGGCCGAAGCCGCCGCGGGAGCCGTCGCCGAAGTCAAGGAACAAGCCGCCGAAGCGGTCGAAGCCGTCGCCGAACAGGTCGCCGAAGCGGCCGAACCCGTCGCCGACGCCGTGGAAGAAAAGGTGGATGCCGCGGTGGAACAAGCGGTCGAAATCAAGGAAGCCGCCGCGGACAAGGTCGCCGACATCGTCGCGGAAGCGCCCGCCGCGGCGGAAGACGCGGCGGAAGCGGCCGCCGAAACGGCGGCAGAGTCCACGCAACAGGCCGAAGCGGTTGTCGCAACCACGGCGGAAGAGGCCGGTGCCGCGGTCGCGGAAACCGTCGAAGACGTGCCGCCCGTCGCCGAGGAAAAAGCCGAATAGGTACGGGCTCCGTCCGCTGCCCCCAAGCCCGGCTACGGCCGGGCTTTTTGTTGCGCCGCGCTCTCGGGCCCTCGGCTCTTGTCGCCCCTCCCCTTCAATGCGCTGTCCAAAATCCGTTCTGCTCCGTGGGCGCATCTGCGATCCGGTGCATTCTTGGCGTCATCGGGATGCAACGGGTTGTCTTCGTGGCATGCGGCTCCTGCCGCGTGCGGCTGGAAAAATCCGCGCGGGGCGGGAGCCCCTCGCTACAAGGGCCCATGCGGACAACACCCAAGCGCAGATGCGCCCGAATTCGTTTGCGCGCCCCCAACCATTGACTAGGCCAACCTCTTGAGGCACAATCCCCCCCCACTATGAAAACCCAATTCTCCCCCGCCGCCCGCCAACAGGAACACAACCAACGGCTCTTGGCCGACTCGCTCTACATGCGCCGCGAAGTCGTCTCGTCCGTCCCGCCGTTCGCGCTGGACATCGAACAGATCGCCCGCCTGTCGGCCGACGACGTCGCCTTGTTCGAGGCCATGCAGATCGATGCCGCCCGTCTGGCGATCGAATCCGTCGCTTCCCTCTCCAAGATCAACGAAGTGGACCACATGGGCGGCGGCCTCGACCTGATTCCCCCGCTGCTGGCCACGCTGGCCATCGTCAACCGCGCCGAACGCGATTTCACCATTGAAAACGCCCACACCTCCATCGGCTATTTCTCCGCGCTGTCCGTGCTGGGCTATCTGGACCGCCAGCGGGTCGTGGACACGTTCCGCCGCGGGCTGGACATCCCGGGCCACGTGTCGTGGGTGCCCGGCGGCACGCAGCTCAACGGCGGCCGCCTCGGCGTCATGATCCCGACCGCGGTCGGCCAGGCGCTCGGCAAGCGCGCCGCCTACGGCTCCGACGCCTGGGTGCTCTGCCATTGCGGCGATGCCGGCTGGATCGCCGGGCATTCCCTCAACGGTTTCCATGCCGCCCATGCCCTCAAGGCGCCCGTCACCTTCATCATGCACCGCAACGGCATCCAGCTGTCCGGCACCACCGCCAAGATGACCGGCCGCGATCCCCGCCCGATCATCGAA
The DNA here is from genome assembly GCA_009930415.1 of Spartobacteria bacterium. Taxonomy (GTDB): domain Bacteria; phylum Verrucomicrobiota; class Kiritimatiellia; order CAIQIC01; family Lenti-01; genus Lenti-01. Next base: position 2,449 of record RZYG01000097.1, on the reverse strand, counting down.
GCCATGGGCGTGCAGATCCTCGAAACGCCCTCGCTCTACGACGTGGCCACCTTCTGGCAAACCTTGCGCGAGGCCCGCACGCTGGCCCGCGACGGCGTGCCGACCCTGATCATCCCCACGGGCAAGAACGACGTAACCCTCGCCCAGATCGGCGAGCGCTTCGGCATTTCCGCCGAGCTGGCCGCGTTCGCCGCCAAGAACGGCGTCAAGCTGGAGACGTCCGTCTGGCTGCCCGGCTGCCTGATGAGCTACCGCGACCTGCCGTCGATGATGGAATGCCTGTTCCTCGTCAACGGGCTGCCCGGCGGCAAGGCCCACCACGACGGCCACATGAAGGGCCGCGATCTCGACGCGCTGCTGGCGAACCCCATGCTGCAGTTCTCCAAGAAGCAGAGCGAAGTCCTCGCGCGCTGGCGCGCCCTGCCGCCGATCTCCGTCGCGACGACGGCCCGGCCTGCGCCGGGCAGCGAAAACCTCGTGCTGCCCGCCGAGGCGCTCGCCCAGGCCGATGCCGCCCTGCCGCCCGCCGGCGGCAAGTGGATCACGCCCCGCGCGGGCGTCGCCACCGCCTACGAACTCGTCGCCAAGACCCATCCGAAGGCCACGTTCGTGCTCGATTGCGACCTGGCGCCTTCCACCAAGGTGGATCTCGCGCAGAAGGTGCTCGATTCCGACCACCAGTTCCAGCTCTCCATCGAAGAGCAGATCGCGACCATGATGGCCAACGGCTTGGCCATGTCCACGCCCGAGCCCAAGCTGGTCGTCTTCGCCACCTTCGCCGCGTTCTTCGAGGGCATCGCCCGCGAAGGCCTCGAAATGTGGCGCTACCAGCGCAACCTGACCGGCGCGAACGAAGGCCTCAACGTCGCCTTCCATCTCTCGCACGTCGGCTCGTGCACCGGCCGCGACCACTTTTCGGGCTGGTCCCTCGACTGGATCAACCTGGCCATCGGCTATCTGCCGTACCTGGACCGGTTCTACGCCCCGGCCGACGCCCGCTCCGCCTTCGTCGCCATCTGCGACATGGCCTCCCGCAACGGCGCCCACGTCCTCGGCATCCCGCGCGACAACCTGCCCATCCTGGCCCGCCCGGATTCCCAGGCTCCGCTCTGGAACGCCGACAGTCCCTGGACCGACGTCACCCAGCTCCGCGCGATGCCCGGCGCGAAAAAGGCCATTCTCGGCTTCGGCGCCACCGCGTTCGTCGCCGCCGAAGCAGCCGACCAGCTCGCGACCGAAGATCAGGCCGTCGATGCGTGGGCCGTCAACGGCCTGCCGCTGGACGCCGGCCGCCTCGCGGCGCTGTTCAAGCAGTACCCCGAAGGCCTCGTCACCATCGAGGACGGCCTGATCGGCACGCCCGAGAGCGGCCTGCGCGGCTTCGCCGGACTCGTCCGCGGCGCGGCCTTCGGCAAGAAGCTCCCGCTGGGACATCTCGGCATCGTCGATCCGCGCATCGCCCCGTCCGAGGGCCATCTCGAGCTCTGGCAGTACTTCGGCATCGACGTGCCCTCCGCCGTCGCCGCCGTCAAGGCGCTGTAAACCGAACGGCCGCCCGCGGCGGCCGTTCCGCCGTTTTCCGCCCATGGACGTTGGACATTGGGCGTTGAATGGCGGATATTCCACCCCATGAACCTTCTCGCCGAAATCCAGAAACTGAAAACCGAACGCCAGGCCGTCATCCTGGCGCACAACTACCAGGTGCCCGACGTGCAGGACGTCGCCGATTTCACCGGCGACTCCCTCGAGCTGGCGCGCAAGGCCACCGAGATCGACGCCGCGGTCATCGTGTTCTGCGGCGTGCATTTCATGGCCGAGACCGCGGCGATCCTGAATCCGGACAAGACCGTGCTGATGCCCGACGCCCATGCCGGCTGCCCCATGGCCGACATGATCACCGGCGCGCAGCTCCGCGAATTCAAGGCCCGGCATCCCGGCGCCAAGGTCGTCTGCTACGTCAATTCGACCGCCGAAGTGAAGGCCGAGAGCGACTGCTGCTGCACGTCCGGCAACGCCGCCAAGATCGTCGCGCACTACGCGGACGACGAGGTGATCTTCGTGCCCGACCAGCATCTGGGCAGCGTCGTCGAGGAGATACTGGGCCGCCAGCTGATCCTCTGGCCCGGCTATTGCCCCACCCACGCCAGGATCAATCCCAAGGAAATCCTCGATCTCAAGGCCGCGCACCCCCGCGCCCTGGCCTTGGCCCATCCGGAATGCCCCAAACCGGTACGGCTCGTGGCCGACCACGTCCTGTCCACCGGCCAGATGTGCAAGTTCGTGGCGGAAAATCCGGCGACGGAATTCATCATCGCCACCGAAGAAGGCCTGATCCACCGGCTGAAGAAGGACCATCCCGGCAAGGTGTTCTACCGCGTGTCGCCCTTCGCCGTCTGCCCGAACATGAAGCGCAACACCCTTGAAAAGATCCTGTTTTGCCTGCGCGACA
>RZYG01000096.1 GCA_009930415.1 Spartobacteria bacterium | reverse complement strand
ACCATTCTCTTCGCCCATGCCGCCAAGGACGTCCAGACCATCCGCCTGAACGAACAGGCCATCAATGAAATCAAGCTGGCGATGAAGGACTACCTCGCCGGCCTGGCCCGCCGCCACCTGTCCAAGCGCCAGGCCATCCTGGTCCAGCACGTCGACCGCTGCATGAGCGACCTCGAACGCGTCGGCGACCACGTCGAGACCCTCTGCAACGTCTCCCTCCGCCGCCGCCGGGTTCCCGCTGCCATCGTGGATCGACTCTCCTTCAGCGTCTTTTTCCAGCTCTACGAAGCGGCCGTGCACGTCCTCAAGCTGCTGGTTCAATCCTTCGATCCGGACCGCGACGACATTCCCGCCGTCGCCGACCAGATCCTCCTCGCGCGCGACGACTACGCGCAGGCCAGCCAGATCGTCCGCACGCATTTCAACGAGCAGGTGTCCACCCGCGCGATGACCCCGGCGGCGGGCATCTTCTTCGCCGAATACGTCGCCGCCCTCGACCGCATCGTCCGCCACGCCCGCAACGTCGCGCTCGCCGAAAAACAGCCGCAGTTCTGGATCAAGCGCCAGAAATTCGAGAAACGCGTCGGCTTGGCCCCCGATCCGGCGCTGGATACCCTCGTCGATCCCCGCGAGTTTTTGCCGCGCCTCCGCGACGCCGGCCCCGACGATCCGGAATGACTTGCTTTCCGCGTTCCGGCGGGAGCATATTCATAGGTTTGCCGCCGGAGGTGTTTCCCGGCGGCGAGGAGTCGCGATCGTGAATCCATCCGAAATCGTCCTGCTGGTCTTCCAAGTTCTTGGCGGCCTGAGCCTGTTCATCTACGGCATGCACGTCATGACCGGCAGCCTGCGCGCGGCCGCCGGCACCTCCCTGCGTTCCATCCTGGCCCGCGCCACCCGCAGCCGGCCCCAAGGCGCGGTCTTCGGCACGACCGTCGGCTTCCTCGCCCACTCCGGCGCGGCCGTCGCGATGCTCGCCGGTTTCATCAACGCCGGCGTCATGACCCTCGAACAGGCCATCGCCCCCGTCTTCGGCGCCAACATCGGCACCTCCCTGTCCATGCAGCTCGTGTCGTTCCACATCGCCGACTACTGCTGGGCCGCCATCGGCATCGGCTTCCTGCTCGACGCCCTGATTCCCTCCGACCGCTGGCGCAAGCTCGGCGGGGCCCTCATCGGCTTCGGCCTGCTGTTCCTCGGCATGGAAACCATTTCGTCCGGCATCGCCCCCCACAAGGACGCCCTCGCCCCGTTCCTCGCCCACATCCGCGGCGACGTCTGGACCTACCGCCTGCTCGGGGTCGCAAGCTCCGCCCTGCTCACCGCCCTGATCACCTCTTCCGGCGCGATGATCGGTTTGTGCTTCGCGCTGATCAAGGCCGGCGTCTTCACGGAATTCCACCAGGTCGCCGTCGTCGTGCTCGGCGCGCACATCGGCACCTGCATCGTGCCGATCATGGCGGCCATCCCCATGCGCATCGGCGCCTGGCGCGCGGCCATCGCGCACCTCCTGTTCAACGTCGCCAACGTCGCCTTCGCCCTGCTCGCCTGGCCGCTCGTGGTCTGGGCCTGCGAAGCTTCTTCGCCCGGCGACCTGCTGCGGCAGGCCGCCAACCTGCACACCTTCGCCATGGTCGCCGCCACGCTCCTCCTGCTGCCCTTCACCGGCCTCTTCACCCGCCTCGTGCGCTTCGCCACCCCGTCCAAGGAACCCACGCCGGACCCGTCGTTCCTCGAGGACAAGCTGCTGGCCAAGCCCGAACAGGCCCTCGCCGCCGTCATCCGCGAATTGCGCCGCATGGCCGAAATCTGCGTGGACAGCATGCTCCTCAACGGCGAACTCATCCTCAACCCCACCCGCAAGACCTTCCGCCGCCTCCTCTCCAACGAAGACGTCATCAACGAAGTCCGCCAATCCATGGGCGACTATCTCGGCCACCTCACCCAGCACTACCTTTCCCGCCGCCAGACCCTCTTCCTCCAGCACCTCGACCGCTGCATGAAGGACATCGAGCGCATCGGCGACCACCTGACCCATATCGGCGAAACCTCCGTCGAACGCTTCAAGGTGACCGAGGCCATCCTGCCCGAAGATCTCTTCCGCGTCTGGTTCACCCTCTTTTGCACCGCCAAGCGCGTCGTCGTTCTCATGGCGAAATCTTTCGACCCCGACCACAACGCCTTCCAGAACGTCGCCCTCGAAATCCTCCGCGCGCGCGACGTCTACATGATCCAGTCCATGGACGCCAAGGCCGAGTTCGCCGGCGCCGTCCGCGACAAACGCATCACCCCCATCGGCGGCTACTATCTTTCCCGCTACGTCGAGGATCTCGACCGCCTGGTCCGCCGCGCCAAATCCATCGCTTTCGCCGAACGCCAGCCCGACTTCTGGGTCAAGGCCGAAAAGCTCGAACGCGACGCCAAGGAAGCCCCCGTCTACGCCGCCCAAACCCGCGTCGCGCCCCGCGAATATCTCGAACTGCTCCGCCAGGATTCCCCGTTCGACGATTCCGACCTCCCCGACGCGGCCGGCACCAACATCCCCGCCGAATCCCCCCACCAGGCCCCGCCCGACGAGCCGCCGCAGGCCTGAGCCGCGGGCGCTCCCCCGCTCAAGGCGTTGTTGGAACAACGTACCCCCGACGGGGTCGTCGGGGGCTCCAAAGAAACGGATGTCTTGGCTGTTTGGAGCCGGGACGACCTCGTCCCAGATGAGTCCAAGGGCTAGAGGAAAGATCGATCAACCCCGGCCGAACGGCGCGACGACCTCGACGCCGGGGAAGACTTCGCGCACCCGCGCCTCGTCTTTGGCCTCGAACAGCAGCTTCACGTTCGGACCCGCGTCCATCGTGAACCACAGCGCCAGCCCTGCTTCCCGCGCCGCCCAGATAGTCCGCATCGCCGCCACCGTCTCCGGCAGCGCGTACACGATCGGCGGCCGCGTCGCCGCCATCAGCGCGTGCATCGCCAAGGCGTTCCCCTCGGCGGTTTCCCCCAGCGCCCGGAAATCCTTGGCCGCAATCGCCGTTTTCAGCGCCGCCAAATCCTTGGCCACCCGCCCCGGCCATTCGCGATAGAATTCGCACGTCTCCACGCTGCGCTTCATGCCCTCGCGCGAGCCCACCGGCTTCTCCGCCGCACACAGCACCACCGCGCCCACCCGCAGCTCCGGCCACTCCGCGTCGAGCCGTTCCGCAAAGGAATCCAGGCCGTCCGCGGCCGTGCCCGCACGCCACTCCACGAAACCGTCCGCCAAGCTCCGCGCCGCGCTGCCGCTGCCCAGCCGCGCCAGCACCGACAGCTCCCGCGGCCCCAGCCCCCAGCCGAACAGCGCGTCCGCCGCCTTCGCCAGCGCCGCGAAACCCGACGCCGACGACGCGAAGCCCGCCGCCGTCGGCACCGTGTTGCGCGCCTTCAGCTCGAAAACGAAATCCGGCCCCGGCCGGAACAAATCCAAAAACGCGCTCGCGCGCCGCGCGAACGAGCTGTCCGCCGACAGTTGTTTCCCGTTGAGCCAAATCTGGTCCGTCGCGCCCGCGCCCCGCGCCAATTCCACGTGCGAGCCCAGCGGCCCCAGCGAAATCGACAGGCTGCCCGTCACGGGCAGGTTCAGCGCCTCGTCGCGCTTGCCCCAGTACTTCACCAGCGCGATGTTCGCCGGGGCGTAGACCGAGACCGGCCCCTTTTCCTGGAATCCGCGGCCGGCCAGCATCCGGCGGACGACCTGCCGCGCCGCGTTCACGCTTTCGTCTCCGCCGTCGCGCCGACCGGATCGACCTCGATCGCCAGCGCCGGCACGCCCCATTCGCGCCGCATCGCCTTGCCCAGCCCCACCACGCAGTCGCCCAGCCCCGAACCCGAAATCTTGCTGCCGAAAATCCGGGGATCCTCGCGCAAATCGAAGACCAGCTCCGCCAGCTTGGCGTTGTTCACGCCCAGCGCGTCCATCAACCCCTGGTTCACGTTCATCAGCTCGCCCAGCGCCGGCCAGTCGCCCTGGGCCGCCGCCGCGAACGCGCGCCGGACCACGGCGCCGATCAGCGCGTCGAGCTGCGCGAACGTCTCCGGCTGCCGCTGGCGCTTTTCCTCCACGAGGGCGATCACTTCCGGCGTCGGCAGCTTGCTGCCCGAATACAGCACCGTCAGGGCCGGTGCCTGCGGCAGCTTCACCGCTTCCTGCGACGCGGCAAAATACCGCAGACAGCCTCCGTAGGCGCTCGCCGCCACGTCCGCGCCGGACCCCACCCCGCCCTGCACCTTGCGGATGACCTTCGTTCCCGTTTCCAGCAGCGCGCCCGGTTCCAGCGGCCGGCCCAGCGTCCCCGCCAGCGCCGCCAGCGTCGCCACCGTCACCGCCGCGCTCGAACCCAGTCCCATCTGGTGCGACATTTCGGACTTGATGGCCAATTCGAAACCCTGTTTCAGATCGCCGCGGCAAGACCGGATCGCCCCCAGCACGAACCGAAAACCGTCGTTCGGCGCCAGCTCGTCCAGCGTGGTCTCGTGCTCCCCCAGCGCCGAATGCAGGACCACCGCCCGGTCCGCGCGCGGCGTCAGCTTGATTTTCATGCGCTTGTCGATCGCGCAGACGATCGCCGGCTGCCCGCGCAGCACGGCGTGTTCGCCCATGAGCATGAGACTGCCCGGCGCGGAGGCTTTGACGGCGCGCAACGTCATCGGAAAACCGGAATCACACCACCCGCACGCCCAGCGGATCGGGGCGCACGGTCATCAGCTCGTAGCCGTACTTCGCGCACAGCTCGGCCGGCGTTTCTTTCGCCGCCACCAGCACCATGCCGCCGGACTCCCCCGCCACGGCCCCCGCGCCGCAAATCTTCGCCGCCGCGCCCGCCGCTTCCACTTCGGAAACGAAATCCGCCACGCGCCCCGGCACCACGCCGATCTCGCCCAGCAGCCGGTGGTTCTCGCGCAGCGTCTTCTGGAACGCCTTGAGGTCGTCGCGCTCCAGCGCCTTCTGCATGTGGTTGGCGACGCCTTCGAAATGGTCCCAGATCGGGTTCGCCGCGCCGATGCGCTTCGCCACCGCGGCCACCGCCTCGCCCGTCGTGCTCGCCGGCGTGCCCGTGTTCACGATGTACAGCGGCACCCGCGGCAGCGGCAGCTCCTGCGCCGCGCCGTCCTGGAACCGCACGCAGCCGCCGTGCAGCGACACGTACGTGTCCAGCCCGCTGGCCTTGCCGTGCTGCATGTTTTCCACTTCCAGGCTGTAGCGGTCGTACCACTCCGGCCGGAACTCCACGCGGTAGTAGTGCCCCAGGCCCCGCAGCACGCTCAGGATCGTCGCCGCCGAAGACCCCATCCCGCACCCGATCGGGATGTTCGAATTCAGCCGCACGTTCACCCCGCCGCCCATCTTCAGGTGCAGCCCGTCCAGCACCGTCACGAACGCGTACTGGAACAGATCCACCGGCTTGCGCAGCACTTCGCGGATCGGCATGCGCCCCGCCAGGAATTCCTCGTAGTTGCGTTCCACCCGCCCGTGGAAATCCCGCAGCGCCCGCAGCGTGAAGGATTCCTTCTGCGCCTGCAGGTTCGGCAGATCGAACGACACCGTCTCGTCCGCGCCGTCCATCGTGATCAACGTCTGGGCGTTGCGGTTCACCGCCATCGCGAGCGCCGGCCGGCCATAGACCACCGCGTGCTCGCCGGTCAGGATCAATTTGCCTGGAGCGACTGCTTTCATTTCGAAAAGACACGATACCCTCTTCCCCGCCCGTTGTAAAGCGCTCCAGCCTCTGCTAGGATGCCTCCCGATGAACCGCCGCAAGCCCTACAACCGAGGCCAATGGGAAGTCGCCCGCGAGCGCTTCCGCGTCGCCGACCTGCGCCCGCCGGCCGAGGACGCCGGCGCGCTGCCGCTCGCCGCGCTCATCCCCGAGGCGCTCAAGGGCATGAAGCTCGCCGCCCACGCCCAGGTCGCGCGCATCGCCGCCGTCTGGCCGGAAATCGTCGGTCCCCAGCTCGCCGGCAACACCCGCCCCGCCCAGCTCGAAAACAAGATCCTCCTCGTCTACGTCTCCCACCCCGCCTGGATCATGGAACTCCGCGGCGCCATGACCGCCGAAATCCTCGCCCGCCTCCAGGCCCGGTTCGGCAAAAAAGAGATCGCAAATCTCCGCTTCGCCATCGACCCCGAGCCCCCCGCCCGCCGCTGACCATGCTCCCCGGCGCGCCCAGCTGCGGCTCGAAAGTTTTTACGTACTACGTAAAAATCGCCCAAAGTTTTTACGTTCCACGTAAAACCCGTCCCAAAGTTTTTACGTTCTACGTAAAATTCCGCGAAAGTTTTTACGTTCTACGTAAAATCTCCGCAAAGTTCTTCCGTTCCATGGAACACGCGTGCCCGCCGTCCGCAGGACGCGATGGCAGAGGATTTCTTCCGGATTCCGCCGGGCTTTCCGCCCTTCTCGCCCTCGCCATCTTCCTCCTCCTCGCCCCCCTGCCCGCCGCCGCGGGGTGGGTCGAGCGGACGCCGTCCAACGTCGTGCTGAACCTCACGCTGTTCAACTTGCCCGACCCCTCGCGCACCGATCCGTCCACCCGCGCCGAACTCGCCGTCCAGCGCGAATTCCTGCGCGTCGCCCCCGGCCTGCTCCGCGCCCGCCAGGCCGCCGCCCCCGGCCGCTACGGCGGGCTCGACCTCGCCACCCTCGATCTCCGCCTGCACCGCTTTTCCGGCATCCAGGTCGAAGGCGTCGAAAGCACGCTGCTCGCCATCGCCGGCAACGTCGCCCCCGACGTGCTCTACGTCAATTTCCGCCAGTCGGACACCTACATCCAGCAGGGCTTCCTCCATCCCATGGATCTCCCCGAAGACGGCTACTTCTCCGCGCTCGCGCCCGAGGAAGTCGCGCGCCGCCTGCATCCCAAGATCGAACCCGTCGTCCGCCGCAAAGGCCCCGACGGCGCGACGCACGTCTGGGCGCTGCCCGGCGGCCCGCCCCTCGGCCGCGTCGTCCTCTACCGCCGCGATCTTTTCGACGCCGCCGGCGTCCCGCCGCCCAACCCGGACTGGACCTGGGCCGACTTCTACGACGCCTGCCGCAAAGTGGCCGATCCCGCGCGCGGCATCTACGGCCTCGGCCTCTCGCGCGGCAAGGACGAGTCGTTCCTCTGGATGCCCTTCCTCTGGGGCGCCGGTGGCGAGGCCCTCGCCTTCGACGAAACCGAAAACCGCTGGCGCGCCGTGTTCGATTCCCCCGCCGCGGCCGACGCCCTCGCGTTCTACGTCCGCCTCACCACCGAGCCGTGGACCGACGCGGACGGCAAGCCGCGCCGCGGCTACGTCGTCAAGGACGTCGCCGAATCGTCCCTCAAATGGCGGCGCGGCCAGCTCGGCATAATGTTCGCCTACATCGACGAAAAGCTCTTCGCCACCCTCAATCCCGACGTCACCGGCATGGCCCCGCTGCCGATCGGTCCCGCCACGCGCGGCACCGAAATCAACGCCCGCATGATGGGCCTTTTCGCCGGCGTCACCAATCCGCTCGTGCGCGACGCCGCGTGGGAATACGTCCGTTTCCAGAATTCCCCCGAGGCCGACGCCGTCCGCGTGAAGCACCTCGTCGAGGGCGGCCTCGGCCGCTTCCTGCATCCCGACCGGCTCCGCGCCCACGGCTACGAATCCGTCGCCGCCACCATTCCCGCCGAATGGCGCGACTGCCTGACCATCGCCCTCGCCGACGGCCGCCCCGAACCCTACGGGCGCAACGCCAACGTCATCTACGACATCCTCACCGCACCCATCCGCCGCGCCGAAGAACTCGCCCTCTCCGGCCAACTCGCCGCCGAACCCGCCGCCCGCCGCGCGCAGCTCCTCGACCTGCTGCGCGACGCCCGCCGCAAGGCCGACGCCGACATGCTCGGCCTCGTCCCGCCTCGCGAACTCCGCGTCCGCCGCGCGGCCGCCGCGGGGCTGTTGTTGCTCCTCGCCGCCAGCGTCCTGCTCGCCGTCCGCCAAATGGTCCGGATCTTCCTACCCGGAAAAAGGGGTCAGAAAAGGGGTCAGTCCTGTATTTGTAGCAATTTTCATTTTTCCCGTCGTGTTTTCGCGTTGCTCCTGCTCTTGTTTCCCGCCGCCGCCACGATTCTGTTGTGGGGCTACGTGCCGCTGTTCCGCGGCGCGGCGATGGCCTTCTTCGACTACCGCATCTTCGGCGAATCCACCTGGGTCTTCCTCGACAACTTCGCCAACCTGCTGTGGGATCCGGACTGGTGGCGCGCGCTGTTGACTTCAGCCCGCTATGCGTTCCTCGTCATTTCGATGACCTTCATCCCGCCCGTGTTGCTGGCCATCCTCCTGCAGGAAGTCCCGCGCGGCAAAATCCTTTTCCGCGTGATCTTCTATTTGCCCGCCTCGATCACCGGCCTCGTCGTCATCCTGCTGTGGAAGACGTTCTACGAACCGTCCGAAGCCGGCCTGCTCAACCGCCTCGTGATGGCGATGCCGGCGGCGGGCTGGCTGCTGCTGGCCTTAGCCGCGCTGCTGCTCACAGGTCACCTCATGCGGCGCCTGCTGAACCACAACCTGTGGAAGCCCGCGCTGTTCGTACTGGCCGCCGGCCTGTTGCTCGCCGCCGCGCCATTGGGTCCTTTGCGGGAGATTTTCCGGTCTGCGGGGTGTACAGTTGTTTACAAACATCTGTACATCCTCCTCGCCACGCTGCCCGAGCCCGTTCGGTGGCTCGACGATTCGCGCACCGCGCTGTTTTCGTGCGTCCTGCCGATGCTCTGGGCCGGCATGGGGCCGGGTTGCCTCATCTACCTTGCCGCGCTCAAGGGCATCCCCGACGATCTCTACGAAGCCGCCGACATCGACGGCGCGTCGTTCACCGACAAGATCCTGTTCGTGATCGTCCCGACCCTGCGGCCGCTGCTGATCATCAATTTCGTCGGCGTGTTCATCGCCTCGTGGCAGGCCGAGGCCAACGTGCTCGCCATGACCGCCGGCGGCGCCCGCACGGAAGTCGCCGGCCTGCACATCTTCTACAAGGCCTTCATCTTCCTGCGCCTCGGCCCCGCCACCGCCGCCGCCTGGATGCTCGGCTGCCTCCTCGTCGGCTTCACCCTCTACCAGCTCCGCATCCTCTCCCGCGTCGAATTCCGCGCCAACCGCGAAGACTCGTAGCCGTTCGTCGTCCTCATTCAATGCGGCGGCCCAGAAGGATGCCATATAATTAGCCATATATTTATATTGCATATGCTTCGCGCTATGCTATGGTTCCGCCATGGACAAGACGCGGTTCGAGTGGGACGAGGCCAAGGATCGGCTGAACCAGCGGAAACACGGCGTGCCGTTCGCGCTGGCCCAGTTCGCCTTCGCCGACGCCCGCCGCGTCGTCCTGAGGGATGAAGACCACAGCGCGAACGAACGGCGATTCTATTGTCTGGGTCAAGTGGGCGGCGGCGTGTTGACCGTGCGCTTCACCTTCCGCGACAACGTGATCCGCATCTTCGGCGCCGGCTATTGGCGGAAAGGCAAGGCCATCTATGAAAAACAAAATCAAATACACGAATGAGCCGCTGGGCAAGGTCCGCGTGGTGAAGGATTTCCTGCCCTCGCCCGCCCAACTCGCCTTCCGGGAGGAAAAGGTCAAGGTGACTATCTCGCTGAGCCGCGCCAGCCTCGATTTCTTCAAGGCGCAGGCGGACAAGCACCAGACGGCCTACCAGAAAATGATCCGCAATCTTCTGGACGCCTATGCGCTCCAGCATGCCCGCTGATTTCCAGGACTCCGCGCGCAGAAACCGGCTCCGAGCGGAGCCGGTTTTTCCGTGGTCAGCGCTTTATTGATCCCGGTTTCGCATGAATTCCTTCTGCCACTGGGCGATTTGCTTCCAGCGCGTTTTTTCCGCCAGTTGCGCGCCCAGATCGCGCTTCTGGGTCTGGTAGGCCTGCTCGCGCTTGAGCCGCAAGTAATGCTCGAAGCGCCGCGCGTCCAAGCTCCCGTCGCCGAGCGCGGCCTGCACCGCGCAGCCGGGCTCGCCTTCGTGCCGGCAGTCGCGGAAGCGACATTTCGCCGCCAATTCGGCCACTTCCGGAAAGACGGCATCGAGATCGCTGGCCGCATCCCACGGCTGGAATTCCCGTAGGCCCGCGGTGTCGATCAGGAGTCCGCCCGACGGCAGCCGGAACAGCTCGCGCCGCGTCGTGGTGTGACGCCCGCGCGCATCTTCTTCGCGTATGGGGCCCGTTGCCTGCCGCGCTTCGCCCAGCAGCGCGTTGGCAAGCGCGGAT
>RZYG01000330.1 GCA_009930415.1 Spartobacteria bacterium | reverse complement strand
TTCGCGGCGGCTTCGGCCGGAATCTGCCAGCGCTCGAAATCCATTTTGTGCTCTTCGACGTTCTCGGCGGAAACGGGCCGGAACGTGCCGATGCCCACGTGGAGCGTGACGGTCGCGCGGTCCACGCCCCGCCCCGCCAGACGCTCGAGCACTTCAGGCGTGAAGTGCAGCCCGGCGGTCGGCGCGGCCACCGCGCCCGGCTCGCGCGCGAACACGGTCTGATAGCGGACCTTGTCGATGGCGCGCCGTTCGGGCGTCGCTTCCTTGCGCGAAATGTAGGGCGGCAGCGGCGTCTGGCCGATGCGCTCGAGCACCTCCAGCCACGGCAAGGCCGATTCCAGCCGGATTTTCACCCGGCCCAGTTCGCCGTCTTCCAGCAGCGTGGCGACGGCGAGATCCTCGTCGAGGATCACCTGCTCGCCGACCTTCGGGCGGCGGCGACTGCGCATCAGCGCGTCCCAGACGCCGGGCGCGGTTTCTTCCAGCAGCAGGAACTCGACCTTGCCGCCGGTGCCTTCCTTGGCCTTGCGGCCGAACACGCGCGCCGGAATGACGCGGGTGTCGTTGGCGACCAGCAGGTCGTTCGCTCGCAGATTGTCCGGCAAATCGGCGAAGCGCCGATGTTCCCAGGTCTGCTTGGCGCGATCCAAGACCAGCATACGGGCGCCGTCGCGGCGCGCGGCGGGCTCCTGCGCGATCAGTTCGGGCGGGAGCTCGTAGTCGAAATCGGCGACCTTCATCGCAGCAGCAGCCGGCGCTGGACCGCCAGGCCGACCACGGCGGCGAGGAACGCGCCCAGCAGGACGTAGCCGACTTTGCCCAGCCAGCCGCCGCGCTCTTCGGCGGGTTCTTCCGTTTCCGCCGTCGCGTCGTCCGGTTCCTCGCCCTGCGCCGGATCGTCGAGGACGATGGATTCCGGCGCGGGCACGGGCGCGGACTGGACGGCGGATGGCGGCGGGATCGCCGGCGCGCGGGCGGCCTCCGGCAAATGGCGGTTGATCAGTTCCTTGGTCTTGGCGACGTTGGCTTGCTTGGTGGCGCTGCCCATCAGGACGGAAATCACGCGCCGGCCGTCGCGCTGGACGGTGGCGGCGAGACAATAGCCGCTGGCACGAATCCAGCCGGTCTTGAGCCCGTCGCAGCCGGGGAACGTGCCGAGCAGCGCGTTGTGGTTGCCCATGATGACGGGCTTTTCCGCGTCGGGCCGGAACGGCCGCTGGATGACGGAGGTGTACTTCAAGGTCTCGGGATGCGCGGCGAGCAGGGCCTGGCAGAGCTTGGCGAAATCGCGCGGCGTGGTCATGTCGGGCCGCTGGCCTTCCCCCGGCGGCAGGCCATGGGGCGACTGGAACTGCGTGACGGGCGACAAACCGATCTCGCGCGCCTTGGCGTTCATCAGCGCGACGAACCCTTCGCGGCTGCCGCCGACGTGCTGGGCCAGGGCCATCGCGGCGTCGTTCGCGGACTGCACCATCAGGGCGTAGAGCAATTCTTCGACGGGGAAGCTTTCGCGCGGATCGAGCCACACCTGCGAGCCGCCCATGTCGTAGGCTTCCCGGGTGACGGGCACGATCTCGTCGAGGCGCAACTGGCCCGCCTTCACCCGGTCGAGAATCACGAACAGATCCATCAGCTTGAGCATGCTGGCCGGATAGCCCGGCCGGTCCGCGCCGTCCTCGAACAGCACCGTGCCGTCGCTGGCATCGACCACGATGGCGCCATTGTAGGGATCGCGCGGCGAACCTTGTCCGAAAACCGCCGAAGCCGCCAACGAAGCCGCCGCCAGGAAAAAGAGGATTTTCTTCATGGGGAACTTGTAGCGGGACCGCCTCCGGAAATCAAACCGGAATCGCGAAGCATGCGGCGAACGGTCGCATCTTCGATTGGGCGTTGTCCGCATGGGCCCTTGTAGCGTGGGGCTCCGGCCCCGCGCGGATTCTTCCGGCCGCACGCGGCAGGAGCCGCGTGCCACGAAGACAACCCTTTACATCCCGAGGACGCCAAGGATGCACCGAATCGCAGATGCGCCCGTTGTGGGTGGGAGGGAGGGCTCATCGCTCGGGGGCCGGATGAAAACGGACCTGATTCACCCGCGCCACAAGGGCGCGGGGGTCTACAGTCCCCTTTCGATGGCGTGGGGG
>RZYG01000329.1 GCA_009930415.1 Spartobacteria bacterium | reverse complement strand
CGGGCTCTGAATCGTAGGGGCCGAGCTTGCTCGGACCGGGTTTGGAGAAATTTGGGAATAGCTGCGGTCTCAGCAAGCTGAGCCCCTACAAGCGAGGGCTGAATCTACCGTGAAGAATCCGGTCATGCGCCCCTACAAGGGCCCATGCGGCCGAACCGTTTGCGCTTTGGCGGGCGTTCCGCTAAGGTGGCGGAGTGAAAGTCGCCTTCCTGCTGCAAGACACGCGGACGCTCTACGGCGCCGAGCAGGCGACGGTGCGGCTCGTGGCCGGGCTGGTTGCGGCCGGCGTGGACGCGCGCGTGCTGCTGCTGCGGGAAACGCGCCTGGGGCCCGGCGCCAGCCCGCTGGCGGAAGCCCTGGGGCGCGTCGCGCCGACGACGGACCTTCCGGTGCGCGGCCGGTTTTCCCGCGCGGCCGTCGCCGCGATCCGCGAGACCATGGCGCGGGAGCGGATCGACGTGCTGCATTCCACGGGCTACAAGGCCGACTGCCACGCGGTGACGGCCAGCCGGAACGGCGCGCTGTTCCCGGTGGTCAGCACGGTGCATGGCTGGCTGTTCCGCTGGAATCTCAAGGAGCGCTTGTTCCAGGCGCTGAACGTCGCGGCCCTGCGGCGCTGCGCGCGGGTGGTCGTGCTGAGCGATTTCTACGAGCGCTGCTTGCGCCGGCGCGGCCTCGGCCCGCTGCAACTGGCCCGGATCCCCACGGGCGTGGTCGCGGACGACGTCGTGCCGCGCGCCGAAGCCCGCCGCCTGTGGGAGACGCCCGGCGAGCCGTTCACCTTCGGCCTGCTGGGCCGGCTGAGCCAGGAAAAGAACGTCGCCTTGCTGTTGGCCGCGACGCGCCGGCTGGCCCGCGATCTCGAGGCCTCCCCGCGCTCGTGGCGGATCCTGATCGCGGGCGACGGGCCGCTGCGCGAGAGATTGCGCCGCCGGATCGCGCGCCTCGGGCTGGCCGACCGCGTGGAGCTGGCGGGCTGGATGGATTCCGCCGATTTTTTCCGGCGGGTCCACGTGCTGGTCCAGTGCTCGCGGGTCGAAAACCAGCCCCTGAGCGTGATGGAAGCCATGGCCTGGATGCGACCCGCCATCGCCACGCGCGCGGGCGGCCTGCCCGAGCTGGTGCAGGACGGCGAGACGGGCCGCCTGGTGCCCAACGGCTGCGCCCGCGCCTTGGCCGCCGCCATGAAAGAGTGCCTCGTCGCGCCGGAAAAGGCCCATGCCGCCGGTCTCCGGGCCCGCGAACGCCTGGAACGGGAGTATCCCTTCGAGCGCATGGTCCGCGACCATATCGGGCTCTACGAAGCGGAAGCCAAAGGTTGACATCGGCCGCGAAAATGGTACAAGTTCGCGACTCATTCATTCAGAACAGACCTTGAGCGGAGAATCCCCATGTCCATGCATCGCAGTTTGAAATCGGCCAGCAAAGTGGCCACGCGCCGCAACGTCCTCAAGCGCTTCGAGCGCATCGAAGTCATGAAGGCCGCCGGCAAGTGGAAAGAAGGCGATCGCGGCCGCGGCCTGCCGAAGACCAAGCCGCCCGCGTAAACCGCCGCGTTTCGCGGCCGAAGAAAAAGCCCTTGGGTTTGCCCAAGGGCTTTTTGTTGTTTGTCGCCGTTGGGGCCTATTTGCGGAACTCATTCACCCACGGCGCGAGGCCGTGGGGGTCTGAACAGCCGGTCGAGCCTGATTCACCCACGGGACAAGCCCGTGGGGGTCTGAACAGCCGGTCGGGCCTGATTCACCCACGGGACAAGGCCGTGGGGGTCTGAACAGCCGGTCGGGCCTGATTCACCCACGGGACAAGCCCGTGGGGGTCTGGACGGCCCTCGTCGCTCACGGGAAGCCCGTGGGGAGCTGGACTGCCAACCGCCCGGCTCGGCGGGGACGCCTCGCCCTACCAGGGGGGGGCTGCGGTAGGGCGAACCCTCCGGGTGAGCCGTATCCTATTCGTGGCCGACGCGGTAGAAGTTGATCGGCAGCAATCCGTTGGTGATCATCAGGTCGATGGGGCCGCCGTCGGCGTTGCTCTCGGTGCCGGCGACCTTCTGCCAGTTCTGGCTCGGGAAGAGCGTGGGGCTGGCCCAAACGGCATAGGTGAGGCCGGAAATGCTGCTGTTGAGGGTGAACGTCAGTCCGTCGCCGCCA
>RZYG01000095.1 GCA_009930415.1 Spartobacteria bacterium | reverse complement strand
GGCGTCTTGTAGATCGGCACGATCACGACCTGGATCGGCGCCAGTTTCGGCGGCAAGATCAGCCCGTTGTCGTCCGAATGCGTCATGATCAGCGCGCCCACCAGCCGCGTCGAGACGCCCCAGCTCGTTGCGTGCACGTATTCGAGTTGGCCGTTTTGGTTCAGGAACTTCACGTCGGCGCTCTTGGCGAAATTCTGGCCGAGGTAGTGGCTGGTGCCCATCTGGAGCGCTTTGCCATCCTGCATCATGCCCTCGATGCACTGTGTGTCGATGGCGCCGGCGAACCGCTCGCCCTCGGTCTTGTGGCCGCGCACGACCGGCACGCCCATCACGTGCTCCGCCACGTCGGCGTAGACGGCCAGCATGCGGGACACTTCCTCGCGCGCCTCGGCTTCCGTCGCGTGCGCCGTGTGGCCTTCCTGCCACAAAAATTCCGCCGTGCGCAGGAACAGGCGCGTGCGCATTTCCCAGCGCACGACGTTCGCCCACTGGTTGATCAGCAGCGGCAGGTCGCGGTAGCTCTGGATCCAGTTCTTGTACTGCGCCCAGATGATCGTTTCGCTCGTCGGCCGCACCACGAGGGGCTCCTCGAGCTTCGACTCGGGATCCACCGTCACCTTGCCGTCGATGGACTTCAGGCGGTAGTGCGTCACCACCGCGCATTCCTTCGCGAAGCCGGCGGCGTGCTCCTCTTCCTTCGCCAGCAGCGACAGCGGGATGAACAGCGGGAAGTACGCGTTGACGTGGCCCGTCGCCTTGAAGCGGTCGTCCAGCTCGCGCTGCAGCTTCTCCCAGATGGCGTAGCCGTGCGGCTTGATCACCATGCAGCCGCGCACCGACGAATGGTCCGCCAGGTCCGCCCGCTTCACGATGTCCAGGTACCACTGCCCGTAGTCCGTCGCCCGCGGCGTGATGCCGTCGGCCGCCGTCGCGGGTTGCTGTTTCTGGTTTGGCTGGTTTGGCTGTGCGCTCATTTCAAATTCTCCCGGCTGTTCTCTTCATCCGCCGGATCCGTCCCCTCGGTCGGATCCGTCCGATCTTCTTGCTTCTCACATGTTCTTCGCAATCGCCGCGCCGAACTCGGAACATTTCACTTCCTTGGCGCCGTCCATCAGGCGCGCGAAGTCGTAGGTCACCGTCTTCTGCGCGATGGCCTGCTCCACGCCCTTGACGATCAGGTCCGCCGCTTCGGTCCAGCCCAGGTAGCGGAACATCATTTCGCCGGACAGGATCAGCGAGCCCGGATTGACCTTGTCGAGGTTCGCGTATTTCGGCGCGGTGCCGTGCGTGGCCTCGAAGACCGCGCAGCCGCTGTCGTAGTTGACGTTGGCGCCCGGCGCGATGCCGATGCCGCCCACGCACGCCGCCAGGGCGTCGGAGACGTAGTCGCCGTTGAGGTTCAGCGTCGCGATCACGTCGTAGTCCGCCGGCCGCGTCAGGATCTGCTGCAGGAAGGCGTCGGCGATGCAGTCCTTCACCACGATCTTCCGGCCCGTCTGCGGGTCGGCGATTTCGTGCCAGGGTCCGCCGTCCAGCGGCTGCGCGCCGAACTCGTCGCGCGCCGTCGCATAGCCCCAGTCGCGGAAGGCCCCTTCCGTGAACTTCATGATGTTGCCCTTGTGCACCAAGGTCACGCTCTTGCGGCCGTTGGCCAGCGCGTAGCGGATCGCCGCGCGCACCAAGCGGCGCGTGCCCTCTTCCGACACCGGCTTGATGCCGATGCCCGAGCTGCCCGGGAAGCGGATTTTCTTCACGCCCATTTCCTTTTGCAGGAAATCGACGACCTTTTTCACTTCCGGGGTCCCCGCCGCCCACTCGATGCCGGCATAGATGTCCTCGGCATTCTCGCGGAAGATGACCATGTCGGTCTTCTCCGGATGCTTCACGGGGCTGGGCACGCCCGCGAACCAGCGCACCGGCCGCAGGCAGACGTAGAGGTCCAGTTCCTGGCGCAGCGCCACGTTCAGGCTGCGGATGCCGCCGCCCACGGGCGTCGTCAGCGGGCCCTTGATCGACACGAGATAGTCGCGGCACGCCGCCAGGGTTTCCGCCGGCAGCCACGTGTTCGGTCCGTAGACGGCGTTGGCCTTCTCGCCCGCGTAGATTTCCATCCAGGCGACTTTCCGCTTCCCGCCGTAGGCCTTTTCGACCGCCGCGTTCCAGACGGTCATCGCCGCGCGGGTGATGTCCGGTCCCGTGCCGTCGCCTTCGATGAAAGGCAGGATCGGCCGGTCCGGCACCTGCAGGCGCCCGTCCGGGCCCATCGCGATTTTCCGCCCGTCCGCGGGCACCTGGATCTGGCTGTCGTTCATGGTCGTTTCCTCTCAAATTCGGGATTTTCGGCGCTGCGGAGACCGTTTTTCCATGCCGTCGAAAAACGCGCCGAGACTTTTCCACACTGCGGAAAAAAGGTCAAAACAAACCGCGGTCGGTGCCGTGGTCGGTTCAATCCGCCGCCAGCAAGCGCTTGAGGGCCTTCACCAGCGGATTCGGATTCGGCGCAAGTTCCCATCCGTTTTTCGCCCGCCGAACCACGCCCCCTCGCTCCAGCATTCGCAGATGCCGAAACAGCGCAATCGCCGGGATCCCGGAGGTGACCGACAAATCCGTTGCCCTCCGCGCCCCCCGCGCCAGTTCGCGGACGATCTTCAGCCGCCGGTCGTGGCCAAACGCCTGCGCCGCGCGAATCGTTTCCTCCTCCGGGCGCGCGGCCAGAGCCGCCTTCGCCGCCGCCAGCAGCGGTTTCGCCGACGGCACTTTCGGGTCGGGAACCGGCCGATAGGTCACGTAGCGTCCCGTCCGGACCGCCTGCACCAGACCTCGCGCCTGGAGCCGCCGCAGTTCCTGGCTTGCCCGCGGTTCGGACAAGCCCGCCACCGCCGCCAAGTCCGTAACGCGGGGGTCGGCCCCGGCGAGAATCCGGCGCAGCAAGTCCAATCGCGTCGGTCCCGCCAGCACGCGGCTCGTTCTCCATAGCGTCGGGGTCAAGGCCATTTTCGCTCCTCCTTCCATGACTATCACTTATAATTATATGTGACAGTCGCGCAAGGCAAGCCGTTTTTTTCGCCCGGGCGGATCCGATTCCGCAAACAACGGCCGGCGACTATCGCTTATAATTATAAGTGGTAGTCGCCGGCGGCGGGAAGCCGAACCTCTTTGGGCTGTTCAACAAAGGGCGCGGCATCTATTCTGGCCCGCATGAAAACCCCGGTGAAGGAATCGGCCGCGCCGTACGAGATTTCGCTCTCGCGCATCAAGGATCTGCCGGGGCACCGCCGGCCGCGGGAGCTGGCCCTGGACGCGGGGTTGCCGAACGTCCCCGACGAAGTGCTGGTGGCCATCCTGCTGCGGGCGGGCACCCGTGGCCAAAGCGTGATCGATCTCGCCCGCCAGATCCTCGACCGCCACCAGGGCTCGCTCGCGCGTCTCGCCGCCGCCCACCACGATGAATTGCGGGCGCTGGGCATCAAGGGCTTGGGCCCCGTCAAGATCCTGGAACTGCAAGCCGCCTTCGAACTGGGCCGCCGCGCCGCCGCCGAGCGCAACGAAGCCCTGCCGCTGATCCGCGAGCCGACGCACGTCCTCGACCTCTTGCGCAAAGAGACCGCGCAGCTCGACCAGGAAACGTTCTGGGTGCTCCTGCTGGACCAGAAATACCGCCTGCGCCGCGCGCCGGAAGCCGTCACCAAAGGCACGCTCGACGCCAGCTTCGCCCATCCCCGCGAAGTGTTCCGCGAAGCCATCCGCATGGCGGCGGCGGCCATCATCGTGGCCCACAACCACCCGTCCGGCGATCCGACGCCTTCCGCCGAAGACGTCCGCGCCACGCGCCAGCTGATCGAAACCGGCCGGATCGTCGGCATCCAGGTGCTCGATCATATCGTCATCGGCGGCAACCGGCCGCATCCCGCGCCCTATATCAGCCTGCGCGAAGCCGGTCTCGTGGACTTCAAATAGCGCCCGTCCGCGATTGACAAACCAGACCCGGTACCCTTGAATGGGCGCGTTTTCCAGACAGCGGAAAGACGAACCTCCATGAAAAACCCATTCATTCTGTTGTTGGCGACGGCCCTGTGGGCCGGCGGCGGCGCCGCGCAGACGCTGAGCGTCTTCGCGGACAAAGCCTTGCAGCCGGCCGTCCGGGAAATCGCGCCGCTGTTTACCGAACAGACCGGGTTCGACGTCAAACCCAGCTACGGCGCTTCGGCGGCCTTGGCGGAGCGCATCATCCGCGCCGACACGCCGCCCGACGTCTTTTTCCCCACCGAGGAAGCCGCCCTGCAGCAAGTCGTGGAAAAGGGTTTGATCGACGACGCCCTCAAGCGGAACGTGCTTCGGTTGCCCGACGACGAACCCACCGAAGAAAATCCCGCCCCGGAACCCAACTACGTCGCCGCCGCCGTGCTGCGCGACGCCGCGAACCGCCTGCCGGCGATGGCGTTCCTGGAATTCCTCGGCTCCGAGCCGGCCCGCGCGGTGTTCGCGCGCCACGGCTTCGCGCTGCCCTAATCGGAACCGCGCAATGCCGCCGCCCGCGCGGCGGCCGCGGCCGCTTCCGCGGCTCGGCCTTGACCCTCGAGGCAGGTCGCCAGATTGCTCCAGCCCTTCGCGCTGCCGGGATGCAAATCCACGGCATGCCGCAGCAGGCGTTCCGAATCCGCCCAATGCTCCGCCCGGCCTTCGAGCACGCCCCAGTTGATCCACGCGGCCACCGCGTGCGGATTCGCTTCGGTCGCGGCGCGGTAGAATTCGCGCGCGCCGGCTGCGTCGCCGGCCTCCTCGCGCAGCAGGCCCAACCAGGTCGCCGCCGTCGCGCTCTTCGGGTTTTGGAAATAGGCCGCCGACCACAGTTTTTCCGCCGAGGCCCACTGCCCGAGGCGTACCGTCAGCAGCAGCGCATAAACCGCCGCCAGCGCCGCCAGGCCCAGCCGGCGGCCGGCGCGCGACTGGTGCGACAAGATCCATGCCGCGACGACGGCGAAACCCGGCGCGACGGGATAGAGATAGCGGTCCGCCGCCGGATGCAGCAGCGGCCACAGATTGGACACCGGCAAGAAGAAAACCAGCATCCAGGCCAGCCCCAGCGCGACTTCCGGCAGCGCGCGCCGCGCTTTCCACGCGCCCACGGCGGCCAGCGCCAGCCAGATCAGCCCCCAGAGCGAGCGCAGCGACGTCGGCGAAACCACCGGCTCAAAGCCCGGCGTCACGTTGAGCGGCCACGGCACCAGCAGCAGGCGCAGCGTCCGCGCCCACAGCGCCGGCGCCGAATACAGCGTTCCCGGAAACCGCAGCGATTCGCCGTTCCAAACGCCGCCCGCCGCCTGCAAATCCGTCGGCAGCGCCAGCCACAGCGCAAAAAACAGCGTGGCCAGTCCGGCGGCGGCCGCCCACCCGACGAGGTTGTCCCGCCGCCCCGCGGGGAACGCCGCGGGAAAGAGGACCAGCAGCGCCCCCAGCAGCAGCGGCGCGGCCAAGGCCGTTTCCTTCGCCAGCAGCGCCAGCGCCAAAGACACCAACCCCAGCGCGCGGCCGATTCCGGCGCGCGCACCCGTTGCGAGAAACCCGTGCAGGAACGCCAGCGTGAAAAACAGGCACAGCACGTCCGCGCGGAATCCCGGCGCATGCACCGCTTCCGACGTCGCCGGATGCAACGCAAACAACAATCCCGCGGCCACCGCGAAATAGGTCCGCCCCGTCAGGCGCCGCAGCAGGCCGGCCAGCAGCGCCGCGCAGCCGAGATGAAACGCCAAATTGGTCGCCCGCCAGCCCGCCGGCCGCAAGCCGTAGAGCGCGCGGTCGAGGAAATACGTCGCCAGCACCGCCGGGCGGCGGCCGTTGACCACGTGCGGATCCGCCAGCGTCCGGCCCGTCAGCACCGCCCCCGCGTTCGCCGGGTTTTCCAGAAAGGCGTTTTCCGCGATCATCCCCACGTCGTCGTACAAGAAGGGAAACGACAGGCCGGTCAGCCATGGCGCCGCCGCCACGGCCAGCAGCAGCAGTCCTTTCCATGCGCGGTTCATGGGGCGCATTGAAAACGCGGCGCGCCCGCTTGTCAACGCCGCTTGTCAACGCCGCCTTTTTTGCTTTCCCCGCTCCGCCGCCATTTCCTACACTGCCGCCGTGAACAAGCTCCTGTCCATCCGCCGTTGTCTGGAACTCGCCGCCGCCCTGTTCGTCCTCGCCGCGCCGACCGACGCCGCCGCCGCCAAGAAATGGCGCGAATACACCGGTTGCCGCGTGATTCCCAACGCCTCCAACGACGGCGACAGCTTCCACGTCAAACCCACCAACATCAAGACGCGCAGCTATTTGTTCCGGCTCTATTTCGTGGACACGCCCGAATCCGAGACCTCCCTCCCCGAACGCCTCCAGATCCAGGCCGACTACTTCGGCATTCCCGACCCCAAGGACGTCGTCAAGGTCGGCAAGGAAGCCGTCAAGTTCACCGAAAAATTCCTCGAAGACGGCAATTTCACCGTCTATTCGCGCCTGTCCGACGCGCTGGGCCGGTCCGCCAAGGATCGCGACTACGCGATGGTCCTGAACGCCGCCGGCCAGGATCTCGGCACGGAACTCGTCCGCAACGGCCTCGCCCGCGTCTACGGCCAGGGCACCGATTTGAGCGATTTGGACGCCTACAAGCGCGATGCGGACGCCTGGTTCCGCCGCCTGCGCCAAGTCGAAGTCGAAGCCAAGAAGGAAAAGCGCGGCGGCTGGGCCTACGCCGGCGGTCCGGCCAACCCTCTCGCCGCGCTGACGGCCCCGCGCGAAGTCGCCGAACAGGACGTCGTGCTCCCCCGCGCCATCTATCTGTATCCTCTCGATCCGGCCAACGTCCGCCCCTTGGGCACGCTTCAGGCAGGACTGACCGTCCGCGTGCTGAAGGGCGCCACGCCCGACAAGGCGCACGTGCGATTCACGTCCTCCTCGGGCCAGGTCTACGAAGGCCTCGCCCGGTTCGTCGATCTCGGCATCTGAGGCCACCCCCATGTTCGATCTGCAAACCTATCTGGCCGACGGGGCGCGCTGGATCGAAACCGCGCTCGACCGGCTGGCGCTGCCGGCCGATACCCGCCCCGCCACGCTGCACGCCGCGATGCGCCACAGCCTGTTCGCCGGCGGCAAGCGCCTGCGGCCGCTGCTTTGCGCCGCCTGCGCGGAGGCCTGCGGCGCGCCGCGCGCCGCCGCGCTCTTCCCCGCCGCCGCCGTCGAGTGCCTCCACACCTACACCCTCATCCACGACGACCTGCCCTGCATGGACGACGACGATCTGCGCCGCGGCGTGCCCACCTGCCACAAGGTCTACGGCGAGGCCGTCGCGCTGCTCGCCGGCGACGCCCTGCAGGCCCTCGCCTTCGAACTCGCCGCCCAGACTCCCGTCGCCGCGCTGGACATCGTCCGCGAACTCGCCGACGCCGCCGGTTCCGTCGGCGTCGTCGGCGGCCAGGTCGAGGACATGCTCGGCGAACACCTGCCGCCCGACGAAGCGCGGCTGCGCTTCATCCAGCAGCACAAGACCGGCGATTTGATCGTCTGCGCCTGCCGCATGGGCGTCCGCGCCGCCGGCGGCTCCCCCGCCGCGCTTGCGGCCGCCACCCGCTATGCCGCCGCCCTCGGCGAAGCCTTCCAGATCGCCGACGACCTCCTCAACGAAACCTCCACGCCCGAGCAGCTCGGCAAGGCCGTCGGCACCGACGCCGCGCGCGAGAAAACCACGGCGGTTTCGGTGTACGGCGTGGACGGCGCGAAAAAGCGCCTGCGCGAACTCGTGGCGGAAGCCCTCGCCGCCCTGGCCGATTTCCCCGGCGACGCCGCCCCTCTCGCCGCCCTCGCCCGCCACGTCGCGGAGCGGAAAAGCTGACGCGGGCCGCGAGGCTGACGCCCGTTTATTCCCCGCGCTTGCGGAGGATTTCGACGGCGATGCTTTCGGTGTGCCGCAGCGCGCCCGGCTTGTCCACGACCACCCGCACCGTCATCACCTGCGTGTGGCGCAAGCAGACTTCGGCCACCCGTTGCGCCAGCGCCTCGGCCAGGAAATAGTTGCCTTTTTCCGCCGCCGCGATGACTTCGCCCTCCACCAGCTCGTAGTTGAGAGTATCGCCGATCTTGTCGGATTGGCCGGCCCGCCGCGTGTCGACTTCCAGCGAGACGTTGAAAAACACCTGGCGCGGCGTCGTCCGCTCGACCGGATGGAACCCCAGGATGCAGGTGGCCTGGATCCGCCGCAGGTGGATCCAATCGCCGCCTTTTTCCGTCGCCCGCAGGATTCTCGCGTCTCGCATGGTTGGGTTCCTCGATTGAAAGGGATGATTCTAGCATGCCCCTTTCCCCTTCCGCAACCCGCGCGTCCGCGCTAAGATGGGTTCATATGGGACACAAGCTCACGCCCAAGATCATCCTCGAAGGCACGCGCCTGACGTTCAAGACCGACTTGGCTTTCGCGCTCAACGAGCACCCGCGCATCGTCGGACCCCGCCGCTACCGCTACCACTCGCCGCTCGTTTCCGGCGAATGGTGCGCCTTCACCAACTTCCCCTGGGGCCGCGGCCTCATCAATTTCGAGCCGCACGAGGAAGCACAGGCGATGGAAACCTACGCGACCTGGGCGCGCCTCTTCGAGCTCCAGCGCTACTATTCCTGGATCGTCGACCGCTTCCACCTCTCCACCCGCATGTTCCATCTCATGGCCCGCGGCAAGGACTACGATTTCCGCTGGCTCGAGGAACGCCTGCGCCCCCTCAATTTCCGCCTCGTTTACTGCGTCCGCTCGCCCGACTCTTTCGCCGCCGCCCGCGCCCTGCGCCTGAAGGTCTCCGGCAAGCCCGACCAGTACGACGACCTCGCCCTCTTCGTCCGCGAACAGGAACTCCTCGACCGCCTCGTCGCCGAGTCCATCTTGCCCGTCCTGCGGCTCGACCTGTCCGACAACGACGTGCCCGCCGCCGCGGACCGCGTCGCCGACTGGCTCGCGGCCACCGGTGGCCTGTGGATGGACGGCTGACGCCGCGCACGCTGAAGCGTGGACTACAAACGGCTGTTGTTCGTAGTCCAGCCTTCAGGCTGGATTTCCGGGCCGTCTCCTAGTTGCGCCGCCCGCATTTTTCCCCAGCTCCCGCTTGCCCCCCGCCCCGGCCATCCGCTAGGCTTTGGCTCGACCAAGGAGGCACCATGGACAACGCGACGGCGACCCGGGAACATTGGAGCGGCGCATGGGGACTCGTCCTCGCCGCGGCCGGCTCGGCCATCGGCCTGGGCAACATCTGGAAATTCCCCTACATCGTCGGCGAAAACGGCGGCGGGGCCTTCGTGCTGGTCTACCTGCTGTGCATCGCCATCATCGGCGCGCCGGTGATGATCTGCGAATTCGCGCTGGGCCGCCACACCCAGCGCAATCCCGTCGGCGCGTTCAAGGCGCTGGCTCCGAAGACGTCCGTCCTGGCCCATCTGGTCGGCCTGGGCGTTCTGCTGGCCGGCGTCTTCCTGCTGCTGTTCCGGAGCTGGGGGTGGGGCGCCATCCTTGTCGGCCTCGGCCTGCTTGTATTCCGCTATGGCTGGGTTCTCGTCGGCGCCATGGGCGTCGTCGCCGGGTTCACGATCCTGTCGTTCTACAGCGTCGTCGCCGGGTGGACCATCGGCTACGTCTGGAAAGCCGTCTCCGGCCAGCTCGACTTCGCCACCGTCGCCGCCGCCAAGGAGCATTTCAACCATTTCATCGTCGATCCCGCCTGGGCCGTCGGCTGCCATTTCGTCTTCATGGTCCTGTGCGTCCTGATCGTCTACAAGGGCGTCAAATCCGGCATCGAGCGCTGGTCGAAGATCCTCATGCCGGTGCTGTTGCTCATCATTCTCGCGCTCATCGTCCGCAGCCTGACCCTGCCCGGCGCCATGGCCGGCGTCCGCTTCTATCTCACCCCCGACTTTTCCAAGATCAATGCCGGCAGCGTGCTGACCGCGCTCGGCCACGCGTTCTTCTCGCTCTCCCTCGGCATGGGCGCCATGATCACCTACGGCAGCTACATCGACCGCAAGGAAAACCTGTTTTCCGCCACGCTTTCCGTCGTGGGCCTCGACACGCTCATCGCCCTCATGGCCGGCCTGGCCATTTTCCCGGCCGTCTTCGCGCAGGGCTTCGGCCCCGACGCCGGTCCCGGCCTCGTCTTCCAGGTCCTGCCCACCGTCTTCCACCAGATCCCGCTCGGAGCCTTCTGGGCGTTCCTGTTCTTCGTGCTCCTGTTGATCGCCGCGCTGACCTCCGGCATCAGCCTGCTGGAAGTCGTCACCGCCTACTTCGTCGACGAGCGCGG
>RZYG01000094.1 GCA_009930415.1 Spartobacteria bacterium | reverse complement strand
ATCGCGCTGGTGGACGCGGCCACGCTGGTGCTGGGCACGCCGACCGTCCACGTCGGTCCCCACCCCGCCGCGCACTACGCCGCGCACCTCGCCAACGCCATCCGCCCCAAGGTGCGTTTCGCGTCGGTCATCGGATCGTACGGCTGGAGCACGAAGGTGGTCGAACAGGTCGCCGCGCTGCTGCCCAACCTGAAGGTGGAACTGCTCCCGCCCGTGATCTGCCGCGGCGATCCGCGGCCGGCGACCTTCGCGGAGCTCGACGCGCTGGCCGCGGCCATCGCCGCCCGCCACGCTACACCCTGAAGCCTCTCCCCTCGCCGGGGTCAGCCCTTAAGATAGAAGTTTACTCTAACTTCTATCTTAAGGGCTGACCCCGATGGGTTACCCCGTGGGTGAATCAGGTCAGGCCTTGACGGCAAACGCGATCTTCTCCGGATGGTCGGGGTCGAAGTCGGCCTCGACGGTCGCGCCGTCCGGGATTTCGCCGGCGAGGACTTTGGAGGCCAGTTCGTCGAGCACCAGGCGCTGGATCGCGCGCTTGAGGGGGCGCGCGCCGAACGCGGGATCGTAGCCCTCGCCCGCCAGCTTTTCGGCGGCGGCGTCCGTGACCGTCAGCGCGACGTTTTTCTCGGCAAGGAAGCCGCGCACGCGGCCGATCTGGATCTCGACGATCTGCCGCAACTGGTCGAGGCCCAGGCTCCGGAACAGGATCACTTCGTCCACGCGGTTCAGGAATTCGGGCCGGAAGCTCAGGCGCAAGGCGCCGAGCACCTGCTTTTCCATCTCGTCCCACGCGGCCTGCCCGCGCTTCATCTGGGGATGCTTTTCGAGCGTCTCCTGGATGACGGAGCTGCCGATGTTCGAGGTCAGGATGAGGACCACGTTCTTGAAATCCACGGTGCGGCCCTGGCCATCGGTCAGGCGGCCGTCGTCGAGGATCTGGAGCATCACGTTGAACACGTCGGGGTGCGCCTTTTCGATCTCGTCGAAGAGCACGATGGAATAGGGCTTGCGGCGCACGTGCTCGGTGAGGGCCCCGCCCTCCTCGTAGCCGACGTAGCCGGGGGGCGCCCCGATCAGGCGGCTGACGGAGTGCTTCTCCATGTATTCGCTCATGTCGATGCGCACCATGGCCTGCTCGTCGTCGAACAGGAACTCGGCCAAGGCGCGGGCCAGTTCGGTTTTGCCGACGCCGGTGGGTCCGAGGAAAATGAACGAACCGATGGGGCGGTTGGGATCCTGAAGGCCGGCGCGCGAGCGGCGCACGGCGCGGGACACGGCTTCGACGGCTTCGTCCTGGCCCACCACGCGCCGGCGCAGGCGGTCTTCCATGTGCAACAGCTTTTCCTTTTCGCCTTCGAGCAGGCGGCTGACGGGAATGTGGGTCCAGGCGGCGACGACCTCGGCGATGTTCTCCGCGGTGACTTCCTCCTGCAGCATGCGCTGGTTCTTCTGGAGCTTGGCGAGGGCGTCCTGCGCCTGCTGGATCTTTTTTTCGGCGGCGGGCAGGCGCGAATACTTGATTTCGGCCGCTTTTTCGTACTCGCCGCGGCGGGTGGCCTGCTCTTCCTCGGTGCGGAGACCGTCGAGCTCGGCCGTGGCGCCGCGGATCGCGCCGATGAGGTCCTTTTCGCGCGCCCAGTGGGCTTTGAGGGCCGCGCTTTGCTCGCGCAGTTCGGCGAGCTCTTTTTCCAGCGCCTTCAGGCGGTCTTTGGACGCGGCGTCTTTTTCCTTCTTGAGGGCCTCGCGCTCGATTTCGAGCTGCATGACGCGGCGCTCGAGCTCGTCGATCTCGACGGGCATGCTGTCGATCTCCATGCGCAGGCGGCTGGCGGCCTCGTCGACGAGGTCGATGGCCTTGTCGGGCAGGAAGCGGTCGGAGACGTAGCGGTGGGAGAGCTTGGCGGCCTCGACCAGCGCGCCGTCCTGGATGCGCACGCCGTGGTGGGCCTCGTAGCGCTCCTTGAGCCCGCGCAGGATGGCGACGGTGTCCGCCACGGTCGGCTCGTCGACGAGGACGGGCTGGAAGCGCCGCGCGAGCGCGGCATCCTTTTCGATGTATTTGCGGTATTCGTCGAGCGTGGTGGCGCCCACGCAGCGCAGCTCGCCGCGGGCGAGCGCGGGCTTGATCATGTTCGAAGCGTCCACGGCGCCCTCGGCCTTGCCGGCGCCGACGAGGGTATGCAGCTCGTCGATGAACAGCACGATGGCGCCGGCGCTGTCGATGACTTCCTTGATGAAGGCCTTGAAGCGGTCCTCGAACTCGCCGCGGTACTTCGCGCCGGCGAGCATCGCGCCGAGATCGAGCGAGACGACGCGCTTGTTCTTCAGGCCTTCCGGGACGTCGCCCGCGACGATGCGCCGCGCGAGGCCTTCGGCGATGGCGGTCTTGCCGACGCCGGGTTCGCCGATCAGGACGGGGTTGTTCTTGGTGCGGCGCGAAAGCACCTGGATGACGCGGCGGATTTCCGCATCGCGCCCGATGACGGGATCGAGCCGGCCCCGGCGGGCGTCGTCGGTCAGGTCGCGCCCGTATTTCTTGAGCGCTTCGTACTTGTCCTCGGGCGCTTCGTCGGTGACGCGCCGGCTGCCGCGCACGCTCTGCAGGGCCTGGAGCACGGATTCGACGGTGACGCCGAGGCCGCCGGCGACCTTGGCGACCTCGCCGGTCTTGCGGCCGAGGGCCGCGAGGAAGAGGTGTTCCGCGCTGACGTATTCGTCCTTCATCTGCGCGGCGAGCTTGGCGGCGGCCTCGAGGGTCGCCTGCAGGTCGCGCGAAACGCCGCGGTGCAGGCCTTCGCCTT
The DNA here is from genome assembly GCA_009930415.1 of Spartobacteria bacterium. Classification (GTDB taxonomy): domain Bacteria; phylum Verrucomicrobiota; class Kiritimatiellia; order CAIQIC01; family Lenti-01; genus Lenti-01. The sequence goes on along the minus strand of RZYG01000094.1, from coordinate 7,536 downwards.
CCACCTGCGGGCGGCTGCGGAGCTGGCGGTCGAGCACGTCGGCGAACAGGTCGGCCTTGACGCCGATCTTCTCCAGCACGGCGGGCACGACGCCGCCCTCCTGCCGGACGAGGGCCAGCGCGAGATGGAGGGCCTCCACTTCGGCATGGCGGCGCTCCTCGGCGAGACGCTGGGCGTCCCGGAGGGCTTCCTGGGCTTTCGTGGTCCATTGGTCGGCGTTCATGGCAATCCGCTTCCTTTCCGACCGCCTAGGATAGCCCAACCCCGCCGCGATTTCAAATGCCGGCCGCGGCCGGTTTTCGGACCGGTTTCCGCAAAAGCGCGGTTGCGGAGCCCGGCGGTCCGTGGCAAGCTGTCGGACATGCAGCTTGCCATCGGGAGTCCTTCGTGACGCTGGTGCCGGCGTTGTCGGTCCGTCGGCTGCGGCTGGCCGCCCTCGTGCTGGCGGTGGCCGCGCTGGGCGCGGCGCTGGCGCACTGGGCGTACCGCCGCGAAGACCGCCGGCTGCGCGACGAGTTGCTCGCGCAGACCCGCTGCATGGCCGAAACCATTCCGCTCGACCGGCTGCAGGTCCTGCATGGCAACCTCAGCGACGAACAAAAACCGCCCTATCGCCGCCTGAAAGAACAACTCATGGCGGCCCAGCAGATCGATCCCGACTGGGAGTGGATCTATCTGATGGGGCGGCGGCGAAACGGGGTCGTCTATTTCCAGATGGATTCCGAGGCCTTCGACGCGCCGGACCCCTCGCCGCCCGGCCAGTTCTATCCCGAAGCATCCCCCCTGCTGCACAAGGTTTTCGACAAGCGCATCGCCGCCACCGAGGGGCCGATTTCAGACCGCTGGGGCACGTGGGTCAGCGCCTTCGTGCCGCTCATCGATCCCAAAACCGACCGGCTGGTCACCGTGGTGGGCATCGACGTCGAGGCCTCCGCCTGGCGGAGCAAGGCGTTCCGGGCCACGCTCGTGCCCGGCCTGGCCACGGCCGGGTTGCTGCTGTTGCTGGCGTTCGGCAGCCGCATGCTCGGCCAGCGCAACAGGCAGCCCGAACGCTTCCGGCGGCGCGGCGGGCGCCATCTGGAAGCGCTGCTGGCCGCGGCCGTGGGCCTGATCCTGACCGGAACCGGGACGTGGATGGCCCGGCTCGTCGAAACCACCCACGCGCAGGAAGCGTTCGGCGCGCTGGCGCAGATCCGGACCGAGCGCATCCTGGATGCGTTCCTCAACCTGCGGCGCTCGGAACTCGAAGGCTTGGCGCGGTTCATCGAGGGCAGCGAGCACGTGACCTCGCGCGAATTCCAGCGCTACGCCCGCCATCTCATCCGCGTGCCCGAAGTGGTGGCCTGGGCGTGGGTGCCCATCGTGGAAGAAGCGCAGCGCGCGGCATTCGAACAGGCCGTCCGCGACGCCGGCTGGCAGGCGCCGGAATACCGGATCTGGGATGCCGCCGCCGACGGCCAGACGGTGCCGGCCGCGGCGCGGCCCTGCCATTATCCGATCTACCACGTGGAATCGGGAGAAGCCCTCTCCAAGTACGGCATCACGCCCGGCCGCGATCTGGCGGCCCTCCCCGCCATCCGCGAAACCATCGAAACGGCGCGGCAACACAACCTGACCGCGGCCACGGACGTGTTGCCGCCGCTGCCGGGCGCGACCAGTCCGCGCAACCAGATCCTCGTGTTCCGTCCGGTGCGCCAGATCCTGCCGCGCGGTCCGTCCGCGGGTTTCGCCATGGCCTCCGTGGATCCCCAGTCGTTCCTGCGCAGTTTCCTCGGCGAAAACCCGGAGGAAAACACACAAGTCGCCCTGGATCTGCTGAGCTTGCGCCCCGGGGAGGCGCCCCGACGCCTCGCGACGGCGGCCCCGCCGGAGTTTTCCGCCGACCTGCCGGCGCGCCTGACGGACCCTTGGACGATCAGCCGCCCCATCCTCGCCTTCGGCCGGACCTATGCCGTCGCCGCACGCCCCACGGCCGCCTTCCTCGCCTATCACACCTTCCATCTCGGGGGCCTGGTGCTGTTGGCCGGCCTGTCCCTGACCGCCGCCGGAGCGCTCATCCTCGGCTTCACCGTCCATCGCCGCGAAGACCTGGCTCGGCTGGCGGAGCAGCAAGCCGTCGCGCTCGCGGAAAGTTCCTATCGTTTCGCCCTCCTGGCGGAGCAGAACCGCATCGCCCTCTGGCAGATCGACGCCGCGGGCACCTACACGGAAGTCAGCGACGTGTTCGCCAGCCTGAGCGGCTATGCCCCGGGGGATCTGGTGGGCCGGATGCATTTCTACGACCTGACGCCGGCGGACGCCCGGGAAAAAATGCAAGCGGCCGCCCTCGCGACGATCCAACGCGGCGAACCGATCCGCGACCTGATCCATCCCGTCCAGACCCGCGCCGGCGGCTTGCTCTGGGCGCAGACCAGCGGCATCCCGCTGCGCAACGAGCGCGGCGAGGTGACGGGCTACTGGGGCACCAGCATCGACGTCACCGAGCGGCGGCGCAACGAAGAGCGCCTGGCCGAACTGGCCCGCGAGAACCAGCTGGCCGCCCGGCGCTACGCCGCGCTGATCCGGGCCTCGAACACCGGCGCGTGGGAATACGACGCCCGCACGCAGGGCGTCTGGTGCAGTCCCGAATATTTTTCCATGCTGGGCTACGACCCCGCCGCGTTCGCCGCGCCGGAAAAGCAGACGCTCGCCGCCTGCTGGCTGGACCTGCTCCATCCCGGCGACCGGGAGACCGCGCAAGACTATCTGGACCGCTACGTCCGGCAACCGGACCGGCCCTTCGACCACCGGTTCCGCCTGCGGCGGCGCGACGGCACCTGGGCCTGGATCTGGTCCCGCGGCCAAATGCTGGCGGACGCCGCCGGCCAACCGACGGGCGTGGTCGTGGGCACGCACATCGACGTCACCGAAAACATGCGCGCCGAAGAAGCCCTGCGCGAAAGCGAACGGCGCTACCGCATGCTGGCCGAGAACATGAAAGACGTGGTCTGGATCGCCGACGTCGACACCCTGCGCTTCCTCTACGTGAGCCCTTCGGTCGAAGCCTTGCGGGGCTACACGCCCGCGGAAGTCATGGCCGGCCCCCTGGCCGACGTCCTGCTGCCCGGCACCTTCGCGCCGGTGCGGGAAACGATCGCCGCCCAGGCCGCCCGGTTCCGGCGCGGCGAAATCGACTCGCGCACGTTCTTCACGCTGGACCTGCACCAGCCGCGCAAGCACGGCGATCCGATCGACGTCGAAGCCGTCGTCCGCTTCTGGCACAACGAGCGGACGGGGCGGCTGGAGCTGCACGGCGTCAGCCGCGACGTCACCGAGCGCAAGCGCGCCGAAGAAGACTATCGCACGCTGTTCCAGAACATGCTCGAAGGGTTCGCGCTGCACGAAATCGTCGCCGACGAGCACGGCGAACCGCGCGACTACCGCTTCCTGGCCGTGAACCCCGCCTTCGAGCGCATGACCGGCCTGAACGCGGCGGACCTCCTCGGCCGGACCGCCCGGGAAGCGCTGCCCGGCCTCGAGGACAAGTGGATTGAAATCTACGGCAACGTGGTCCGCACCGGCCTGCCCGCCTTCTTCGAGGACTATTCCACGCCGCTGGGCCGCTCCTTCGAGGTGACGGCGTTCCGGTCGGGGCCGAACCAGTTCGCCAGCATCTTCAGCGACGTCACCGAGCGCAAGCTGGCCCTCGACGAACTGCGGGAGAGCCGCCGGCGCTACCTGTCGCTGCTGGCCAACCTGCCCGGCATGGCCTACCGCTGCCGCAACGACCGCGACTGGACCATGGAATTCGTCAGCCAGGGCTGCCTGGACCTGACCGGCTACGCCCCGGAAGATCTCGTCGGCAACCGGATGGTTTCCTACAACGACCTGATCCTGCCCGCCTATCGCGAAGGCGTCTGGACCGCTTGGCAGGAGGTGCTGCGCAACCACGGCCAATTCGAGATGGAATACGAAATCGCCGCGCGCACCGGCGAAACCCGCTGGGTCTGGGAACAGGGCGAAGGCGTCTACGACGCGCAGGGCCAGATCGTCGCCCTCGAGGGCTTCATCGCCGACGTCACCGCGCGCAAGCAGGCCGAAGGCGAGCGCGAACGGCTGACCCGCGCCATCGAGCAGTCCGGCGAGACGATCCTCATCACCGACGCCGACGGCCGGATCCTCTACGTGAACCCGGCCTTCACGCGGGTCACCGGCTATGCCCGCGAAGAAGTCCTCGGCCAAACCCCGCGCGTCTTCCAGAGCGGCGTCCACGACCGCGAATTCTACCGCGCGATGTGGGCGGTCCTGAAAGCCGGCCAGACCTGGGAAGGCCAGCTCGTCAACAAGCGCAAGGACGGCTCGCTGTACACCGAGCTGGCGGCCATCTCGCCGGTGCGCGACGCCGCCGGCCGCATCGTCAACTTCGTGGCCGTCAAGCGCGACGTCACCCGGGAACTCCGCGCCGAAGAGGAAAAGGAAGCCCTGCAAACCCAGCTGGCGCACGTCCAGAAGCTGGAATCCCTCGGGCGCCTCGCCGGCGGCGTCGCGCACGACTTCAACAACGTGCTCCAGGCCATCCTCGGCTACGTCGAGATCGCCATCGAGCAGGTGCCGCCCGACCAGCCCCTGCACGCGGACCTCAAGGAAATCCAGAAAGCCGCCGCCCGCTCGACGTCGCTCACGCGCCAGCTCCAGGCCTTCGCGCGCAAGCAAGCCGCCGCCCCCCGGACGCTCGACCTCAACGAAGCCGTCGCCGGCATGTCCGGCATGCTGCGCCGCCTGCTCGGCGAGGGCGTCCAACTGATCTGGAAACCCGGCCGCGACGCCGGCCTCGTGCGGATCGACCCCAGCCAGCTCGACCAGATCGTCACCAACCTCTGCATCAACGCGCGCGACGCCCTCGGCCCGGCGGCCGGCCGCATCGAGATCGAAACCTCCCGCGCCGACGTGCCGGCCGCCCCGGCCGGCGCCGCCGGGACCGCCACCCTGAAACCCGGCGCCTACGCCGTGCTGACCGTGCGCGACAACGGCACCGGCATGAAACCGGACGTCGTCGCCCATATTTTCGAACCGTTCTTCACCACCAAGCCCGTCGGCAAAGGCACCGGCCTGGGCCTCTCCACCGTCTACGGCACCGCCCAGCAATACGGCGGCGACGTCCGCGTGGAAAGCCGGCCCGGCCACGGCAGCACGTTCACGATCTACCTGCCCCGGCTGGACGCACCCGCCGCCGACGCGGCGGAAACCGACCCGGCGCACGCCGATCCGCCGACGCGCAAGCACGAAACCATCCTGCTGGTCGAAGACGAAGAAGTCATCCTGCGCACGACCAAACGCATCCTCGAATCGCTCGGCTACCGGGTGCTCGCCACCCCTTCGCCCCAGGACGCCCTGCGCCTGGCCGCCGAAGCCGGCTCGCACCTCGATCTGCTGGTCACCGACGTGATCATGGGCGGCATGAACGGCCCCGATCTGGTCCGGCATCTCCGCGAAACCCGGCCGCACCTCCCCTGCCTCTACATGTCGGGCTATACCGCGCACCTGTTGGCCGAACAAGGCATCCAAGACGGCGCGCATTTCATCCAAAAGCCGTTCAATCGGCACGCGCTGGCCACGAAAGTGCGCGAAATCCTCGCCCCCTGACCCCGCCGCCCTCCACGGGCTTGCCCCCCCGACGAGGTCGTCGGGGGCTCCATCAGACCCCCACGGGCTTGCCCCCCGACGAGGTCGTCGGGGGCTCCATCAGACCCCCACGGGCTTGCTTGCCCGACGAAGCCTTGGCGAAGTCGGGTCCCGTGGGTGAATCAGGTCCGTCAAAAAACCCCGACGGGGTCGTCGGGGGCTCCACGAGCGCGGCAGGGCGAGATCCCCGTCAAAATTTCGGCACCGGCGGGTTGTGGACAGCCACCTTCTGGGTGGCCAGATAGGCCTTGACCTGCCGCACGGTGAAAATGCCGAAATGGAACACGCTGGCCGCCAGCAGGGTGCTGGCGTGGCCTTCCCGCACCGCCTCGAGGAAGTGGATCAGCTTGCCCGCGCCGCCGCTGGCCACCGTCGGCAGCTTCGTCGCGTCCGCGATGGCGCGGATCAATTCCAGGTCGTAGCCGCGCTTCGAGCCGTCTCCCAGCTTGCTGGTCGGCAGGATTTCGCCCACGCCCAAGCCCGCCATCTTCTTCGCGAATTCCACCGCGTCCACGCCCGTCGCCGTCCGGCCGCCGTCGATATAGACCTCGCGCTCCGAGGGCACCTTTCCGTTGCGGTCCACGTCGATGGCCGCCACGATGGACTTGCCCCCGAACGTGTTCACCGCTTCCGCCACGAAGGACGGGTTGCGGAAGGCCGCCGAAGAAATGCTCACCTTCTTGGCGCCGGCCGCCAGCGCCGATTCCACGTCGGCCAGCGTCCGGATGCCCCCGCCCACCGTCACGGGAATCTTCACGGCGGCGGTCACGCGCCGGAGCGCATCGAAGGTCGTGCGGCGCTGTTCGACCGTCGCGGTGATGTCCAGGAATCCCAGTTCGTCCGCGCCGTCGGCCTCGTAGGCCGTGGCGCAGGCCACCGGATCGCCGGCATCGACCAGATCCACGAAATGGATTCCCTTGACGACGCGCCCGTTGCGCATGTCGAGACACGGCATGATGTTGACGGCTTGCTTCACGGGGTTTCCTTTTCTGTCGCCGGGCGGTTCGCGCGGCCATTCCGCTGCGCTCCACGCGAAGACAATGTAGCGCAACGGACGGGACCGCGGCAAAGAAAAACGCCGCCGGCGTACCGGCGGCGTGTTCGTCGCGTTCCGGAATCGGAACGGGCTCAGATCAACTTCGCGTTGATCTCGGCTTCGGCCAGCGACCAGAAATAGGCGCTGTCGCCGTTGAATCCATGGCGCTCGGCGATGTAGTACGCCGCATCCTGGATCATCTGGTAGCGCTGCTCCGGCGTGAGTTGCGGCTTCTTCGCGGCCGGCGCGGGCTTGGCGGTCGCCTTGACCGCAGGCTTCTTGGCGGCGACCGCTTTCGGGGCCGCCTTCTTGGCGGGTGCTTTCTTGACTTCCTTCTTCATCTTCGCTCCTGATCCCGGGGCGGGCCGGGACGTTTGTTGATCTTCCTGCCCCCCGACATGGGGTGCAAATCTGCGCGAACTCTATGTCACGGCATCCGGATTGCAAGTCCTTTTTCGTTCGATTTCCCTGCGCAAATCCCGTTTGCTTCCAGCCAATTACGCGCATCCCAAGCCGCGGCAATCAGATAGGAAACGCCGCCGGATAAACCGTTTTACCTTATTATTTTTCAGCCGATGGCCTAACAAAAGGCCGCCTAACATAAAAATAACGATCTCGATGGCTTTGACAATTTTCCCGCGCCAGGATGTTTATTGACCTCCGCATGGCCGAGAACATGTCCGGCGATCAAACGGGAGGCCCGCCGAGACGGGAACCGCGGCCACAGACAGCCGCAGGGCTAAAGCGAATCCACCTTTTATGTAGCGATTGAATCTCGATAAACAACGGCTCACCCAGAGGGTTCGCCCTACCCGCAATCCGCATTACCGGCTTTAGGT
>RZYG01000093.1 GCA_009930415.1 Spartobacteria bacterium | reverse complement strand
AGCCAGCAGCTGGCGATGCCGTCTTCCGCGGCTTGCAGCGCGAGGTGTTCGCCGGCGATGCCGAGATCGACGAGGCTGTACTGCACGCCGCGGAAGTGCGCGCCGAGGCGCGCCGCGAGTTTCATTTTCTCCGTCACCACGGCGACGAGCGCGGAGGCGTCCAAGGCGAACCGGTTCATCCCGTAGGGCGCATGGGAGCAGGCGGCTTCGGCGAGCGCGCGGACCTGCGCCGGATCGTCCACCACCACGAACGACCACGGCTGGGAATTGCACGCGGAGGGCGCCAGCCGCGCCGCCTCGAGACAGCGGTCGAGGATTTCGCGCGGGATGCGCCGGCCGGGAAGGTATTTCCGGGTGCTTTGGCGGCGGCGGACGAGGTCGAGGAAGTTCATGGGACAGCCGCTTTCAATTTCCAATATCCAGTGTTCAATTGGTTTGGGCGGGCCCCGCCACCTTGTGTGGTGGGGGAGCGAACTTTGCCTCCCATGGCGCAAGGCCATGGGGGGGCGCAACAGGCAAGTTCACGTTTTCCTCCGTGTCAGCCGCAGGACGATCACGAGGAGCCACAGCACCGCGACGAGAATCCAACCGCCGAAGAACACCTGCGGATGGACCCACCAGCTCCAGCCCGAAAATCCCCAGTCCGAAAACGGCCAGAGGATGGGGGTGATGAACCGGCCGTCGCCGTGGGTGGGCACGTCGGACAGGACGTGGACGGGCCAAGCCAGGGCCGGCAGCCACAGGGCGCGTTTCCAGGCGACCAGCAGGCCATAGCAAACGGCGATGCCCAGCAGGCTGTGGGTGACGTTGTAGAGGAAAAACACGAAATCGGGAATGCCGTGCCAGCGCACGCCGTTGCCGGCGAACGCATCCATCATGAAGTGGATGCCCAGCGACGCCAGATCGGGAAAGATGCCGAAGAAAAACGCCGCCCAGAGGGTCCAGTCGGAAAAAAGCCACCGGCGCTTGAAGTCGCTTCCGGGCCCGCGCCGGCCGCCGGCCAGCCCGGTGCGGCTGCACAAGGTCGCGCCGAGAACTCCGTGGAACAGCGTGTCCATGCGGGCCTAGGTGAAGCCTACCCGGTTTGCCGCCGCACGAAAAACCGGGACGAGGTCGTCCCGGCTCCAAACAGCCAGCGGATCTCTGTCTTTGGAGCCCCCGACGACCCCGTCGGGGGAACGATATCGACTGTGGATCGCCGGCATGGGGCCTAGCCCGCCGGCGCGTTGGTTTTCAGGAATTCCGCCACCTGTTCGGTATGGCCGAACGCCAGCATCCGCTGCGCCTGTTCCCGGGCGGCGTTCAGGTCGATGCGCTCGATCTGGCGCTGCACGGCCGGCAGGGCCAGCGGGTCCATGCTCAGCGTCCGCAGCCCGATGCCGAGGAGGAACGGCAGCATCCGGGGATCCGAACCGAGGTTGCCGCACAGGGAAATGGGCTTGCCGGCTTTTTCGGCGGCGCGGACGATCCAGTGCATGGCGCGCAGCACGGCGGGATGCCACGGGGTGAACCAATCGGCCACGTCGTCGTTGGTGCGGTCCACGGCCAGCAGGTACTGGATCAGATCGTTGCTGCCGATGCTGAGGAAATCGGCTTCGGCCGCCAGTTCGTCGGCCATCATCACGGCGGAGGGCAGTTCGATCATGACGCCGAGTTCGGGCATGCGGTTGGGCACGCCTTCCTGCTCCAACTCGCGCCGGCAGGCCTCGGCCAGGTTCCGCGCCGCCTGGAATTCGTCGAGGGAGGCCACCATCGGGAACATGACCTTGGCTTGCGGATTGCCGTGGGCGGCCCGGAGCAGCGCGCGGAGCTGCTGCTTGAAGATCGCCGGATTGCGCAGCGAGAACCGGAGGGCCCGCAGCCCGAGGAACGGGTTGTTGCCGTGGTCCACGGGGAAATAGGACAGGGCCTTGTCGCCGCCGACGTCCAGCGTGCGGAACACGACGGGCCGGCCTTCCATTTTTTCCAGCACCCGGCTGTAGCCCTGGTACTGCTCTTCTTCCGTCGGGAAGGTGCTGCGGACGATGAAGGGAAATTCGGTGCGGTAGAGCCCGATGCCCTTGGCCTTCACGCGCAGGGCCACGTCGAGTTCGCTCACGAGATTCAGGTTCGCCAGGAGCTGGATTTCCGCGCCGTCCTGCGTGCGGGTTTCGGGCTTCACCAGCCCGGCCAGCCGCTCGGAATCGGCCAGGGAACGGATGATCTCGCGCATGGTCTGGATGGTTTCGGGGCCGGGGCGGACGACGATCTGGCCTTCCTTGGCGTCGAGCAGCACCGGGGTTTTTTCCGGCAATCGCAGGAGGCGCTGGTCGGCGGCGATGACGAGCGGGATCTGGAGAGCCTTCGCGAGGATGGCGACGTGGGAATGCTGGCCGCCGCCGAGCAGCACCAGCCCCGCGGCGCCTTCCGCGGACAGCTTGAGGATGTCGGAGGGCAGGAGTTCTTCGGCGATGATGATCTGGCCGGTATAGTCCGGGCCATTGCTTTCCAGCGTCGGCGCGGACAGGTTGTGGAGCAGCCGGTGGCCGAGGTCTTCGACGTCGAGGACCTTCTCGCGCAGGGAGGGATTGGGGCTGTGGGCGAAGAGGTCGGCATAGCGGCGGACTTCGTCGAGGATGGCGGCCCAGGGATTCTTGCCGGCGCGGATCTGGTCGCGGATCTCGCCGGAGAAGGCTTCGTCCTTGAGCATCAGGACGTGGGCGCCGAAAATCATGGAGGCCGCGTCGTGGAGCTTGTCCTCGAGGCGCCGCTGCAGTTCGAGGAGCTGGCGCTCGGTGGCGGCCAGGGCGCGATCGAAGTCCGCTTGGGTCAGGCCCAGCGGGCAGGCGGCGCCATCGCCATCTTTCAGCAGATACTGGCCGATGCGGGTGGACAGCCCCATGCCGACGACGTTGGAGGCCCCCTGCCCGCGCACGCAATGGGTGCCCGCGCCGAATTCCGCATCGGATCCCGCCGCCGGCGCCGGGGCCGGTTCGGCTTCCGCGCCGCGCAGTTTCAGGAGCAGGTGGGCGTTTTCGATGACGCCGGCGAGCTGGGAGGAAATGACCTGGAGGGCTTGGACGTCGTTGGGGGTGAAATAGTTCCACTGGGGATCCTGGACGGCGATGACGCCGACCGGATTCATCTTGCGCAGGATGGGCACGGCCAGGAAGGAGACGAACTGTTCTTCGCGGCTGCCCGGGACGTGCTTGTAGTGGGGATTGTCGGTGGCGCGCGCCTCGCAGATCGGCCGCATGTCCTTGAGGGTCATGCCGGTGACGCCCTCCCCGATCTTCAGGCGGAGGCGGCCGACGAGGTCCGGATTCAACCCCTGGTTGGCGCGCAAGACCAGTTCCTGGGTTTCGGCCTGGTACAGATAGATCGAGCAGACGGCGGCGCGCATGTGCCAAGCCACGGTGGACACGGCCTTCGCGAGGAACGCGTCGAGGCCGGTCTCGAAGTCGAAGAGACCGACCAGTTCGCCGATGTCGCACATCAGCGCGACGTTGTCCTTTTGGAAATCGCTCATGTCCGCTTCATTTCCGGCCCCGTCCGCCGATTTCGGCGGCGGGGCTTGACTTCACGCCCAAAAAAAGTACCTTTCTCGCGTTTTCGTCATCGCCTGCCCGATGGTGTAACGGTAGCACAGCAGCCTCTGGAGCTGTTTGTCTAGGTTCAAATCCTAGTCGGGCAACCATGGCGCAAAAGCCGCCTGGAAAGGCGGCTTTCGTCGTTCCGGGGAGAAGCCCCACGATGGCGCCGTTCGCTTTCCGCTCAGCTGACCCGGATGGGCATCAGGACGTAGACGAAGCTGATCGAGGACCGCAACACGCCCGGGCTGGTGTCGTCGAGCAGGTCCAGATAGACCTCGTCGGTCGTCAGCGCCTTCAAAGGGTCCATCAGGAACGCGGGATTGAAGGAAATGGCGATGTCGGGACCGTTGTATTTGACGTCCATGGTCTCGCGGGCTTCGCCGATCTCCGGCGCGGTGGCCAGGATTTCGAGGCGGTTCTTGGTGAAGGTGAGCTTGACGCCCGAGACGGCGTCGATCACGAGCTGGGAGGTGCGCCGGACGGCGGTGAGGAGGGTTTCGCGCTCCATGGCGACGCGCTCGCCGTTCGCCTGCGGAATCACCTGGCGGAAGTTGGGATACGTGCCTTCCACCAGCTTGGAGACGATCAGGACGCGATCGAATTCGAAGGCGATCTGCTTCGGGGTGGCCAGGATCTTCACGGTGCCGGCCTCGCCGAGGGTGCGCAGCAGTTCCTCGACCGTCTTCAGGGGCACGATCAGGTCCATTTCGGCGTCGGCCGGGAATTCGACCTCGTGCTCGACCAGCGCGAGCCGGCGGCTGTCGGTCGCCACCACGCTGAGCTTGCCGGCCTTGAAGCTCAGGAGCACGCCGTTGAGCAACGGGCGGTTGGCATCCACCGACGCGCCGTAGGACGTCAGCTTGAGCATGTTGCGGAACGCGGCCTGGTCGACGACGTAGACCTTCGGGTCGGCCATTTCGGGCAAGTTCGGATAGTCGGCTTCGGAAATGCCGTGGATCCGGAAATAGGAGCTGCCGGCCTGGATGGAGGCCACGTTCTGGTCGCTGACTTCCATCTCGGCGTCGTCCACGCTCAGTTCGCGGAACACGCCGAAGATGCGCTTGGCGGGGAGGGTCGTCGTGCCGGGTTCGGCGACGTCGGCGTCCAGGGTGGCCCGCACGGTCAGGGACATGTCGGTGGCGGTGATCTCGAGTTTGCCCTTCTGGGCCTTCATGAGGACGTTGGAGAGCACCGGAAGGGCATTGCGGGGGTTGATGACCGATTGGACCTTCTGGAGGGAGTCGATCATCGCCTCTTTGTTCACTTTGATTTTCATGCCGCCTCCGCGCTGCCTGCTGTCTTCTTCATAGTTAAGTTTAAATCAGTCTTATCAGTATGTCCTGTGGACACTGTGGACATCAAGAAAAGAATCGCGCCGACGGGCCTGGCGAGGCCCTCCGGCTTGTCGACAACCGCCCCCCCCGGTCTGTGCCCAACCGCAACAACCCGCACTTCTCCACAATTCCCGGCCGCTTGTCCACAGGCCGCCGAACGGTTGTCCCCGGGTTTTCCACAGCCCCGCCGGGCCGCCGGAAAACGTTCGTTGGCCGGAGAAAAGCATCCGCTCCTTTTCACGAAGGGGCGACCACGCCTCCGAGGCGCTGCTGGAGCGAGAGGATGGTCTGGCGCAAGCCGGAATCCAGCTTCATCTTGGCGCCCACGGTGCGGTGGGCGTGCAGGACCGTGGCGTGGTTCCGGCCGAAGGCGTTGCCGATGGACGGCAGCGATTGCTCGGTCAGTTCGCGGCACAGGTACATGGCGATCTGGCGCGGGAAGGCGATGTTGTTCGGCCGCTGCTTGCTGGTCATGTCGCCGAGCCGGATGTCGTAGTATTCCGCCACCATGCGCTGGATGCCTTCGATCGTCAGGGCCGTCTGGTTTTCCTGCTCGATCGTGTCGCGCAGGAGGTATTCGAGCGCCTCGGTCGTCAGCGGCTTGCGGGTCAGCGAGGCGTAGGACGCCGCGCGCAGCAGCGAGCCTTCCAGCTTGCGGATGTTCGAGCGGACGTGCTCGGCGATGAAGAAGAGCGAATCGTCGGGCAGCTGGATGCCCATCTGCTCGCGCTTGCGCCGCAGGATGGCCACGCGGGTTTCGAGGTCCGCCATCTCCATTTCCGTCACCAGGCCCCACTCGAAGCGCGAGACGAGGCGCTTCTGGAGGTTGGCGATCTCGCCGATGGGCCGGTCGCTGGTCATCACGATCTGCTTGCCGTTTTGATGCAGCGAATTGAAGGTGTGGAAGAATTCTTCCTGCGTGCTTTCCTTGTTGCTGAGGAAATGGATGTCGTCGATCAGCAGCAGGTCGATGTGCCGGTATTTCTTGCGGAACGCGGCCAGTTCGTGCTGCTGCAGGGCCTGGATGAATTCGTTGGTGAACGTCTCGCAGGTGGTGTAGCAGACCGTGCCCTTGCCGCGCTTGAGCAGCGCCTGGCCCATGGCCTGGATCAGATGCGTCTTGCCCAGCCCGGTGCCCCCGTGGATGAACAGCGGGTTGTACGCCCGGCCCGGCGCTTCCACCACCGCCAGCGCCGCGGCGTGCGCGAAGGTGTTCGACGGCCCGACGACGAAATTCTCGAAGGTGTGCCGCGGGTTGAGCGGCATGCCCAGATTGCAGGTCTTCAGCGTCCGGCGCTTCGGGGGTTCCTTCTCGTCCGGCGCGGGCACCGGCGCTTCCGGCGCCGGGCGCGTGCCGTCCACCACGAAGACGATCGCCACGTTCTCGTGGCCCGAGGCGCCGAGCGCCGTGCGGATCAGCGGCAGGTAATGCTCTTCGAGCCAGTCCTGGTAGAACCCGTTCGGCACGGCCAAGGTCAGCTGCCCCGCCCCGTCGTCCCCCACCGCTTCGATCACCCCGATCCAGCGGTGGAAAACGTCCGCCGACACCGCGGCCGACAGGTATTCGCACGCTTGCGCCCAGATCTGTTTTGCCTTGCTCGTTTCCACGAAAAATCCTCTTCCCGCCTCGGTCCGCCAGTCTCTCACGGCCGGCGCCCTCGGCACAACCCAAATTTCACCTGCGTTTTCACCCGTCCGCCGGCCGCATTTCGACTCGGTGGACAGGGCCTTCGGACCACTTATCCACAGCTTGTGCACAGCCGCTTCCGGGTCCTCGGTTCCGAAATCGGTTTCGACCATAGTCGTCCCTCCCGGATCGGGCAAGACCCATCCGGAAGATTCCTACGTTATTTCTTCAACCCACCATCATATGGACAAAACGATCTTCAGCCTGCCCACATGTAGTAGGACGCAAATTTGTTCAGGAATGGACGCTTCTCCCGTTGACAAGATGTTTTTGGATTGAAAAGGGCCTCAAATCCGTTGAAAATCCGTCCATTCACAGCCCTCTTGGAAAGGGAAATCCTTAAAACATGAACAAATCCACAACCCCCCGCGTTTTGGTGGCCACCGGCATGGAGGAAAACGACGTCCGCTACGCCACGGGACTGGCCGCGACGGACCCTTTCGGACTGCTCGTGGACGCCCGCGGACGGCTCCATTTGGCGATTTCGGCCCTGGAAGCGGCCCGGGCCCGCAAAACCTGCCCGCGCGCGATCCTCCACACCCCCGCGGAACTGTTCGCGGACGCCGCGCCGCGGCGGCGCACGCTGGGCGCGCAGATGCTGGCGCTCGCGCAAACGCTCGGCGTGCGCGCCGTGCAGGCGGGGCCGTATTTTCCGCTGGGCGTCGCGCGCGAACTCGAACGCGGCGGCGTGAAGGTGAGGTTGACCGACGCTCCCGCGTTTCCGCAGCGCGCGGTCAAGACGCCGCGCGAAATCGCGTGCCTTGCGCGCTCGCAGCGCGCCGCCATCGCCGCGCTGCGCGCCGCGGTCCGCGCGCTGCGCGCCGCGGACGTGTCGAAAAGCGGCGTCCTGAGGCGCAACGGAAAAATCTTTTCGTCGGAAGATCTGAAGGCGCTCATCGAGCGCGAACTGCTCGCGCGCAACTGCACGGCCGACGGCACCATCGTCGCGGTCGGCCCGCAGGGCGCGCGCCCGCACGACGTCGGTTCCGGCCCGTTGCGCGCGGGCGTGCCGATCGTGCTGGATATCTTTCCGCGCGACAAGACGACCGGCTACTGGGGCGACGTCACGCGCACGGTGGTGCGCGGCCGCGCGAGCGAACAAGTGCGGCGCATGCACCGCGCCGTGCGCGGCGCGCAGCGGCTCGCGCTGGCGCTGGTGCGGCCCGGCGTGGAATCGCGCGCGGTGCAGCTCGCCGTGGAAGACTATTTCCGGAAAGCGGGTTTTCCGGCGAAGCTTTCGCCGCCCGGCCGGGAAAGCGGCTTCATCCACAGCGTTGGCCACGGCGTGGGCCTCGACATCCACGAATCGCCCGGCCTGCGCCACGAGCCCGGACGGATCGCCGCGGGCCACGTGCTCACCGTCGAGCCGGGACTCTATTACCCCGGCATCGGCGGCGTGCGGATCGAAGACACGGTGGTCGTCACGAAAACCGGTTGCAGAATCCTCGCGACTTTCCCGAAAAATCTGGAACTATCGGCGGGATGAAGAAAGTTCTGCTGTCCATTTCGTTCCTGCTGCTCGCGGCGGGGATTTCCGGCTGGATTTGGCTGCGCCGGTTCGAGCGCGGCCATCTCTACCATCCCGTCGCGGAGATCGCGGCCACGCCGGCCCAGCATTCGCTGCGCTACCAGGACGTGCAGTTCAACGCGGCCGACGGCACGCCGCTGGCCGGCTGGTGGATTCCGGCGAACCACCCGCGCGGCACCGTCGTCTTCTGCCACGGCAACGCCGTCAACGTCGGCGACGTCGCCGTGCTCGCCCCCGAATTCTTCCGGCGCGGTTTCAACCTGCTGCTGTGGGACTACCGCGGCTACGGCGCCAGCGCCGGCCGGCCCAGCGAAAAAGGCATCTACGCGGACGCGCGCGCGGCGTTCGACGCCGCCAAGGCCATGAGCGAAAAGCGGCCCATCCTCGTCTACGGCCATTCTCTCGGCGCGGCCGTCGCCGTCCAGCTCGCGCAGGATCGCCCCGTGGCGGGCCTGATCGTGGACGGCGGGTTCCTGTCCACGGCGGATCTCGCCCGCCGGTTCTATCCGAATCTGCCGTTCGACCGGCTGCTGTCCGAGGCCTACGATTCCGGCCCCAAGGTCGCCGCGCTGGCGGGAATGCCCAAGCTGTTCGGCCACAGTCCGACCGACCAGACCGTGCCCTTCCAGAGCGGCCGCCTGCTCCACGGCGCGGCCGCCAGCCCCAAGACGTTCGTCCTGCTCGCCGGCGCCCACAGCGACCATTCCTGGTTCGCTCCCGGCGCCCCCGGCAACGCCCAGCTCGAAGCCTTCCTCGCCCAGTTCAAGCGGTAGATGCGGCGGGTGTCCATCCGTCGGATCCGACGGATGAGACCGATCTTTCTGGGAACGAGCTGCGATTTCCCGCTTTGCGGAGAGTGCGCAGGTTATTCCAGCGCGGTGGCCAGCGCGAGCAGGGTGTAGGCCGTCACGAGGTTGGGGTCGGCTTCCCACCAGCGGTTGTTGTCGTTGAACCAGGAGCCGTCGGGCCGTTGCAGGGCGAGGAGCTTGCGGACGACTTCCTCGCGCCAGACGACGGTGCGGCCGTCGGGCAGCGCCAGCGTTTCGTCGCCGGCGGCGGCGAGGCTCTTGGTCAGGACGTTGAAGAAGTAGTACAGGCCTTCGGCGCCCAGGCCGGGATTTTCGTCGAGCGTCCAGTGGCGGCTGGCCCAGTCCTTGGCGGACTGCACGCGGACGTCCTGCGCGTCCACCTGCGCGTAGATCAGCGCGAGGAGGCCGGCGTAGGTCATGCTGCCGTAGGAGCGCAGCGCGACCTTGCCTTCGGCGTTGGTGGTCGCGGGGCCCGCGCCGGGGGTGTAGGCGAAGCCGCCGCGGTCGGCGGCGCTTTCGCTCAGGTAGGCATTCGTGTTCACGCCGGGCAGGTTCTGCACCTGGGCGAGGAACGACTGCGCGGCCTGCCAATCGAGGTCGGCTTTGGGTTCGCCGGCGGCGCGCAGATCCTCGACGTCCTGCGTGAGGCGCATGGCTTCGTAGGCCACGTAGGAATTGGAGAGATCGGCGTAGGGCCGCCCTTGGTCGGCGTCGTAGCCCATGCCGCCGCCGTAGGCCCCGCCGCCGTCGTACTGCATTTTCGCGAGATAGGTGCGCGCGTTCTGGATCACCGGCACCAGCTCGGGCCGGCCCAGCGCATGCAGCGCGGTCATGCACAGCGCCGTGTTGTAGTTCGCGAGTCCCCCGCCCTTGCGCTGCACCGACGGCTGCCGCCAGATGGACCCGTCTTCCTGCACGCTCGTCAGGATGAACACCAGGGCGCGGTCGATCGCGGACCGGTGCGCGGCCGGATCGGTCTTCTGCAGCGCCCACATCGCCAGGCCCGTCAGCGCGGGCGAATCCGCCAGCGCCCAATGGCCGCCGGCCTGCTGTTGTGCGGCCAGCCACGCCGCGCCTTTCGCCGCCGCGGCGCGCGCTTCCGCTTCCAGTTCCGCCGGCACGCCGCCCCACGCCGCGCCCGCGAACAACGCCCCCGCCACGATTCCCGCCAAACTCTTTTTCATGCCGCGTTTCCTTTCCGAAATCCGAGTTTCAATCCTGTATAAACGCCGCTTGGGCGCCGGCGGTTCACGCCGATTTTCCGCCGCGACCACCGTTTGCCAAAAGGCTTTTCTTTTCCGCGAAACTGGTCCAAGAATGCCTGTTCATGTCCGATTCCGTCCAGCCCGAAACCGACGACTTCGCCCTGATGGCGCAGGTGCGCGCGGGACGCGAGGACGCGTTCCGGACGCTGGT